>NZ_JBDYQK010000002.1:0-328052 GCF_043832615.1 Klebsiella sp. KE9456
CCGGAGTGGACGCATCACTGGTGTTCGGGTTGTCATGCCAATGGCACTGCCCGGTAGCTAAATGCGGAAGAGATAAGTGCTGAAAGCATCTAAGCACGAAACTTGCCCCGAGATGAGTTCTCCCTGAGACTTAGAGTCTCCTGAAGGAACGTTGAAGACGACGACGTTGATAGGCCGGGTGTGTAAGCGCAGCGATGCGTTGAGCTAACCGGTACTAATGAACCGTGAGGCTTAACCTTACAACGCCGAAGATGTTTTGGCGATTTGAGAGACAATATTCAGCTTAGATTCAGAGTCCGAAGGATTTTGCGCTGAGACAAGGCGGCAAACGCAGCGACGGAAGGAGCATACACGGGTATGTGACTGACGCTCGCCAGAGCAGCCAACGCAGTATCAGCGCAAAAGACACAGGACAGAGCACAAAGAATTTGCCTGGCGGCCGTAGCGCGGTGGTCCCACCTGACCCCATGCCGAACTCAGAAGTGAAACGCCGTAGCGCCGATGGTAGTGTGGGGTCTCCCCATGCGAGAGTAGGGAACTGCCAGGCATCAAATAAAGCAAAGGGCTCAGTCGAAAGACTGGGCCTTTTGCTTTTTGTCGTCTAAGCCCATCCTGACGAATGGGCTTTTTCGTTAAGGATAATAAAAAATGGTTAGGGATGCGGTCAGATCTGGCTGACTAAGTGTTGTTGCCCCATATTTTCAATATGCCACAACATTTTTGCTTTCAGATACCTTCATATTCTGTTGTCTGAATGCTGAGGAGAGGAAACTTTACCCCTGGCAGTTCGATTAAAAGGTGGCAAATTAATGAAAGGGTTGCCACTGGTTGAGATCTTACTTTAGCTTCTGGAGTAAAACTAACGGATTGTGACTGATAGAACAACGCCTACCTGTTGTACTGCTATCAGTAACAGGCAACTTCATGAGTTATACGGTAATCATGGGTATGATTTTGATAAAAATAATTTATATCATTCACTTCGGGCGGTAACTAAAAGAGCCAATGCTGTGGCGATGCAAGGCAAAAGCTATTCTCAGACATGGTCTTTAAGAACAACATCATTGCTTGAAACTAAATAATAATATTAATTTAATATATAAAATACAATGGGTTACCTTATGGTGTTATTATTTTTTAGTTCTGATAGTGAATGAATATATAGGGAAAAGTCTTAATGTTGAATGTGAATACGGTGTGGCTTATTTTAAGTATAATTATTTAGTTACGATAATATAATTATATTAACAAATGGCGACAATACCCTCGCTTAATGTAGAACAATGGCGTAATGGCTGGACTTTTTCAGACAAATGTCTTAGTGTCCTTAACACTTTGTTAACTCGATCGGATTCAGGTTAATTCAAATCTGATAAAACATAGGAAGCATCACCTGTATGGCGGTGAATCCGATAACGTCTTTTGACGACTGATGTATGTCACCGGCTGGCAATATGAGAATATAGAATATAAATGAAAATTTTGATCAACTGTCCTCCTCTGCGCCAACTGATAATTTATATTCAGGAGCGTTTCACCTTTCTGGTTTTGCTCTGCTGGCCTGCGATTATCTGGCTGGTCTGCCGGGTGCTGGTATGGCTGACGGATGGCGTTATGACTCTGCTGGGAAAGCCTGTAGATCACTCATTTACCGTGTATCTTCAGCCCTTTATGACGCTAAATACGTTGCTGCGAATCTCAGTCAGTTGGGTGCTACTGTTGTTTATCTTATTCAGCATGGCAATGGGGTTCACCTGGCTGCTGCGCCGCTTTATGAACCGTAATAAATAACGCAGATACCACTACCTGATATTGCAATAACGGTACTGGCTCATGCCATTGCACCGATGGTCTTACGAAAGCGCAGTAGCGCAATCGTAAAAAACACACTACCAATAGCCAGAAGCGTCAGAAACTGCGGCCAGACTATTGCGAAATCCGCACTCCGATACAGAATCGCTTGCGCGAGGCTGACAAAATGGGTTGTCGGCATGGTGAGCATGATGTCCTGCACCGCCTGCGGCATACTTTCCCGCGGCGTTGATCCCCCTGAGAGCATCTGCAACGGTAAAAGGACCAGAATCATCAACAAACCCAGTTGCGGCATTGAACGCGCCACCGTCCCCATAAAAATGCCAATCGAGGTGGTGGCAAACAGACTCAGGGCCACCCCCAGCATAAACAGCGGTACGGAACCTTCAATCGGCACTTGAAGAACCCCCTGAACCATCAATATCAGGGATAGACCGGAAACGACCAGCACGACCAGCCCCATTGACCATATTTTCGCCAGCATAATCTCAAACGGCGTGACCGGCATAACTAACAGATGTTCCACGGTGCCGTGTTCACGCTCGCGTATCAGCGCCGAACCGGTAAGAACAATCGCCAGCATGGTGATATTGTTGATAATCGCCATTACCGCACCGAAACGTTCTTGTTCAAGGTTCGGATTAAAACGCATCCTGACGTTCAGCTCAACCGGCAGCGAGCTGTTATTCCGATAGCGAGCGACAAAGCTATTTACCTCACCAGTGACGATATTCTGAATATAGCTATTACCGGTAAACGCCTGACTCATTCGCGTAGCGTCAACGTTAACCTGTAGCTCTGGCTGGCGTCCGGCCAGCACATCGTGCTGAAATTCGGGCGGAATATTAATGGCGAAAGTGTAGCGCCCGGCATCCAGGCCCGCGTCCATTTCATCAGCGGTAATGAGTTCAGGCGGTAAAAACCAGGGCCGATAAAAGCCGTTAATAATACGCGATGAGAGCTGGGATTTATCCATATCAGCGATGGCGATAGGGGCTAAATGCAACGATCCGGGCATCACGGTGGCGGAGGAGTATACCGAGACGGTAAAAGCGAATACGATTAATGTCAGCATTGCTTTATCGCCTAGCAGACTGCGTAGCTCTTTCACGCCCAGATTATAAATATTGCGTAATCCGCGCATCATCCCTCCTGTTTTTTCAGCAGCCATACGCTCAGGCCAAGCACCAGCGGAACAGCAATGAGCAGAGGTATAAAGGACATCCATAGATCTGTCAGATTCAGCGCCTTCGAAAACGTCCCCCGCACAATCGTCAGAAAGTGGCTGGTTGGATAAATTTGACCAATCCAGCGGCCTGGCCCTTCCAGCGAGGCAACGGGATCGATCATTCCTGAAAACTGCGTCGCCGGGATAAGCGTGATGATCGCGGTGCCAAAAATCGCCGCAATCTGGCTTTTCATAAAGGTTGAGATCAGCAGGCCGAGCCCGGTAGCAATAGTGATATAGAGCAGCGCGGCCAGCATGAGAGTCAAAAAGCTCCCTTTATGCGGCACGCCAAAGA
Source organism: Klebsiella sp. KE9456 (assembly GCF_043832615.1). Lineage (NCBI taxonomy): Bacteria > Pseudomonadati > Pseudomonadota > Gammaproteobacteria > Enterobacterales > Enterobacteriaceae > Klebsiella > Klebsiella sp. KE9456. The sequence continues at coordinate 3,336 of NZ_JBDYQK010000002.1, forward strand.
CAAATACCGACAGCCCGCAAAGCAGAAAGAAGTTGAACATCCCCAGAGCGATATACGGCATCTGTTTACCCAGCAGAAATTCGCTACGGGTGGTTGGCGTCACGTATAAATTAATTATTGAGCCAAGCTCTTTTTCGCGAACGACGCTAAGCGCGCTGAGCATCGCCGGGATCATCATCAATAGCAGTGGAATAACCGCCGGGACAATGGCTGGCAGACTCTTCACATCCGGGTTATAGCGGTAACGGGTTTCGATGGAAATCAGAGAAGTATCGCGCTTGGGGCTCGACTGACGAGCAGCCATTTCCTGTAGCCAGGCCAGATGCATTGCCTGCACGTAGCCGCGTATTGTTTCCGCCCGGTTTGGCATCGCACCATCCACCCACACGCCAATTTGCACCGGCGTACCCCGGGCGATATTGCGGCCGAAATTGGGCGGAATCTCGATAGCCACCGCCAGTTCGCCGTCGCGCATTCGTCTGTCCAGTTCGCTATAACTTTGCAACGGCGCTTGTTCAATAAAGTAGCGTGAGCCGGTGATATTTTGCGACCAGCGTTGGCTACTGATGGTCTGGTCACGGTCGAGCACCGCGAATCGCAGATCTTCAACGTCCATACTGATCCCATAGCCCATAATAAACATCAGGATCACGGTGCCGAGCAATGCCAGGATCGATCGTACCGGATCGCGGCGTAACTCAAGCGCCTCGCGGCGACTGTAGCTAAACAGGCGGGACAAGCTAAATGCCTGACGCGGTTGCGGCATTTCGTTTTTAAGTGCATTAACAGGACCCTGTGCGCGCTCAACCTCTGGTGGCCGGGCGGCGTCTGCTGCCTCCCGTAGCCAGGCGATAAACGCTGCTTCGAGGCTATCCGTTCCACGCTGTTCGACCAGTGCCTGCGGCGTATTACTGGCTAACACCTTCCCGGCATGCATAAGCGAAATGCGATCGCAGCGTTCCGCTTCGTTCATAAAGTGGGTGGAGATAAAAATCGTCACCCGATCCTGACGGGCTAAATCGACCATCAGTTGCCAGAACATATCCCGGGCAATGGGATCGACGCCGGAGGTCGGTTCATCAAGAATTAACATTTCCGGGCGGTGAATCACCGCTACCGCCAGTGATAATCGTTGACGAATCCCCAATGGCAGTGAGGCGGGCAGAGTATCCACAACGTCTTCCAGCATAAAGCGCCGGCTCATCTCAGCAACCCGATCGGGGATCTCGATATCCGGAATATGGAACAGGCGAGCATGCAGTTCGAGGTTTTGCCGGACGGTCAGCTCGCTATAGAGGGAAAAGGATTGCGACATATAGCCGACACGACGACGGGTTTCGATGTCCTTAGGATCCACTGGCTGGCCAAACAGCCACGCTTCGCCTTCGCTGGCCGGTAGCAGCCCGGTCAGCATTTTCATGGTCGTGGATTTACCGCAGCCGTTAGAACCGAGGAAACCGAAAATTTCGCCACGGGCGATGCGAAAGTTAACATGATCAACGGCGATAAAATTACCGAAGCGCATCGTCAGATCGCGAGCTTCAATTGCAATGTCATTCTCCCCGGCGTTGCGCGGCGGAATGAGCACCTCTTTATGCGCCCGGCGCTGCGTCTCCGGCAACAGAGCAATAAAGGCCTGCTCCAGCGTCCGGCTCTCCGTTTGGGCTTTTAATTCTTCGGCGCTGCCGGTCGCCAGTATCTCTCCCGCATTCATCGCGACCAGCCAGTCAAAACGTTCCGCCTCTTCCATATAGGCGGTGGCGACCAGTACGCTCATTTCCGGCTGACGCTGGCGAATGCTGTCGATCAAATCCCAGAATTGTGCCCGGGAGAGGGGATCGACCCCGGTAGTGGGTTCATCAAGGATCAACAACTGCGGATCGTGAATAAGCGCGCAGCAGAGACCAAGCTTTTGCTTCATCCCTCCGGAGAGTTTCCCTGCCGGACGGTCGCGAAACGGCGTCAGCCCCGTGCTGTGCAGCAACGCATTGATCCGGCTTTCGCGTTCGGCCTTGTCATGACCGAATAAGCGGGCAAAGAACTCAATGTTTTCGTATACCGACAAGGAATGATAGAGATTCTTCCCCAGTCCCTGAGGCATCCAGGCGATTTTGGGACACACATTCAGACGGTGACGCGCATCGTGCATGTCACCGCCGAGAACCATGACGCTACCATGCTCAATCACTCGCGCACCGGAAATCAGCGATAGCAGGCTGGATTTACCCACGCCATCAGGCCCGATCAGCCCCACCATACCGCGGGCGGGAATATTCAGCGTAATGTCCTTTAGGGCGACGGTGGCGCCAAAGTGCTGACTCACATTTTCCAGGCTGGCGACCGTTTTCATCGCGGCACCCTCACCGTCAATGCTTCGGGCCACGTCTGCTGGTTATCCAGCCTTACCCAGGCCATGCCGGGCAGGCCCGTTTTCACATACTCAAGATGCTGTACAAGTAATTCAGGCGGAATGCGGGCTTTGACGCGAAACATCAGCTTCAGCCTCTCGTCGCGGGTTTCTACCGTTTTTGGGGTAAATTGCGCTACGCTGGCGACAAAACTGATATTGGCCGGAATGACCAGATTCGGTGCGGCATCAAGGATAATCCGCGCTTCGCTGCCCAGCGCCAACAGACCTGCCTGTTCAGTGGGCAGGAAGAAGGTCATATAGACATCGGACAAGTCGACCATATTTAGCACCCGACCACCTGCTGCCAGCACTTCTCCCGGCTCAGCAACGCGATACTGAATACGGCCATCGCGCGGTGCTTTAAGTTCGCTATCGTCAATATCGGCGATGATTCGACGTTCGGTGGCCTGAGCTGCTTCGACCCGGGTTTTGGCCTGAATAATGTTGGTTCGCGCCGCCTCGATAGCCGCTCTGGCCGCTGACACTTGCGCTTTTGCTGATTCCAGCGCTGCCCTGGCGCTTTCCGCTGTCGCCCGATCGTCGTCAAGCTGTTGAGCGGAGACTGCGCCGCGTTGTGATAGCGTGCTGGAGCGAGCGTGGCGTTTGGCGGCGGAATTTAATTCGGCCTGGCGTTGCTTCACCACTGCTTCGGCGGCGCGCATTTCGCTTTGGCGCTGGTCGAGCAGCGCTTTGGCAGCGGCGATTGCGCTTTCCGCTTCCTTAATTTGTGCGGAGGCTTCCAGGCGCTGTTCGTTGAGTACCCGGATATCCATCCGGGCCAGGACTTCGCCCTGGCGGACAAACTGTCCCTCATTAACCCGAATCGTGGCGATACGTCCGGCGGTTTTTGTGGCGATGTCGACTTCGGTCGCCTCAATTCTGCCATTGCTGCTGGCAAAACCTGCCGGAACCCCTGGCGGGCGTAGCATCCACCATGCCGCGGCGGCTATCACCATCAGTAAAGCCGCAGTGAATCCAACCCAACGCCGTTTGATTTTGTCCATACACGACTCGCTTTGTTCCATTTGCTGAGTGGCGCGTGTTTCTTCTTCGCATAGTGAAGTACTGTCTCTTCAGAGAAGTGAGGAATGAAGGGAAGGGCCAGTCGGCGCAGGGGGGCTGAGGAACTGCTAACCGGTCAGAAGGAGGTGCGATTAATGTGGTCATCATCAGCAATCCTCGCCTTAAATGAAACACGCATATTTTTTCTACCGTCAAGGCAAGACTAGCACCCGCAATAAATATGTCCATATGCAAAGCATGGACTTGTTGCAAGGTTAACAGAAAAACAGCAGAAGAAACCGGGAGCCAATATTCCCCATGATATTTATTGAGATTACGGCTCCGGGCGTCAGTTCATTTTATCTTCGTATCGATAAGCAATGCCTTCATGGCTAATAACCAGAGGATATTATTGGTGGCTGGCTGGCTGGCTGGCTGGCTGGCTGGCTGGCGCATTTTTAATCTGGTTACCCTGGGTGAACTGTTGTATGATCTCCGGCCCTGAAAATACACTAACGCCTGGCGAGTGCTGTATTCAATGAAAGATGAAAGTCAAAAATATATTGCCCTTATTTTTAAGGAGTGGTTGCCGTTGTACGACAGCCTGACGCCGGAAGTGAAGTCGGTACTTAAAAATATTGCGGGGCAGCAGGCGGAAGCGTTAGCGACCCGTTTTTATGACTTTATTTTCCAGGATCCGGATATCGCACGGTATCTCACCTATGATTTAGTCCAGGAGCGGCTCAGTAGCTCGCTGGCCGGGTGGGTGAAAGACCTCCTGACATGTGAGAAAGCGGGCCTGCAGGCGCTGGCGGAACGGCAGTACCTGATCGGCAGCATTCATTCGCGCATCGGGATCCCGGCAGAGGCCGTACTGCGCGGCGCGCGTCAGTTGAAGGCCGGATTGATTGAAACTATCCGCGATAGCGCCATTGACCGTGAAACCAGCATCGCCGCCATCCACTACGCCAGCATGGCGATTAGTATGGCGATAGAGATGATGTGTCATGCTTATACTTTATCGCACTCTCGGGCGACAAAAAATGAAGAGGCTTACCGCCTGTATAGTCTGATGGATAACGTGCCGCTGGAATACGGAAAACAGCAGGCTTCACTCTCCGGATGGGAAAATACCGCTATTTTTAATATTGTCAGCGATAATAAAACGGATATTAACAGTACGTTATTGTCTGATTCGGAGTTTGGTTTGTGGTTCCGCCATAAATGCGTGCGTTATTTTAATAAAAATCCGCAAATGCAAGAAATCGCTGACTTAATTAACAAGGTGGATACTCTGTTATCCGCCTGGAAAGCCTCGGTGGAAGGCTCAGACTATAAAAATACCCAAAGTCTGTTACAGGGTATCCATATCCATTGTCAGCAGATTGGCAGCCAGCTCGCTGTTCTCTTTAGCAGTTTAACGCAGATGCAAGGTGGCAAAGATGCGCTGACCAGCCTGTTGAACCGCCGTTATCTGCCGGTGGTTCTCAAGCATGAAGTCGCCCTGGCGATGAATTATGAGTTGCCGATGACGGTGGCCATTATTGATATTGACCATTTCAAAGAGATCAATGATCACTGGGGCCATATGGTAGGCGACCGTGCGATCAAGCTCGTCGCGGAGCTCATCAGCGATAATATCCGCTCCAGCGACTATATCTTCCGCTACGGTGGCGAAGAGTTTCTGCTGGTGCTGGTGGAGACCGGTGCGGCGGAAGCTTTTACGATTCTCGATCGTCTGCGCCAGAAAATTAGCCAACTGGCGTTTGACGTTGGTGCGGAGAGCGAGGTTTCGCTTACCGTCAGCATTGGCTACGCCGCCCACACCGGTCATCCGGATTACAATCTGCTGCTGCGCGACGCCGACAGCGCATTGTATGTTGCCAAGCGCAATGGGCGCAACTGCGTGAAATTGCACGAAGGCGACAGCGGTCATTAATCCCGGTTTTCGTCTGCGCCCGGGGCGTTCAGAACAGCACCGGTAATCCAAGGCCGCGTTTCACTTCATACAGCGTCTGCTGTGTTAACTGATGCGCCCGCTTGCTTCCCTGGCGCAGCAGTTCCAGTAGCATACCTTTATCCTGAATACAGGTTGCCCGACGTTCACGCATCGGCGCCAGCAATGCCTGAAGACAGGACTCGAGTTCATTTTTGCATTGTCGGTCCCCCAGCCCTCCACGCTGATAGTGCGCTTTCATGTCTGCAACCAATGCCTTATCAGGATGAAAGGCGTCGAGATACGTGAAGACAACGTTACCTTTTGTCTGGCCGGGATCGGCGACCCGGAGATGATTGGGATCGGTATACATGGCGCTGACCGTACGATGAATCTCCTCTTCGCTGGCCGAAAGCGTGAGCGTATTTCCCAGCGATTTCGACATCTTGGCATTGCCGTCGATGCCGGGCAGACGGCTGACTTCGCTGAGGAGGGCTTTACAGTGCCGCAATATCGGTGTTGTCGTCAGGCTATTCATTTTGTGCACGATCTCGTTGGTCTGTTCAATCATTGGCAGTTGATCGTCGCCCACAGGCACCAGCTCGGCTTTGAAGGCGGTGATATCGGCGGCCTGACTAATGGGGTAGGCTAAAAATCCGACCGGCAGCGAACGGGAAAAGCCCTTCTGGGCGATTTCATTTTTAACCGTGGGATTACGCTCGACGCGGGAGACGGTGACGATATTCATGTACAGCGCGCTGAGTTCGGCCAGTGCCGGCAGGGCCGATTGCAGGCAGATGGTGGTTTTCTGCGGGTCGATGCCGACGGCCAGATAATCAGCCATCACTTCAAGAATATTGCTGCTGACTTTTTGTGGGTTATTACCGTTATCGGTGAGCCCTTGCAGGTCCGCAATCAGGATAAATTGTTGATGGTCATGCTGAAGCTGTACGCGCTGGCGCAGGGAGCCGACGTAATGGCCGAGGTGCAGTTGGCCGGTGGGACGATCGCCGGTAAGAATAGTTTGTGTGGTGGTCATGAGTCACTCCTTACGGTGTAATCAGGCCGAAAGGCGCCACTCAGAAACAGCAAAGCCGCCTTCCGGCGGCTTTGAATAGAGGAAACGTAATCATGCCGCCTGTTATACAGGCAGCCACCAACGACGCGAGTAGGCAACGACAACGTTTCTGTTCATAACGGTTATCCTGCCACGAAAAGTGAGGGCAGTAAAAGCAGTTTTTCACTTAGCGATAAACCGGCATCAGGTTAACGCTGGATAAAATATGAATTAGCGCGTTGACGCCGCCAAAGCATAAGATCAGCAGAATCATGGCATTACCGCCCCATACCCGATAGTTTGGGCTGCCGAAACGCCGACGTGAGGTACGCGCCAGCAGAGCAGGTACGATAGCTGCCCAGACGGTGGCGGCAAGACCAGCGAAGCCGATGGCATAGATAAAACCGTTTGGCCACAGCAGTCCGCCGACGATTGGCGGCAGAAAGGTGACCAGCGCGGTTTTAAAACGTCCCAGTCGACTATCGTTAAACTTAAACAGATCCGCCAGATAATCAAACAGGCCGAGAGTCACGCCAAGGAACGAACTGGCGACGGCGAAGTTGGAAAAAACGGTCAGGAGTAAATCCAGCGTCGAACTGTTCAGCAGACCGCTTAAGGTTTGCACCAGTACATCGATATTGCCGCCTTTCGCGGCGATATCGATAAACGCCGGGCGCGGAATATTGCCCATAGTGCCCACCAGCCAGATAATATACAGCACCAGTGCCATCAGCGTACCGAACAGCAGGCAGCGGCGAATGATGAGCGGGTCTTTACCGTAGTATTTCATCAGGCTGGGGACGTTGCCGTGATAGCCAAATGATGCCAGGCAGAACGGCAGCGTCATTAGAACATAAGGCAGATACGTCGCATTGGCTTCCGAGCGGTTGAACAGAATGGCGGGTTCAACATGCCACATCAGGCCGCCAAAGGTCATAAAGAAGGTTATAATTTTGGCACCCAGAACGATGGTGGTCATCCGGCATACCGCTCTGGTACTGAGCCAGACAATAAAGGCGACCACCAGCGCGAACCCCAGGCCGCCTAAGCGCGCTGGTACAGCGAGATTTATTTGCGCGAAAGTATGCTGAATAACTGAACCGCTGGCGGAAATATAGGCGTAGGTCAAAATATATAATACAAAAGCGACGGTCGCACCATTAATAATATTCCAACCGTTTCCCAGTAAATCTTTGGTAATTGTGTCGAAGCTGGCGCCAATATGATAATTCAGATTCGCTTCCAGGATCATTAATCCGGAGTGAAGCATACAAAACCAGGTTAATATGAGCGCCAGCAGCGACCAAAAAAACCAGGCTCCGGACATCACCACTGGTAAAGAGAACATACCCGCGCCAATAATTGTACCGCCAATGATCATCGCTCCGCCAATGAGCGATGGCGTATTTTTTGTAACCGATAATGTAGCCATAAGGTGTATTCCTCATGCGGCTATATTTATTAAATAACAGGCTGCGCAAACAGCTACCCGGACGCAACCCGAGTGATTGAGGGTATTGGTACTGACTTGTGATTAAAGGCGCTCCCGTTGCGGGAGCGCTATGGGGAGGTTATTTCACCGGCTTCAGTCTGGCGACGAAGTGGCGCAGTACCGGTGGTTCATAGGTGAAGGTCAAGCCCTTAATCGTTGCGGCACGGGCCTTAACGGCGAGCAGCGCGTCAGCGATATAGTCCATATGATCGTTAGTGTAGACGCGGCGCGGAATGGTCAGACGTAATAGCTCCATTGGCGACGACTTCTGCTTGCCGGTTTCCGGGTCGCGCCCCAGCAGCAGGGAACCAATTTCCACGCTGCGAATTCCGGCCTCCAGGTAGAGTTCGTTGTTTAAGGCGTGGGCCGGGAACTGCTCTGGCGGGATATGTGGTAGCAGTAGTTTGGCATCGACGAACACCGCATGGCCGCCGGTCGGATACTGAATCGGAATGCCGCTTTCACGCAGGCGTTCGCCAAGGTATTCCACCTGGTTAATACGATAAGCGAGATAGTCCTCGTTGGTCCCTTCTTCCAGGCCGATAGCCATTGCTTCCATATCACGTCCCGCCAGTCCGCCGTAAGTGACAAAGCCTTCCATCGGCACGCAGCGAATGCGCACTTCGTTGAATAACGCTACGTCATCGCGGAAGCAGCACAACCCGCCAATATTGACCATCGGGTCCTTCTTGGCGGACATGGTCAGCATATCGCCGTACTGGTACATCTCCAGAATAATCTCTTTCACCGACTTATCGGCATAGCCCTCTTCACGTTGTTTAATAAACCAGGCGTTTTCGCAGAAACGGGCTGAGTCGATCACCACCGGAATATTATTCTGACGAGCGATCTGATACACCTCGCGCATATTGGCCAGCGATACTGGCTGGCCGCCTGAGCTATTGCAGGTGACGGTCGTAATGATTGCCACCACGTTTTCCGCACCCTGCTCGGCGATGGTCGTTTTCAGCAAATCGATGTCAAAATTGCCTTTCCAGTCATACCAGGAGGTGGTGTCGAAGGCTTTCGGCGTCACCACGTTAATGGCTTTTGCACCGTTGAGTTCGACGTGAGCGGCGGTGGTATCGAAGTGGAAGTTAGAAATAAATACCGGATGCGCCGACTTGCGGCGGGCAATCAGGCTCGGGAACAGGATCTGCTCCGCGCCGCGTCCCTGATGGGTTGGAATGGTGTATGGATAGCCGATGATCTCTTTGACCTTTTCACACAGGTGCTGATAGTTGCGCGACCCGGCATAAGCTTCGTCGCCCATCATCAGCCCGGCCCACTGGTGGTCGCTCATGGCGCCGGTACCAGAGTCGGTTAACAGGTCAATATAAACATCCTGACTATTAAGCAAAAACGGATTGTAGCCCGCTTCTTCCAGGGCTTTCACGCGATCGTCAAAGGTGGTCATACGAATGTTTTCAACCATTTTAATGCGGAACGGTTCAGGGATACGTTTCATTTATTTTCTCCATGGGAATGCTGTGCCGCGTTTAGTTATCTGGCGACAAATAACAGGCGCGACAAATAACGACTAAACGCAGTAATAAATTAATTTTTCAGAGAGTAAGCAGCAGCGGAGAATTAACGAGGGAAGTCGTTGGTGATGCGGTGATCCAAATTATACCAGTCGTCCAGGCCACCCTGGGCGATGAGACGATAAATCGATTTAGGTATCATTACATCGTCCTCTTGTTGGTTAAAGGGTGTAATCAAAATAGGGAAAAAGGAAAAAATAACCGCGATTGAAATCACAAAATGTTATTTATCGATAAGCACAGTGACAAACTTTGACATTCATCGTGTTTCTAGCAGCTTTGATTATCTGGTTGGTTCGTTATGGTTTTTTATTTCTTTGATTGCGGTTGTATGTATTATTTAGTGTATATGTTCAAAAAATAATTCGGGTCGCCCTCGGCTACGGTGACCCGGCTCATCCCTGAGCCTTGCCTTTTTGAGGCCAGCACAAGCGTTGTGCAAACGGTTAATCGTTTTGTCCTGCAACTTGCAGAAAGATCACTTGTGGCTGAGATGAATGCTAAGGCCGCTTTCTCCCGGCGCCAGTTCCGGGCGCAGCGTTAACGACGGGATCAGATAGTCGCCCTGATTCTGGCGGCGGAAGGGAATCGGAGCGGTTTCGGATAACGTATCCAGCCGTCGGGCCAGTTCCTCGCACAATGTGGCGAAGCGTGAATCGTCTATTTTATTTGTACGGTAAAATACCAGCGGTGGCAGTACGTCGAAGCCAGGATAGAACAGGATTCCGTGCTGAATAGGGAACAGGATGTCGTCGATAGAGCCGTTAATCCCCCGAGACGAGTAGTGCTCCGCCCACCCTCCAGCGGTAACGATCAGCATCGCCCGTTTGCCCGCGAACGTCCCTTCACCGTAGCGATCGCCCCAGTGTTTTTCGTTGTGCTCGCCGACGCCGTAGGCAAACCCGTAAGCGTAGACCCGGTCAATCCAGCCTTTCATGATAGCGGGCATAGAAAACCACCACAGCGGAAACTGAAAAATCACCGTATCGGCCCACAGTAGCTTCTCTTGTTCGCGAACGATATCCTCGCGTTGTGTACCATGAGCGAAGGCGTATTGCGAATCCAGCGTCGCTCGCCAGCACGCCCCCACCGGCGGGGCGCTGCTGTCATCGGCATCAAATCCGGCCTTCCAGCGCATGGCGTAAAGATCGGAAACCTGAACTTCGTGACCGGCATTGTGCAGACGCTGCACGGCAAAATCTTTCAACGCGCCGTTAAGGGAACGCGGTTCAGGATGGGCATAAACCAGTAACACATTCATTGAGAGCACCTCTGAGCAATGGAGAACTGCAGAGTAGAGTGGCTGGCGTTATAGTAAAAATGAATTACTTTAATAACAGGTATAGTTATGTCTAATCTCCAGCGTCTGGATCTTAATCTGCTCCGCACTCTTGATGTCCTGCTCAGTGAAAATAATGTGACCCGTGCGGCGCAGCGCCTTAATTTGTCGCAGCCGTCGGTTAGCGTGCAACTGGCAAGGTTGCGTGAAATATTTGCCGATCCTCTGCTGCTGCCTGGGCCGCGGGGTATGCAGCCCACCGCTCGCGCCGATGAACTACGCGGTCCTCTGCGCGATGCGCTACTGGCGCTGGAGCTGGCAGTGACGCCAGCTCAGGGGTTTGATCCGCAGACAGCGGTGCAGACCTGGCGAGTGGCGGCGACGGACTATATGGCATCGGCAATTTTGCTACCGGTGATTAATGCGCTGCGAATTGCTTCCCCGCTCAGTCGTCTGGCGGTATACAGGCTGCAACCTTCCCGGCTGATACAGCAGGCGGAGCGAGATGAAGTGGATCTGTTTTTTCATACTCACGATGGCGCGCCGCCGGGACTACATCAGCGTTTGTTGTTTCGTGAGCGCTACGTGCTGGCGGGCAGAGTGGGGCATTGGGCTCTGCAATCTGCGTTAAGCCTGGAACAGTTCTGCCAGCTGGAACAGGTGATTGTCTCGCCGGAAGGCGGAGGATTCAGCGCCGCGACTGATAGCGCACTGGCCAACCTGGGGCTAACCCGCCGGGTTGTGCTTTCTGTGCCACATTTTCTGTTTATGCTGGAAACCCTGCGCAATAGCGAGCTGGTGGCGGTGCTGCCGGAACGGCTGGTCCGTGGCGCTGGCGGCCTGACGGTGGTCGAACCGCCGCTGGCGGTGGCGGGATTTGATATGCTGATGCTGTGGCATGAACGCTGGCACCGTGACCCGGCGCATCGGTGGCTACGTCAGCAAATCGTGATGTCATTAGAGGATAAGCCATGTTAAGCGGATTGAATCATCTGACCCTGGCAGTCAGCCAACTGGCACCAGCCATTATGTTTTATCAGCAGCTTCTGGGTATGAGATTGCACGCGACGTGGGATACCGGTGCGTATCTCTCCTGCGGCGATCTCTGGCTGTGTCTGTCGCTGGATCCGCAACGGCGCGTTCCCCCGCCGGAGGAAAGCGACTACACACATTATGCGTTTAGCATAGCGGAAGAGGATTTTGCCCGCTTTGCCGCCCGCCTCGAGGTTGCTGGCGTGGCGGTATGGAAGGTGAATAAAAGCGAAGGGGCATCGCACTACTTCCTCGATCCAGACGGTCACAAGCTGGAGTTGCACGTTGGCGATCTCGCCAGGCGTCTGGCGTCCTGCCGGGAGAAACCCTATAAGGGGATGGTGTTTTTTGGGGAGTGAATGGATGAAAACAACGTAGGGACAATATCAGAAAACATGGATTTGTTTCGCGTTGGCGGTGTTGATCTTTGGCCTGGCGCTTTTACTGACAGGAATGCTATGAAAGTGGAAATGAGGTCATTTGTATTATTAGCGCACGGAGGTGAACAGTGATCGAACTTGAACTGAGAAAATTGAGATGCTCACTATGGAGTGTATAAATACAAAGTATAAGTTGTACATTCCGACGTGATGTTGCGCTTAGGTTTTCAATTAAAGTATATGGTGTTAATAAATACTAACCTCAGGAAAAACTATTATTATTTGATGTTCAATAAACAGGATAAATATTCCTGCAGTCTGGTTGGTCAACTTACTGAACGTGGCATAAAACACTCTGCTTTAGTCAGCAAAAGATCATAAAAATCTTTGGCGCATTGTGACAGTTGGCGTTCTTTATCTGTTACCAGATAGATACCGCGCTGTAACGATAAATCACGGAATGGGACGATAGCAATGTCCTTATGTTGGAACTGAAACAACGTCAATCCCGTGACGATACTAACGCCATAGTTAGCCGCTACCAATCCCATCATGGTTGTCAACTGACGCACTTCCAGCACATAGTTAAAACTGTGTGGCGTCATCAGTTGATCAGTGTACTGGCGGATGCTGGTCCCTTGAGAGAATCCAACAAATGTGTATTGTGCAACTTCTGAAACATCTACATTCTGTCGTTGTGCCAGCGGATGAGTTCTGTGGCAAATAAGAAAAAAATCATCAGCAAACAGCATACGTGACCTAAAGGTTCCTGGAGAAGGTTGACCGGCCATCAACGCCAGATCAGCGTGTTTGTCCAGAATTGCTTTCAGGCAGCGATCCCATTGTGTATCCAGTAGTTCCACTTTAATATCAGGATGTTCATGGTGATGTTGAGCCAGCACCTGTGGCAACCATTCCACGGCCATAGACGGTAATAACGCGAGCACAATTTTGCCTTTATAACCAGTGGCATAAGTTCTAATTTCATTTTCTGCATCGTCATGGGATTGAATTAGTCGTCGCGCAACTTCGATAAAATGAATACCGTTGGCATTTAATTGCACCTTGCGGGTATCACGATCGAATAAGCGATAACCAATTTCGTCTTCAAGAGTAGCGATCAGTGCGCTAAAAGCAGGCTGTGAAAGGTTTATTTTATGCGCTGCACGAGTAAAACTTTGAGTTTCCGTTAAGGTAATGAATGCCCGTAATTGTCTAATGGATAAATTCATAACACCTCTATCTGAAATCAAACCTTCAACATTGTCGGATATTAAAATACTCATTTACTGCAAGTAACTTATTATGTTTTTATGATCGGTGCCTCATTTATTAAATCTTACTTGTCAGCAAGATGGAAGAGATAAAGATGATATTTTCAACACATGTCACATCCACGGAAGGTCAATAAGCGTAATTTTCTTCATGATTACACATAAAAAACATTTAGTTACCTATCCATATGAAATGCTTTACTAGTTATCTGTTTGACAAATAAAATGCATGCATTTTTATTTCAAATAAATCTATTCTGATTATGAGTTAGTCTGTTGTCATTCTGGATGGTAAAAAAGATCAGCCAACAATATCTGTTCTGGGATATGCGTTGATTCTGGTTTGTTATGAAAACGATATTTACTTACATCTTATTTAAATAAACGCAACAATCAACGGCGCAACGGTAATAAATAGAATAGAGAGGAGTGCTTTATGTTAGCGTTAATCGGTGTGCTTACCATTGCCACCCTTTTATTTTTCATCATGACCAAAAGAATGTCCCCTTTGGTAGCATTAATTGTCATTCCGATTGTCGGTGCATTGCTGGCAGGTTGTGGTACCGACACAGCAAAATATGTCGTTGATGGTATAACCAAACTGGCACCTATGGCAGCCATGTTTGTGTTTGCCATTTGTTTTTTTGGTGTGGTTACGGATGCGGGAATGTTTGATCCTATTATTCGCGGTATTTTGCGCATGGTAGGTACCAGCCCAGTTAGAATTATCATTGGTACCGGCGTTTTGGCTTTACTGGCTCACCTGGATGGTAATGGTGCGGTTACCTTCCTGATCACCATACCGGCCATGTTACCTCTGTTCAATAAACTGGGCATTGATAAGCGTATTCTGGTCGGCATCACTGCATTAAGCGCAGGTGTTAATTTTCTGCCCTGGACTGGCCCGATGATTCGCGCTTCTGCTGCGCTGAATATCTCCACCCACGATCTGTTCATTCCACTGATTCCGGCTCAGATTTGCGGTTTGGTCTTTATGGTGCTGATGGGCTACTACTGGGGTAAAAAAGAGGAAAAACGCCTCTGTCTGGCGAGGGGGAATTTACCTGATAGAGGCACTGCATCATTTAACGTACAAGAACATGTGAAGGAATTGACTGACGAGGAGAAAGCCTTACGTCGTCCGCATATGTTCTGGATTAACATCGTGTTAGTTTTGTGCGTGATTGGCACTATGGTGTTTACGAAGATATCCCCCACAGTCGCTTTTATGGTCGCACTGACCGTGGCGCTGATAGTGAACTACCCTAATGTAGAAATGCAGAAGGCGCGTATTAATGCTCACGCCAAAGCCGCATTGATGATGGCCAGTATCCTGTTCGCCGCAGGTGCTTTCACTGGCATCATGGGCGGTGCCGGGATGCTTAAAGCGATGTCCGAAGCGGCCGTTGGTTTTGTCCCGCCCTCACTGGCTTCTCATATTCCATTCGTTGTTGGTCTGATATCCATGCCACTCAGCCTGGTATTTGATCCGGACTCATATTACTTCGGCATCATGCCCGTGATCGCACACACCAGCGAAATGCTTGGCGTACCTGCCATCCAGGTTGCGCAGGCATCTGTATTGGGGCAAATGACGACTGGCTTTCCCATTAGCCCGTTGACGCCAGCCACCTTCCTGCTGGTTAGCCTGGCGGGCGTCGATTTAGCCGATCACCAGAAATTCTCAATTCCCGTGCTCTGGGCGGCTAGTGTCGTCATGACAATTGCCTGCGTCATCTTTGGTGTCTTCCCTCTTTAGTCAACCTCGTCGACAACGACATCGATATAAGAGTTGTTTTAAATACAGAAGGTAATGCTATGAAAACTATCCGTATTGGTTCCGGTGCAGGCTATGCCGGAGATCGCATCGAGCCCGCGCTTGAATTGGCTCAGAAAGGCGATATTCAGTATCTCGTTTTTGAATGTTTGGCTGAACGAACTATTGCTATTGGCCAAAAACACAAAAAGCAGAACCCGGAGATGGGTTACAACGAACTGTTGGCAGACAGAATGTATGCGATATTACCGACCTGCCTGGAAAAAGGTATCAAAATAATTACCAATATGGGTTCTGCAAACCCAACAGCGGCCGGAAAGCGTGTATTGGAAATCGCCCGGGAGTTAGGCGCGAAGCAGTTGAAAATCGCGGTGATTACTGGTGATGATGTTCATCCTGTGCTGATTCAAACCGATGCGATACTGGATGATATTGGAAAACCCGTATCATCATGTGGGAAAGAGATTCTCTCCGCTAACGCCTATATGGGCGCCGATGCAATGGTGCAAGCCCTGCGTGACGGCGCAGATATTATCATTGCTGGACGCGTCTCCGATCCGTCCTTGTTCCTGGCTCCGATGATGTATGAATTTAACTGGGCAGCGGACGACTGGGAACATCTGGGCAAGGGTACTTGTTTAGGACATTTGCTTGAATGCGCCGGACAGATTACCGGCGGCTATTATGCTGATCCGGGTTTCAAAGACATTCCGCATCTTGAACGCTTGGGTTTCCCTGTTGCGGAGATCGATGAAAATGGTGACGCGATTATCACTAAGGTGCAAGGCTCCGGTGGTCGTGTATGTGTTGATACCTGCAAGGAGCAGATGTTGTATGAAATCCACCGTCCCGACAGTTATATCACGCCGGATGTGGTTGCCGATTTCACTGCTGTTACTTTTACCCAGGTGGGTGAAGATTGTGTACGTGTTCAGGGAGCCACTGGCCGAGCCAGGACCGATACTTTGAAAGTATCGGTCGGTTATCTGGATGGCTTTATCGGAGAAGGCGAAATATCGTACGCTGGCCCAGGTGCTGTGGCACGTGGTCGTCTGGCGCTGGATGTCGTTAAAGGCCGTTTCGAGCTTTGCGGCTTTGTACCATATGAAGTACGTTTCGATCTTATCGGCATCGATGCTTTGCACGGTACCCGACTCTCTCAGAGCAGCGAACCATATGAAGTGCGCGCCCGCGTTGCGGCACGTTGCGCCACACGTGCTGAAGCGGTGAAAGTGGGTAACGAGGTCGAGACGTTGTATACCAACGGTCCGGCAGGCGGCGGCGGTGTGAATAAAGGCGTCAAAGAGATCCTGGCAATGGATTCCACACTACTAGCCCGCGATCGGGTTACCCCGATGATTAATTACCTGGAGATTAACTCATGAAACTGCGTGAAATCGCCCACTCCCGAACTGGTGATAAAGGCAATACCTCAAATATTTCGCTGATTGCTTACCGCACGGAAGATTATGAGAAAATTAAGAAAGCTATTACGGCTGAGAAAGTGAAAGCCTGGTTTGCCGATATTGTCACTGGCGACGTGGTGCGTTATGAATTGCCTGCGATTGGTGCGTTGAACTTTGTAATGTACGGTGCATTGGGGGGCGGCGTAACTCGCTCTCTGGCGCTGGATATGCATGGTAAAGGGCTGAGCGCTGCTATCCTTGATATGGATATTTGATACCCGCGATATCCGATCGCTGACAATGATATCTATACCCTAAATAATTCGAATTGCATAAAGGCGGCAAACGAGCGAGTCCCCAGTCACTTACTGAAGTAAGTGACTGGGTGAGTGAACGCAGTCAACGTACATGCAGCTTAAAGTATGACGGGTATATGGCACGCAATAAATGAATTAATATGGGCAGGTTTTCCTGCTTATATTAGGAAGTCATTATATCGGAAAGTACGTTGAAATTGTTGCCCGCTTTTGGTGAGGCAGCGTATTGTCCGTGTGAAGGAGTGACTAAATAATGAAAACCAAAATTATTGATGCGGGTTATTTCCATTCTTGCTTAAAGGATGGAATGACCATTATGTTCGGTGGCTTTATGGGTGTAGGTACTCCGGAATTATTAGTGCAGGAAATTATTAAATCCGGTGTCACCCATTTAACCCTGATAGGTAATGATACCGCTTTTCCCGATACCGGCGTTGGCCCATTAATAGCTAACGGTCAGGTAAAGAAAATCATCGTGTCACATATCGGGACTAACCCAGAGACGGGTAAGCGTATGCTCGCTGGTGAAGTGGATGTTGAGCTGGTGCCTCAAGGAACGCTTGCCGAGCGTATACGTTGTGGCGGCGCTGGGCTTGGTGGTTTTCTTACCCCAACTGGAGTGGGTACTGTAGTCGAAGAAAATAAACAGAAAATTACCATTAATAACACCACATACTTATTAGAGTTACCTTTACGTGCCGACCTGGCACTCATTCAGGCAAGCATCTCTGATACCAGTGGAAACCTTGTTTATCATCTCACTGCTCGTAATTTTAATCCTCTTATTGCTCTTGCTGCAAATACTGTAATTGCACAATGCGAGCAGGTTATTCCTGTCGGTCAATTAGCGCCGGAATGTATTGTGACGCCAGCAGCACTCGTTGATCATATATACATGGAGGAATATTAATGGACGCAAAATCGATTATTGCACGCCGCGTTGCCATGGAGTTAAAAGATGGGGATGTTGTCAATTTAGGGATCGGTTTACCCACTAAAGTGGCGAACTACGTACCAAATAATATTGAAGTCACCTTCCAGTCGGAAAATGGTTTTCTCGGTTTAGGTGCCACCACTGAAATCAATACTAATCTGGTCAATGCTGGTGGACAGCCTTGCGGCATGGTTCCGGGCGCAGCCATGTTTGATAGTGCATTTTCCTTTGCATTGATCCGTGGTGGTCATGTGGATGTATGCGTCCTCGGTGGCTTACAGGTGGACGAGCATGCCAACCTGGCTAATTGGGTTGTACCTGGAAAAATGATACCGGGCATGGGAGGAGCCATGGATCTGGTAGTGGGGGCCAGGAAAGTGATAATCGCACTTGAGCACTGCGCGAAGAATGGTACCCCGAAGCTACTGCACAAATGCACTTATCCGCTTACGGCGGTCAACAGAGTTAGCATGGTCATCACTGAACTGGCGGTATTTGAATTTATTGACCAACAAATGGTGCTGCGTGAAATTAGCCCGGAAATCACTCTTGACGAACTACGCCAGAAAACAGAAGCCAGGTTCATCCTCTCCGACAATCTGCAACTGTTAAAAGTCCACTGAGGAGAAAATGATGAATTTGAATAATTCTGTCGTTATTGTTAATGCCAAACGTACTGCTATTGGTAAATTTGCTGGTAGCCTGGCAAATATCCCAGCGGTGGAACTGGCTGCTGCCACGATTAAGGATGGGCTGTCGGCACTGCCTCAAGGTCTGCAGATCGACGAAGTTATCCTGGGTAACGTACTGAATGCCGGGCTGGGGCAAAATCCGGCGCACCAGGCGAGCCAGGCGGCAGGGCTTGGGTTTGAAACTCCCTCATTTACGGTTGGTAAAGTGTGTGGTTCTGGCCTGAAGGCCGTGGCCCTTGGGGCCCAGTCCATTGCCGCTGGTGATAATCAGGTTTGCATTACTGGTGGTATGGAAAACATGAGCGCCGCCCCTTACCTGTTGAAAAAAGCGCGCCAGGGATACCGTATGGGCGATGGAAAACTGGTGGATTCGATGATAACGGATGGCCTGTGGTGCGCCTTCAATGATTATCATATGGGCATCACGGCGGAGAACATTGCTAAACGCTACGGCTTTACTCGTGCCGATCAGGACAGCGTTGCGCTGGTATCGCAGCAAAAAGCTATTGTTGCACAGACCAGCGGTCGTTTCGCTGCCGAAATTACGCCCGTTACGTTGCGTATGAAGAAAGAAACCCGCTGGTTCAGCAAAGATGAGTTCCCGCGTGCCGATACCACGCTGGACTCACTTAGCACGCTGCGCCCGGCCTTTCTGCCCGACGGAACCGTAACTGCAGGAAATGCTTCCGGTATTAACGATGCGGCAGCTACCCTGATCCTGATGCGTGAATCCGAAGCGCGTCAACAGGGGATAGCGCCATTCGCTCGTATCCTCAGTTGGGCTTCTGCAGGGGTGCCAGGCGAAGTGATGGGGCTGGGGCCGATTCCCGCTACTCAGAAAGCGCTGCTGAAAGCGGGCCTGACAATACAAGACATTGATTTAATCGAAGCTAACGAAGCGTTTGCCGCTCAATATCTGGCGGTACAACGCGAGCTGGGGTTAGATCCGGAGAAGGTTAATGTTAACGGCGGTGCTATTGCATTGGGCCATCCGATCGGAGCCAGCGGCGCGCGCATTCTGGTGACGTTGATCCACGCGCTACATAGCTACGATAAAACGTTGGGCCTGGCAACGCTATGTATTGGTGGCGGTCAGGGTATTGCAATGATTGTGGAACGCCTTTAAAGCAGTAGATGAATATATCCAGTATATAACCATGAGCGCACCCGTCTGAATTTAACCTGCCTGGGTTCAATTAAATACCGGACTCAAACAGGTTAATTACCTGACGCAGACTGTCTGACGTTATCAGTATCGTTCAAATCTGGCGCGAATATCAGCGCCCGTTTGCACGTGATGGAACAAGTGGGCGCTGGCTCGCCAGCATCATCGCCAGTGACATTATGTATAGCCAGAATCTATATCCGCACAGGTTCCGCTTGGATGAGCGCGCACTCAGGTCGTCAGCGCCCGCTGCGCATCGCGAAAAGCGTTATGCAATAGTCGCCACATATGATGGGCTGCGGGTGAAAACCGACGGTCGGAGTTGCGTAATAAGTGGCATTGGGCGCTACTGGCGATAGGATGGTCGATGGGGATCGCGGTCAGTATGCCATGGGCGATGGCTTCCCGGGCGGCATATTCGGTCATAAACGAGATCCCCAGACCAGCCTGGCTCAGGCTCATGGCGGTTGAAAAGAGGTTACAGCGATAAGCGGGATGAAACTGTAGTCCGGCGGTTTTAAACATGGCGTTCATATGGCGCTGGAGACCGAAGCTTTCGGTTAGCGCGATCAGGCGATATGGGGTTAACTCGTCAATCGTGACAATAGACTGCGTCGCTATGGGATGCTGCGGAGATACGACCGCGCAGATAGGCCCCCACTGAAAGCTGTGGCGTTTCAGCTCCGGGTTGCCGATGGGGCCGAAGGCCACTGCCATATCCGCTTCGCCGCTGGCGATATCATTAAGCATCTCCTGCATGCTGCTGACGATAATATCGACGAACACGTTCGGCCAGGATTGAGAGAAGGTGCTCATCACCGATTCAATAAAGGTGGTGACCAGTCCTCCGCCAATCCTCACCGATATACTCCCGCCGCGCATGTGGCGTAAATCTTTTAGATGGCTTTCCAGTTTTTCTCGTCGCTGGCGGCTTTCGCAGTAATCCTCCGCCAGCAGACGCCCCGCTTCGGTAAGCACGACATTGCGCCCCCGGCGCTCCAGCAAAGGCAGTTCCAGCGCTCGCTCCAGTTGTGCTATCTGGCGGCTAATGACCGACGGATTGATCCCCAGAATATCGGCTGCCCGCCGAATACCTCCCTGAATACCGACTTCATACAGATAGCTCATGGGCTTCTCGTGTAACATCGTTTCTCACTCCTTTGTTGACCTAAAGTCAACAATAACACCCTTTAGCAGGCATTTATCATCCTGTCTGGTTATAGATAATCGTTATTCGGACAAAAAACAGGAATGGAGGAAAATGCGGGGCGGATAAAACAGCGATACTAATCAGATAACCCAATTATGGGTGCTGATGAATAAGGTATTTATATAAAATAAATAAGATGAATAAGGTTTTGGTATGTCTGCCAGCCTCTTTTAAAAAAGGAAAGCCTTAGTTATCTATGGATGTTATTTCGTCAAAATAATAAGCCAGAAGAATAATAAATTGACAATATTGCACATTACATACAATCGGACAGATATTCCATGATGTGAGAGGATTGGGTATGAGTGAAAATAAAACGTTGGAATGTTCCTCCAACGATACAACAAATGAATGGAAAGTAGGGCCTGGCGCCTGGATTTCGCTGGTAATCGTATTATTGGTTTTCTCAGGGTTATTTTTTAAAGTTGAAGGGATGGCCTGGTTGGGGGCTTTTGACTTCACCACGCTTGGCGGCGCATTTGGGACCATGAAAACGCCAGAAACCAACTCTTTTATCGGCAGTGGTGGGATCAGCGCGAAGGCCGGGTTTTTATTTGCCCTGTCACTGGTACCGACGGTAATGCTGGCGCTGGGGCTGCTGGAAATATTTACTCACTACGGCGCGATCCGCGCGGCGCATAAGCTGCTGACACCGCTATTACGTCCGCTGTTGGGTATTCCTGGGTACACCGGTCTGGCCTTAATTACCGATCTACAGAGCACCGATGCCGGTGCGGCGTTAACGAAAGAGTTGTATGACAGCAAAAAAATTAACCGCAAAGATGTGGTGATTATGGGGGCCTGGCAATATTCCGGCGCGGGCCTGATTAATAACTATTTCTCTATTGGTTCGGCGCTGTTCGCATCGTTAACGATCCCCATTATTATCCCGCTGCTTTTAATGTTTGTCCTGAAATTTGTTGGCGCAGTAATCGTCCGTATGGTTTTGAATACTGCCTATAAAGGAGATTTTGACAATGAGTAATTCGGCAAAAGTCGCCAGTAATCCGTTCGATATTTTTGTTATTGGCGCACGGAAAGGATTTAATATTGCCATCAACAATCTGATGCCGAATGTATTAATGGCCTACGTCATTGCCGAAATGCTTAATTTGCTCGGCGTGATGCAGATAATAGGCCATCTTTGCGCGCCGCTGATGGGGCTGTTTGGCCTGCCTGGCGAAGCGATTACCGTTCTGCTGACCTCCTGGCTTTCCGCTTCCGCGGGGACCGGTGTGGCGGTGAGCCTGCTGAGCAAAGGTACCCTCAATGTGACAGATATCACTATCCTGATCCCGGCGATTTTTCTGATGGGCTCGCAGCTCCAGTACATGGGACGGCTGCTCGGGGTGGCGGATGTACCGAAAAAATATTGGCCGCTGCTGATGGCGGTGAGCATTATCAACGCCGTTATCGCCATGCTGGTCATGCGCGTGATTGCATAATAAAAGACAAGGAGTAAAACGTGTCGCGAACTTTAGAGCATTTCAATTATTTGCATCAAATTCCGGAATTGGGCTTTGAAGAGTACAAAACGTCGGCTTATATCGGCGATGCGCTGGAAGCTGCGGGTTTTCAGGTTTCCCGCAACGTTGGCGGCACCACCGGCATTGTTGCGCAACTGGATAGCGGCAAACCGGGGCCGGTAGTGGCGCTGCGGGCAGATATGGATGCGCTGGGCCATATTATCGGTGGTCGTTTAGAGGCCCGCCATACCTGCGGCCATGACGGGCACTCTTCGGTGGTGTTGACCGCTGCCGAAGAGATCCTCGCTGAAGGTCTGGTGAAGCGTGGGACGTTAAAAATACTTTTCCAGCCAGCTGAAGAACTGGGAACCGGGGCGATAGCGCTGACGGAAGCGGGCGTTCTGGATGATGTGGAGATGTTGTTTGGTTTCCATCTCAGGCCGCTGGAAGAGTGTCCAAAAGGGAAGGCGGTTCCGGCGATGTACTACTCCGCTTCCGCGACGGTAATGGTTGATTTCCACGGTAAAGCCGCGCATGCGGCCCGTCCTCATCTGGGCATTAACGCGCTGGATGCCGCGTCGCATGCTGTGCAGGCGGTAAACGGTATCCACCTGGCGCCTTCGCTGACCTGGAGTGCGAAAGCTACACGTTTTCTTTGCGATGCGGGAGTGACGAATTCTGTTCCGGCTAAAGCGCACGTGTGCTGGGATCTGCGGAGCGCGGAAAATGACGGGATGGCAATGCTGAAAGAGCGCGTAGTCAGGGCGATAGAGAGCAGCGCGGCAGCTTACGGCGCCACAGTGGATATCAGGATCGTCAAAGAGATGCCTGCCGCCATTATTAATGAAGAGGCTACGGCCATTGTCAGCCAGGCGATTCGGGAAACGTTTGGCGATGCGGGCTTAACGGAAGCGAAGAGCACGCCGGGTAGCGAAGATTTTTTCCACTATCTGCGTTTGCGCCCGGAAGTGAAAGGCGGGTTCTGGGGACTGGGCTGTAACCTGGTGCCGGGTCTGCATCACCCGGAGATGCATTTCGATCGCGAATCGCTGGCGGATGGCGTGCGGGTGTTTAAATCTTGCATTCGTCAGGTGCTGGGTTAAGGGAAGAATCCGGCGATTGCGCGCGCATTTTTTCTGCTGGTAGGGTCATGGCCCTATCCTGAAGACAAAACCGTAAAATTCGGCGGTCCGCGTAAACAACGCGCCGCCGACTCATTCCGCATTGTGCGCTCTGCTGCAATGTGCGGGATGTTCTTAAGATCCCTCATGTTCATTGCGGGAAGCGGGTCAGTAGCTGGTAGTTATCCCCGGTGACACAAAATATTGCTTCCGTTTCGCCGGGGATTACCCACTGCTGCTGCTCTCCCGCCTTACAGCTCAGATAAATACAGAGTCCGCAGCCGCCGCGTAGCTGGCGGGGAATATCCTTTACCCGAAAATGCATTTCTGCGGCCTGCAGGGCTTTGCGCATCCTCACCACGCCTACCGTGGAATGAAATAAAAACAGATATTCCGTCATTTGCGACTCCTCTGGCGTAGACCAATCAGCGCCGCACCGATAGCCCCGGCAAACTGAGCGTCGGGGTGGGTATGCACCGCCATGCCGATGTGCCCCTCCAGCATTCGTGCGAATGCCGCGCAATGGCTGACGCCGCCGGTAAACAGCAGTGGACCATGCGCCGAAAGGCGGCCAATAAAATGGGCGCTGCGCCGGGCCATGGCATTGATGACCCCGGCAAGGATCGTCTCTGGCGGCACCCCTGCAGAACGCAGGCTGATGGCCTCGGATTCGGCAAATACCGTGCACATGCTGGTCATCTCATGCGGCTCAATACCCGCGGTGATGCTGTCCAGTTGCTCGACGCTGGCGCCCAGCGTGCGCGAGATCACCTCCAGGAAGCGACCGGTACCCGCCGCGCATTTGTCATTCATCAGAAAGTCGGTCAGATTACCGTCGTCATCCAGTTGGATAACCTTACTGTCCTGGCCGCCAATATCGATGATCGTGCGGGTGGCGGGGGCCAGCAGGCGAGCCCCCAGTCCATGGCAGGAGATTTCGGTGACCTGCTTATCGGCAAAATCCACTAACTGGCGACCATAGCCGGTTAAGGTTAAAAACGGGCGTTCGCTTAACCCGGCACAGAGCGTTTCCCAGGCTTCGACGATGGCGTCGGCGGGGCGAAACGGCGTTGGGCTAAGAAAACGGCGCTGAATGATGCCGTTTTCAAGCAGGATGCCCTTTGTGGCGGTGGAACCGGAATCAATTCCTACGCAAACACTCATGCTTACTCCTCGAGCATTTCAACAAAGGCTGCGACACGCGTGCTGAGCTGGCCGATATCCGCCGTTGAATAGTCGGTCTCGATAGCGATATAGGGAATGTTGTGCTGCTGGCGCACGTGACGTTTAATCGCCAGCGATTCCACCGCGTAGGTATGGCAGGCCTGCAAAATGACATCCACCACGCCATCGGCCTGATACTCGTCAATCATCTGGCTGAGCAGGGTTAAGCGCTGATCATTCGGTGAGATGCAGGAGCAGCCGATGGCGAGATATTTGTCGGTCAGGGCGTCGTAAACGTCGCCGTTCTCCTCCACACAGCGTTCGGTGGCTTTGGCGCCGGTGCAGTTTTCAAAGCCCACCACCCAACCACCGTTCTCTTCAATAGCGCGGACGACTTTTTCCGCCGCGCCGCCAATCGGGCAGCCGGTGATCAGAATACGTGGCCGCGCTTCCAGCCGTTTACCCTCGTGCCACTCCTGGCGAACCCGTTCAGCCATGTTATTGAGTTCATCAATCAACGCCTCTTTATCGAAGCGGAATGTCGCGCCGTAGACCACTTTTAAGATATCGCTGCCGCTGAGCGCGGGAGGATTGAGTTGCCCGACGCGATAGAAATTCGCCAGCGCCCGGCGTTCACGATTCTTGAGGATAATCGCCTCGCGCAGTGCGGCTTCGGTGATCGGCGTGCCAAAACGCGCCTCAACCACCTGCTGCAGGCGCAGAATTTCCGCTTTCCACAGCGCTCTTGAGGCCGCGTCGTTGGCGCTATTGGGCAGTTGCATAATGTGCACCGCCTTAAACTCGGCCATGTATTCGTACATTTTCTTTTTGCCGTCGCAGGTGGTTTCACCCACCACGAGGTCGGAAAAGTAGAAGTAGGGACATTTGTCGGTTTTGCCAAAGCCATAGCTGCTTTTTATCAGCGGACAGAGATTGCGCGGCAGATCTTTTTCCGCCTCTTCAATCGTTTCGTCAGAGGTTGAGCACAGCGAAACGACTACCGCACCTGCGGCCAGCGGGATCTCCTGTGGCATAAAGGTGCAGTAGGTACCAACCAGCGGAATATGGTGTTCTTTAAGCTCCATGACCGTGAGAAAACCCTTCTGGCGGGCTGCAGAGAACTGGTCAAAGATGGCGGGTAGATCGGTGATAAGTGACATGGTTTTCCTTCCCCGTACACGGGAGATGATGAAAGAAGCCACATTATAACCCTGCAAACACTGCGTATTTATTGATCTCCCGCTAATAGATCTTTTTCAGATCCATCTCTTCCTGGATTCGATCGCTCCAGGCAAGGTGAGTGCTAATCGCCGCATCAATCCCGGCATTGTAAAACGTTGGGCCCAGTTCTTTAGTGATAAAGTCGATAAAGAATTCGGCATCAAATTGCTGCAGTTCCAGTTCAAAATTATCTTCGCAGTATTTACATAACTTTTCGCGCAGCAAATCGCGTTGCGCCAGGCTGAGATCGATATCGTTCATTACATTCCTTAATAAATATTGTTACCGTTAGACAGAATTCAAAATTATATCCGATATTAATGATTAACTTGCCCGAAAGCGCGATGTTTTTCCTCATCAGGAAGATATTGATAAAATATGTCAGAGTATAGAACATGATCTGGATCAAATTTCATCGGATTAAATGGAAATAATCAATATTTCTCATAACATCATGAATTTAAATGGGATAGTATCATCTCGCCAGTGTTAGCAACATTTAGTTGTGTTCGCCTTTTTTCAGCATAGTAATATCTATCTGAATATTCTCTGGCCTGATTCTGGATTATCAGGCTGACGGAATTTATCTATATCCGTCATATTTCAAGTTGCTTATGCGTTGACGACGCGCGTTATTCGGTCCGTTCAGGGCTGCTGCAGGCAGCGTTCAAATCTGTTTCTGGCAGATTTGTCTCCCGAATCACTTACTTGCGTAAGCTCATCGGGACACTCTTGCTTGCCGCATGGCCGGTCTTCGGTATCATGTTTCGGAGTCGGCGTATGCGCGTTCAAAACGGTTATCGTTTTGTCCTGCAACTCGAATTATTGAGGGTATATAAGTACATTTTGACAGCGATTCATTTATCATGGGTGAAGGATGAAGCTCGTAAAACTGAATATGAATGTTTTTGACGCTGCCCTGATGCGCTTAGATTGGGTATTTGATACCTTTGATCGGGTGTGTTTATCTTTTTCCGGCGGCAAAGATTCAACGGTATTATTTCATTTGGCTGCCGCCGTCGCGCGGAAAAAAGGGAAGACATTTGCGGTATTGTTTGTTGACTGGGAAGCGCAGTATTTATTAACCATTCAACATGTACAAAATATGAAAGACCGTTATCAGGACGTCGTGAGTCGGTTCTACTGGGTGGCGCTGCCTATGACAACGGTGAGCGGCGTATCGCAACATGAGCCCGAATGGGTTGCCTGGCGTCCAGGGGTGGAATGGGTGAGACAACCGCCTCATGATGCCATCACGGATGCGGCCTTCTTTCCTTTTTATCAGCCAGAAATGACATTCGAATCCTTTGTCCCGGCCTTTGCGCACTGGCTGGCCGCAGGCAAAAGTCTCGCCTCGCTGATCGGTATTCGTACCGACGAGTCGCTGCATCGCTATATGGCGCTAACCTCATCGACGAAACTGCGCTTTGAGGAAGATAAACCCTGGACGACGGCCTCGCCGGAAGGGTTTAGCTACACCTGCTATCCCCTCTATGACTGGCGGACCCGCGATATCTGGATTTTTAATCACAAGTCGAAACTGCCCTACAATCCACTTTATGATCTGATGTATCGTGCTGGCGTGCCATTGAAGAATATGCGCGTATGCGAACCTTTTGGCCCTGAGCAGCGTCGTGGGCTATGGCTCTATCATATTCTGGAACCTGATACGTGGGAGCGCATGTGCCGTCGGGTATGCGGGGCGCACAGCGGCGCGATTTACGCCAATACCAGCGGCGATTACTTTGCGCTGAAGACGAAAATCCGCAAGCCGCCGCACTATAGCTGGCGCGAGTATGCGCTCTTTTTGCTCGATAGCATGCCGGAAAAAACGGCCGAGCATTACCGGAATAAAATCGCGATTTATCTGCGCTGGTACCAGACCCGCGGTTTCCCCGATGATATTCCCGATGAGCAGGAAAAAGATCTCGGCTATCGTGATATTCCCTCATGGCGTCGTATTTGCAAAACGCTACTGAAAAATGATTTCTGGTGTCGGATGCTTTCATTCAGTCCGACGCAGCCTAAGCACTATGAACGGTACTGTCGGCTTATGGGTAACAAACGCAAAGAATGGAGAGTGTTGTGATATCACCGGATGTGGCTAAAACAGTGATTGAATATCTGCAATCGTTTGATGACCTTGATATGAAAATCAAGGCAATAAACGAGCTAAAGAGCCTGATTCATCAGCACAGTCCGTTTCGCCGTGAACCGGTGGACTGCGTTCTCTGGGTGAAGGCGCAAACGGTAGAGGCGAATGACTATAATCCAAACGTGATGGCGAGTGTGGAAAAGCAGCTTCTGGAGCGCTCCATCGAGCTGGATGGTTTTACGCAACCGGTCGTGGTGGCTCGCCAGCAGCAGCGTCATCTGGTTGTGGACGGCTTTCATCGCCATCTGATTGGCCAGCGTCGTCCACAACTGAGCCGACGTCTCCATGGTTATCTTCCGGTGACGCTGATCAATGCCGAACGAGAGGGAGAGAAAGAGCGTATTGCTGCGACCATTCGCCATAATCGCGCCAGGGGCAAACATCAGATCGCGGCGATGTCGGATATTGTGCGCGATTTACACCGTCAGGGGTGGGACGATCGGCGCATTGGCGAAGAGCTGGGTATGGATGCCGACGAGGTGCTGCGCCTCAAACAGATCAGCGGCCTGACGGAACTGTTTGCCGATGAGAACTTTAGCGAGGCCTGGACCGTGGAGTAGCGTTTCTCTACTCCTGCATCGGCGTTGCATCCGGCAACTTGCGCATCCGGTTCAGCAATCCTGCCAGACAGAAAGCGGCTGCTATCCCTGCCGCGACGCCCAGGATGTGAAAAGGCAGTCGGCCGCCATTAAACCACAGCCAGCGCGCTGCTTCGATGGAGAGTGCGCTGACGCTGAGGATCACAATGTTCAGCGAAGCGGAAACGGTGCCTTTTGGCAGATCGTTAGAGAACAGGGTAAAGCGGAACAGCGTCGGGAAAATCAGCCCAATGCCAAAAGCATAGAAGCAAGTGCCCAGCACTGACCACAGCCAGATGTGCGGCCAAAGCAGATTGCCGGCGATCAGTAGCGTCAGACCGGTCATTTGAATGGGTACTGCACGCCAGATAAAGCGTGGGTGGGCCGGATCTTTTACCCAGCGCGCCACCGACAGACTGGCGATAATCACTGAGCTGAATATGGGGGCCTGAGTCCAGGCAAACGCTGCGGAGCTCAACCCGCCGTCATCAATCAGAATAACCGGTGAAACCGCAACCCAGCTCATCAGCGGGATATAGCTGAGCGAGATCGTGGCGGCGCCGAACAGAAAGATTCGGTTGCGAAACGCGTCGCGGAAGTCGCGGACGACGCCGCTGACGCTAAAGGCAACGTCGCCGCGTCGTATGGTTTCCGGCATATTCAGCAATAGCCCCAGCCAGGCGATAAATCCCATCGTGGCAATAATACCGAACAGCGTTTTCCAGTGGATGAAATGCATCAGCGCGGCGCCGGAGAGCGGGCCGATAATCGGGGCGATCAGCACGGTGGAGGTAATAATGGCCATTAGCTTGATCGATTTCGTCTCGCTGAACGCCTCCTGCACGGTGACGTAACCGACTGTAGCGATAAAACAGATGCTGGTGCCCTGGATAAAACGTGTTGCGAGGAATTGCGTCATCGAGGTGGTAAACATCGTCGCGCAGCAGGCAAGGGTAAAAATCAGCGCGCCGGTAAGCAGCACCGGCCGACGACCGACGCGGTCCGATAGCGGTCCGAGCAGCCACTGCAGTATCATTCCGCCAGCCATATACAGGCTAACCGATGCGGGCGCCAGCGCCACATCGGCGTCAAAATCATGCACGACGTGAATGATGCCGGGCTGGATAAGATCGGTGGTCAGGTAAGCGGCGAAATCATACAGGATCAGCGCCACAGGAAAGAACAGCGTGGCGGAATGCCGGGCGAAAAAACGAGTCATTCCTTGCAACATCAGTGGGCTCCTTGTCGAGTCTCTGTACATTTTATCGCCCGGCTCTGGCGTAATCCGCCGCCTGACAGAAATGCGAGCACGGTCTGTAATACTGGTTGGTCATCGGGCTATCAAAACGCACAGCGTTTTGTTCAGGTACGGCCGGGAGGCAAAATGACCAGTGAAATAATCCCGGTGGGATAGGTTCTGAACCGGCGCATGCTATTTCAGCAGTTCACACGGCAACAAATTTAGGGTCAATAGAAATATCCATATTTTTTAATATGTTAATTATCTTTATGATAAAAAGATATTAAAAACAATCTATTACGTCATATATGAAGATGCAGCAGCGACGGAATTTGTGAAAATAGCCACAATACCAGGCCGATAGTACCGCCAACCAGCGTGCCGTTGATGCGGATAAACTGCAGATCCTTGCCAATGTTCAGTTCGATTTGCCGTGACATGTCGCGTGAGTCCCAGCTTTTTACCGTATCGCTAATATGGCGTGTCAGGAACGTCGCAAATTCTGGCGCAACCCGATGCGCCGCCTGCTCAAGATGCTCGCTCAGTGATTCACGCAGCGCTTTATCATGGAGCAGCGTTTCACCAAACCATTGTCCGGCGTCGGCAATGCGCTGCTTAATACGTGAATGCTCGTGATTGACGTCGCGTTTGATCCAGCCGCGCAGGTCGGCCCATACCTCTCCAAGGTAACGATTAAAGGTTTCATCGTTTTTCAGATATGCCTTAATATGATCCGCTTTTTCCGCCATCTGCGGATCGGACTTAAGGTTGTCGATCAACGTCAACGTGGCGCGATCGAAGGCCTTGCGGATCTGATGGGCCCGATCCTGGCTGACTTCGTCAAGTAGCGTATTGACCGCATCGGTGACCATTTCCGCGCTGTGCTCGCCCAGCCATTCGGTGGGTAACAGTCTGGCCTTTAGCGGATGTTCGGTCTTCAGCCAGTGTACGATCCCGCGGGAGATAAATGCCCGTGAACTGTCGCGTTGTAGCAGGGCGATCAACTGGCTAATGAGCGAATCCAGCAGTTTCTGGTGGCGGTTATCGCGGGTCAGCCCTTCGAGCATCATGGCGCTGGTTTGGGTTAAATCAACCTTATCAATCGCCTTATGCACCGCCCGACGCAGCAGACGTTGAATTCGCGCATCATCGGTCAGTTCCAGAAAGCCGCTCATCACTTGCAGCAGATGCTGACCAATCCTGCGAGCGTTTTCCGGCTGGCTGAGCCAGTTGCCGAGCATTAGCGCCGGTTGATAGCGGCGGATTAGCGCCACCAGCGACGGCGTGTCGAGAAATTTTTCCTGCACGAAATGGCCGAGATTGTCCGCAATACGATTCTTATTGCGCGGGATAATGGCTGTATGCCGTGACACAAACGGCAGCGGAATGCGGCGAAATAGCGCCACTACCGCAAACCAGTCCGCCAGCGCGCCAACCATCGCCGCTTCGGAAATAGCCTTCAGCGCACCGACCCACGGAGCCGGCGGCAGCACGAGAGTAGTGATAAAAATAGCGGCTGCGATCAGCAGCAGCAATAACGCCAGTCGTTTGGCGCGTTTCAGGTCAGCGATTTTATTCATAGGGTTAAGCATATAACCTGACGGCGAACGGGTGCAAAAACTGCCACACGATCCAGCAACCAAAAGCCATCAGGACGCCACCGGCTACCTGCTCAATTCGCCAGACGACTGCGGAAAGGCGGCGTTGCACCGACGTGAGTGCCATTAGGGATACCAGTAACAGATCCCACAGCAACACGACGCCGGTCATCCAGACTCCGCTCACCACTTGTTGCAACATCGTGACATTTGGGCCAAGTAGCGAGGTCATCAGCGCGAGGTAAAACAGGGCGTTTTTGGGATTGAGCAGTGAGGAACCGAGCCCCAGAAGCAGTTGTTTTAGCTGCGACGGGCGTGAAGCCGGCGCGCCGCGTAAATCCAGCATTGTCGGGCGACTGCGTACAAGCAAACTGCCAATCCACAGCAAATACGCCGCACCCAGCAGTTCAATCAGCGTAAAAAGCAGGGGGTGCTGGCGCAGAATTTCCCAGCCGATAATCGCCAGCATGATATAGAGGCCATTACCGGCAGCAATACCGACGCACAGCCCGGCGCTGCCGCGCAGCCGATAGCGGATGGCGTAGCCCACCAGCAGGAAAAAATCAGGCCCTGGGCTTAACAAGGCAACAAAATGAGAGAGCGCGAGCGCCGGAAAGGCTGAGGGAAAGAGCGTAGTAAATGTGTTCATAGCAACCTCAGTAATAAACTGAGGCCACCCTACGCCTGCGCGAACGTTAATTATTGTCTGATATTGATCGGCCCTGTGCGTACTGACGCGGCGTGGCGGCGGTATAGCTGACAAAGGTCTTATGGAAGTGACTCTGGTCGGCAAACCCGGCCTGATAGCCGACGTCGGCAATAGTATCTCCGGCGCGCAGGCGCGTTTTGGCGAATTCAATACGCGCTATATTCAGAAAACTGGCAGGAGTCAGGCCAGTATCCTGCTTAAAGACGCGGATCAGCGTCTCTTTGCGCAGGGCGAACTCATCGGCGAGGTTATCCAGCGTAGGCGGAGCCTGCAGGCTTGTTCCCAGACGGTTAAACAGCCGTGAGCTGGTTTGGCTGAGCGCCAGAGGCGCGAGCGGGCGCAGAGGTAGGCACTGAAGTAATCGGGCTATGTTTGCGGGGAGCGTCGCGGTTTGTTGTTGTTTCATCTGGTCCACGATCTGCAGATACTGCGTGAAGAGCCCGCGGTCATGTATTACCGGCTGAGATGTCGCCAACTGGCACTGAGGAGGAATATTCACCAGCTGTTGTCGGCACCAGTTTAAATCGAGGTAAAGCATATGGTAACTGCGCGGCTGATCGTTACGCGGGTTGCAGCTGTGGGGCGTTTGCGCAGGGATGAGAATCAGATCGCCAGTACGCAGTAGATACTCCTGTCCGTTGCAGATACAGCGCGTTTCCCCTTCAATAATCGCCCCGAGAGAGAGTTGTGGGTGATGGTGGCATTTATAGGCCTGGCGGCTGCGCCAGGTGCTGCGCAGCTCCAGCTAGGGAAGCTGCTCGTTGCGCCAGAAGGTTTGCGGAATATCACGGGGTTGCGTCATGGTGCGCTCGTGTTGGCAAGGGATGGTTTGTTATAACACAGATGGAAACATTGTTTGGCCGTAAGCCCTCCATTCCCGAATTAAAGCGTTGTGAACCCGAAGCTGGTGGTTATACGCCAGTAAGCGATCTCTCCGCCTGCCGGAAGAAGGACGTTTCATGTCATTGCCACTTTTATCGCGTTCCCCAATTTTTGCATGACTTCCCGATGTTTCTCATCTGGTGCTAACGCGCAGTTGATGCGCACGCAGTTGCGGTATTTTCCTGATGCGGAAAAGAGCGAGCCCGGTGCGACCTGGATTTTCAGGCGACATAACTGTCTGGCGACGCAGACCATATCAACCTGCTCCGGCAATTCCACCCACAGCATAAAGCCGCCTTTGGGGCGCGTTACGCAGATCCCGCTGGGAAAGTATTCTTGCGCCCAGCAGGTAAATATCTCCATATTACGCTGATAGATCTGACGCATCCGTCGGACATGGCGGTGATAATGCCCCTCACGAATAAAGGCCGCCGCCGCCAGCTGCGTGGCGGGGACATTGGTGCCGATAACAGCGTATTTCATGTGCAGCAGTTTGTCATGATAGCGACCGGGGACGGCCCAACCGACACGCAGACCCGGCGCGACAGATTTGGTTAATGAACTGCACAGAATGACCCGGCCGTCGATGTCCCAGGAGTGAATAGTGCGTGGACGCGGGTATTCCGTTGCCAGTTCGCCATACACATCGTCCTCAAAAATCACAATATCGTGGCGTTGAGCAAGGGACAGTACCGCTCTTTTACGGGCCTCCGGCATGATAAATCCCAGCGGATTATTGCAATTGGGGACCAGAATGACGCCTTTGATGGGCCACTGCTCCAGCGCCAGTTCCAGCGCCTCAATACTGATACCAGTGTCAGAATCGGTGGGGATTTCAATGACTTTTATTCCCAGACCGCGCAACAGCTGCATGGTGCCGTAGTAGGCGGGGGATTCAATAGCGACAATGTCTCCCGGCTGACAAACCGTCAACAGCGCCAGTGACATTGCGCTCTGGCTACCGCTGGTGATCACAATATCATCGGCGTCGATGACTGAACCGCTATCCAGCATCAGGCGGGCAATTTGTTGACGCAGTTCCCGGCTGCCGGGGAGTTGGTCGTAGCCCAGCACCGACTTCAGATTATGCTGCGCCACCCGGCTAA
This sequence comes from Klebsiella sp. KE9456, assembly GCF_043832615.1. Classification (NCBI taxonomy): domain Bacteria; kingdom Pseudomonadati; phylum Pseudomonadota; class Gammaproteobacteria; order Enterobacterales; family Enterobacteriaceae; genus Klebsiella; species Klebsiella sp. KE9456. The sequence continues at coordinate 37,483 of NZ_JBDYQK010000002.1, forward strand.
GCTCGCGCCAGAGCGGTTTCAGGCTGGGTTGACTGACATCCGGAATACCGCTACTGAACGGGACAATCGAGCTATCGTGATGGCCCTCAAGCATATCCAGCACCTGATCCCATTGCGTAATTTCTACCGGGCGCTGTACCGGACGTGACATGGGAGGGACTGGCGGCTGCGCTTTCCGCGGCGCGACGAAGTAGCCCGAACGCGGCTGCGGCGTAATGAGCTGCCGCGTTTCCAGGGTCTGATACGCCTGCTGTACGGTACTGATGCTGACTCCGTGTTGCTGGCTCAGACTCCGCACCGACGGCAGTTTTTCCCCGTGGCGATACAGCCCTTGCTCAATACGCTCGGCCAGCAGATTAGCCAGATGTTGGTAACGCGTCACGCTGTATCCCTCATAGATGTCATACAGATAGAAAAACCAGTACAGATGGCGGGAATTAATCCGGTTCAGGTACGGTTTTAACCAATCTGTATGTTAAATAAAAGTATTTTGTGAATCTGTATTATACGGCCTGCAAGCCCTCAGAATGAAGCCTCTGCTAATCATATGGGGAGGTGGCGTGTGGAATTTCATGAGAACAAAGCAAAACAGCCGTTTATCGGTTTTGTGCTGATCTGGCATGCCTACAAAGCGCGGCGACGGCAGGCACAAACCCGGCGCATCCTGCAATGCATGAGCGATGAGAGATTGAAAGATATTGGCTTACGGCGGGATCAGGTCGAGTAGCCATGAGGTCGTTTATAAAGGCTGAACAGGTTGATGTCCGGCCTTTTTATATTCATAAAATTTATCAATTAATGCTTCCTGATAGTTTGTTTCTTGATACTTATCCTGGTAACTATTATTTTCTCTTCAGCTAAGAGGGAAAATACATGACCGAAGATGATCTGTTTGCCCGCCGCCCGATGGGGATGCGTATGGCGATGGTGGTGCGCCAGTGGCGAGCCATTATTGATGCCGCTATCACCGATACCGGCCTGACGCAGTCAAGCTGGACGGTGTTGATGCAACTGCATCAACTGGGTGATAACGTCTCGGTGAGTGAACTGGCGGAGGTACAGGGCATTGAGCTGCCGCCGCTGATGCGTACCCTTACTCAACTGGAAAATCAAGGTTATCTGGTGCGTTCAACATCGCCATATGATAAGCGCATCCGCCTGCTGACGCTAACGGAAGCAGGGCGCTCCCGGCTGGTAGAACTGAACCGGGTGATTGAGATCTATCAACATCGGGTCACGCGTACGCTTCCTGAAGCGGAACTCGCCGCTTTCAGCGCCACATTAAATCAAATCGCCTGCAATCTGCGGTTAATCCGCGAAGAAGACAATCAACACTAAAAATTATGATGACCCCAGAACAAAAATTTGCCCGTTGGGTAAGGGTGAGTATTGCCGCTTTCCTTGCAATATTTACCTGGTTTATCGTTGCCGATATCTGGATCCCGCTGACGCCGGATTCCACCGTGATGCGCGTGGTGACGCCGATCTCTTCGCGCGTTTCCGGCTATGTCTCTCACGTCTACGTACGCAACAATAGCCAGGTGAAAAAGGGCGACCTGTTGTATGAACTGGACCCAACGCCGTTTATCAATAAAGTTGAAGCCGCACAGATTGACTTTGAGCAGGCGAAGCTGAGCAACCAACAGCTGGATGCGCAGATCGCCTCTGCGCGCGCCAACCTGCGCACTGCGCAATATACCGCCCGCAACGATAAACTCACGCTTGACCGCTATCAGCGACTGAGCGCGATGCAGAATGTCTCGCAGTCTGATCTGGATAAGGTACGCACGGCCTGGCAGACCAGCGAGCAGTCGGTGGCGGCGCTGAATGCCAGTATCCAGAACCTGCTGATCCAGCGCGGTGAACGCGACGACAGTCGCAATGTGACACTGCAAAAATACCGCAATGCGCTGGAGGAGGCGCAACTGAACCTGGAGTGGACAAAGGTGCGGGCGGAAACCGACGGGACGGTGAGCAATCTCCAGCTCAACCCTGGGCTTTACGCCACTGCTGCCACGCCTTTACTGGCGCTGGTCAGTCCTGAGATGGATATTGTTGCTGACTTTCGTGAAAAAAGCCTGCGCCATACCCGTATTGGCACGGATGCGGCAGTGGTGTTTGACGCCATGCCGGGCAAAGTGTTTCCTGCGCATGTGACCAGCAGCGATGCCGGGATTCTGGCCGGGCAGGAAGCGGTTAACGGCCAGTTGTCGCAGCCGGAGCAGTCGACGCGCTGGGTACGCGATGCCCAACGGATGCGTATTCATGTGGCATTGAACGAGCCGCTGGAGACCCCCCTGCCGACCGGGGCGCGCGCTACGGTGCAGTTGTATAACAGCGAAGGGCCGTTTGCCCGCACCTTTGCCGGGGTGCAAATTCACCTCGTTAGCTGGTTGCATTATGTTTATTAACTTGCTGGCGTCGATCAACACCCTGGCCCGTGTATTCAACTCGCATGATAATGTGGCCTACACCGCCAATGATTTTCGCCAGACCGTGCGTATTTCCGTTGCCGGGACGATAGCGCTGAGCATCTCGACCTTCTACAACGTGCAGTACGGCGTGTTCTTTGTGGTTTATCCGCTGATGCTGCTGTCGCTGGTGCCGGTGTTTAATCGCCATGTGGCGAGACAGTTTGTATTCAGCGCGGCGGTGAACTGTGTCGAAATGGTGTTGATTGTCGGCTATCTCTCGCAGTGGCCGGTCATTATGACGCTGGTGGTGTTTGGTTTGTACGTGATGCGCTTTCGTTTTATGAGTAAGGGGCCGCTGTTTTTACTCGGAGCGATGGGGGTGGTGTGCCAGAGCACGATGCTCAACTTTATGAGTTACCCCACCACCAACTGGCATACGCTGATGTTCTCCAATATGGAAGCCTGCGTGATGGCGGTAGCCCTGAGCGCGCTGCTGCACTATCTGATCCCCGATGTCGAACCGCGTCAGCCGCCGCCGCGTATTGTGAAAGATGCCACCCGGATTCGCCATGAGTCGCTGCTTTCCGGCACCGTGGCGACGATGATCTTTGTGATCTTTCAGATCTGCGATTTGAGCGATTCGTTGTCGGCGCTGATGGCGGGTATTTTGATTCTGTTTCCGATGCATTATCGCGGGGCGGTGTTAAGTTCTCTCTGGCGCGTGGTCGGCGTGGTCTTGGCCTGTATCTATATTCTGCTGGTGCAGCTGCTCATTTATGACTTCAGCAACCATATGCTGCTGATGATGCCGCTGATCGGTCTCGGGCTGGCCTTTAGCGCTCGTCTGCATGTGATGGAAAAGGTCGGCGCGGGCGTCGGTTTTGCCAGTATCACCACCATCGGGATTATGTTCGGCCAGAACCTGCACCCGGACAGCGATCTGGTGTTCAGCGATCTGTACCGCATCACTTCAGTCACCGTCGCGCTGGTAGCGACGCTGACGATGGTGTTCCTGGTCCACCGCATCCTCAACTGCTTTGCCGCGACGCGGTTTGTGATTACTGAGTGAGTGGGGGGAGTGAGTGCCGGATGGCGGCTTCGCCTTATCCGGCCTGTGTCGTTGATTTGTAGGTCCGGTAAGCGCCACCGGACAATCCAGAATAAGGGTTACTTCTTCAACCCCGAAAATGCGGCTCTGATCTCATCTTCCGGCAACTGAATGCCGATAAATACCAGCGTGCTGTGCGGCTGTTCGTCGCCCCACGGGCGGTCCCAGTCGGCGCTGTAGAGGCGCTGGACGCCCTGGAACAGCAGGCGGTTCGGTTCGCCGTCAATCCACAGCATGCCTTTGTAGCGCAGAAGTTTCTCCGCCGATTCCAGCAGCAGGTTTTCCATCACTCGCGACACGTCGCTGATATCCACCGGATAATCCAGTTCCACCACAACCGATGAAACATCGTTTTGCTTATCGGCGATAAAGTGAAAACGCGGTTTGCTGCTAACCACGTTCTCTTCCAGCATAAAGCCGCTGGTGTCGAACAACAGGGAGAGGTCGATATCGCCGTGCGTGACGGTGTAAATCGGGGCACGGGCGTTGATACGCGCTAAACGCTCACACAGTTTTTCGCTTTCGCCTGCCACGTCGGTTTTGGTTAGCAGAATGCGATCGGCATAGCCGATCTGCGACTGGGCGATGGTGAACTGATTCATCTGCTGGTCGGCATGTACCGCATCAACTAAGGCAATGACGCCGTCCAGCAGGTAACGTTCGCACAGCACTTCATGGGAGAAAAAGGTCTGAATAATCGGGCCGGGGTCGGCCATGCCGGTGCACTCAATTACCAGCCGGTCAAAATGGATGTTGCCCTGGTCGAGGTTGTCGAGCAGGTCTAACAAGGCATCTTCCAGTTCATTGGAGCGGGTACAGCAGATGCAGCCGTTGGTCAGGGTTTTGATCTGGGTGGCGCGATCGCCGATGAGCTGATCGTCAACAGCAACCTCGCCAAATTCGTTTTCGATAACGGCGATTTTAAAACCGTGCTGTTCGTTGAGAATATGGCGTAGTAGGGTGGTTTTCCCCGCGCCAAGAAACCCGGTCAGCAGGGTCACTGCAATCGGTGTCATGTTTGCCTCCATTAACAGCAGCGCATACCGCCTTTGCCATCGCCACCGTAGCGGGCTAGCTGGCGTTCGCGAAAGAATTCATCGTAGGTCATATACGGCTTGTCCGGATGGTTGGTCTGCATATGCTCGACGTAGTTGTCATAATCCGGAATGCCAATCAGCATTTTCGCCGCCTGGCCGAGATATTTTTTTGCCTGACCTAAGTTACCAAACATTTTGCCGTCCCGTTAATGAATAAAGCCGGATGGCGGCTTTCGCCTTACCCGGCCTACGTTAACTGCATTTTGTAGGCCGGATAAGCGTAGCGCCATCCGGCATCAGGTTTAGTTAGTGATGTGAAGAGGTCTCCACACCGCCTTCCGGTACCGGCACGTACGGGGTCTCTTTATCGGTGCGCACTTTATTGTTGCGCACGTTGAGCCAGGTTTTGATGCCGTAGAAGATGATGCTGTAGACCACCACCAGGAACAGAATGCTCAGACCGGCGTTGGTGTAATTGTTCACCACGATATGGTTCATGTTGGCAATCTGCTGTGCGGTCAGTTCACCGCCGGAAGCAATCTTCTCTTTGTACTGCTGAGCCATGAAGAAGAAACCTTCCATCTGCGGGTTGGTGCTGAACAGTTTCAGACCCAGAGCCCAGGTGGTGCACAGCAGCAGCCATACGGCGGGGATGACGGTAACCCAGATGTATTTGGTGCGCTGCATTTTGACCAGCACCACGGTGCCAAGCACCAGCGCCACGGCGGCCAGCATCTGGTTAGAGATACCGAACAGCGGCCACAGGCTCTTCACGCCGCCCAGCGGGTCGACCACGCCCTGATACAGAAGATATCCCCACAGACCGACGCAACCCGCAGTACCGATGACGCCAGCAACCAGAGAATCGGTTTTCTTGAGGAACGGCACGAAGTTGCCCAGCAGATCCTGGAGCATAAAGCGGCCTGCGCGGGTACCGGCATCCAGTGCGGTGAGGATAAACAGCGCTTCAAACAGAATACCGAAGTGGTACCAGAAGCCCATATCCGCCATCGGAACAATTTTGTGGAACACATGAGCAATACCGACAGCCAGGGTTGGCGCGCCGCCTGCGCGGTTCAGTACCGACGGTTCGCCGATATCTTTCGCGGTTTGCAGGATCTGTTCAGGCGAAATCACAAAGCCCCAGGAACTGACGGTTGCTGCGGCGTGCGCGGTCACATCCTTCAGTTGCGCGGCAATCATCGCGGCGTTCTCACCGCCCATTTCATGCAGGTTTGGCATGGTGATGCCAAGGCCAGCAGGTGGGGTATTCATCGCGAAGTAGAGGCCCGGCTCGATAATTGATGCCGCCACCAGCGCCATCACCGCTACAAAGGACTCCATCAGCATCGCGCCGTAGCCGATAAAGCGGGCGTCGGTTTCGTTAGCCAGCAGCTTCGGCGTCGTACCGGAAGAGATAAGGGCGTGGAAGCCGGAGACCGCGCCGCAGGCGATAGTGATAAACAGGAACGGGAACAGCGCGCCTTTCCACAGCGGGCCGGTGCCATCGATATACTGGGTCACGGCCGGCATTTTCAGATCCGGATTGAGAATCACGATACCCAGCGCCAGGCCGACGATAACGCCGATTTTCAGGAAGGTCGCCAGGTAGTCGCGCGGCGCCAGAATCAGCCATACCGGCAGCAGTGCGGAAATAAAGGCGTAGCCAATCAGGGTAAAGGTGATGGTGGTGTCTTTAAAGGTCAGCGCCGGGCCCCAGTACGGGTCGTGCGCAATGATGCCGCCGAACCAGATGGATGCAACCAGCAGAACGATACCGATAACCGACACTTCACCCACCCGGCCCGGGCGCAGGAAGCGCATGTAGATACCCATAAACAGGGCGATCGGTACGGTCGAGCAGACCGTGAACACGCCCCACGGGCTTTCCGCCAGCGCTTTTACGACAATCAATGCCAGCACGGCGAGGATGATGATCATAATCAGGAAGCAGCCGAACAGGGCAATGGAACCCGGTACCGGCCCCATCTCTTGCTTGATCATTTCCCCCAGCGAAGCGCCGTTACGACGCGAGGAGATAAACAGCACCATAAAGTCCTGTACCGCCCCCGCCAGCACGACGCCCGCCAGCAGCCACAGAGTGCCCGGCAGGTAGCCCATCTGCGCGGCGAGAACCGGGCCTACCAGCGGACCGGCACCGGCAATAGCGGCAAAGTGGTGGCCGAAGAGCACGTAGCGGTTAGTCGGTACGTAGTTCAGGCCATCGTTGTTAATGACCGCCGGCGTGGCGCGCGTGGGGTCGAGCTTCATCACCTTTTGCGCGATGTACAGGCTGTAGTAACGATAGGCGACAAGGTAGACGGAAACCGATGCCACTACGATCCACAGGGCACTAACGTGCTCGCCGCGGCGCAGGGCGATGACTGAGAGGCAAAATGCCCCGATGATTCCAAGAATCACCCAGGGTATGTGCTTGAATAACTTTTTAGTATCCATAGTAAAACCTGGCTTAATTAGATGAGTAATAGGCCGAAGCCGTCTGGTTCTGGGTTTAAGTTAGGGGTTGAGGAGATATTGACTCGCTATGCTGGAGACGATCTTGCCAGAACTTCATATGCGTAAAGTTGGGTAAATCTGCGAGTGGTTATATGCGGGGTTAAGCGGTCACTTGCCGGAGTAAGCGGTTGGGTATAAGGCCGACGGGTGGTAGATATGTGATTGAGATCACAACAAATTTTGACGCGAATGAAATAACTATTTTCATTTTTTAGTAATGACGCCAGTGAAGTCTTTACTCAGGAAACTCTGAACCAGAGACTGGAAGAGAAGTCCCCCTGCTTGTATAGGGGGACGAATGATACTAATGAGTAGAGTCGGGGACTGTCATGGCTGCGGATGAGGATTTCCCATGGTTTTTCTCTGGTGACGTATCATCCATATCACGTTTGATACCAATTCTGAAGATTGCTGCAAGCATGATCGCTCCGACAATGGCGATACCACCTAACAGATAAAGTCCTGCTATATTCGACTCAAACACACCTTCAGCCCACACACGGATATTCGGTGCAACAAATCCACCGAGGTTTCCAATTGAATTTATCAACGCAATGCCGGAAGCTGCTGCTGCACCTCCGAGATAACTGGTCGGGAACGTCCAGTAAATTGGTTGTACTGCGAGTAAACCAGCACAGCCAATGCATAATGCGATAAACGCCCATATAGGTGTTCCGGCCAGTGCGCCAGACATGGCAACTCCCAGTCCGCCGAATAATAGAGTGATGGTGCTGATCCAGCGCCGCTCTTTCAGTTTTGTCGAAAGATTGGGGATATACCATGCGGCAAAAAGAGCGCATAGCCATGGGATACCCGATAAGGCGCCAACGATAAAGCCGACTCCATGTCCTGACAGCGCTGCTATCTGAGAAGGCAGGAAAAAAGCAATACCGTATGAGCCAACCTGAATGGTAAAACAAATCAGGCACAGATAGAGTACTTTGGGGTCGCATAGTGATTTTAATATTCCTTGTGGGCCATGGCTAACTTTTGCACGTTCTTCTGTATCCATAACAGCACTGAGTGCCTTTTTCTCTTCTGGTGTCAGAAATGTACATCGTTTATCTGAGGGTTTATTATCAAGGTAGAAAAAAGCGACTATGCCTACCAGTGCAGCCAATAAGCCTTCAACCATGAACATTAATTGCCAGTTATGTAATCCCCACAAATCATGAATAGTTAATAATCCACCGGAAATTGGCCCTCCAAGAATGAAAGCAATTGGTGGTCCGAACCAAAAATACCCAGAAACCTTCGCTCGAATATTGAGTGGGAACCAGAATGTCAGGTATAGCATAACGCCAGGCATAAAACCTGCTTCGGATGCCCCGAGAAGAAAACGTAAGATAATAAACGTTTTTTCATCATGGGCAAACATCATTGCTGCAGAAATAATTCCCCATGTTACCATTATTCGTGAAAGCCATAGACGTGCTCCTGTTTTATATAAAAAAATATTACTGGGAACTTCAAAAATAGCATAGCCGATAAAAAAAACGCCGGCACCAAACGCATATGCTGCATTACTTAAGCCAGTATCGACTTGGAAGGCATCTTTGGCAAAACCGATGTTGGCTCGATCCAGATAAGCCATAACATACATAAGTGCTAAAAACGGCAGTAGTCGAATAATAGACTTTCGCACTGCCGAATTAACAATTTTTTCATTGTCACTTTGGCTCATGATTTTTTCCAATAAAAATGTTCAAAATTGTATTATGGTTTCCATATGGATAATATATAGTTATATTTCCTAATGGATGTGAAAATAGCGAATTATTTACCTGTAAATACAGTTTTTGAAAAAATTCAGATGTTATAATTAACGCTTGATTGTACATCTCTTATCCAAGAGCCCATTCTTGCCCATCTGGCCATGAATAGCGTTGTAATGATTCTGCTTTCATTTTTACGCCATATCCGGGTTGCAACAGAGGGTAATAACGCCCACGTTTAATAACTAATGGTTCGACAAAATTTTCATGTAAGTGATCCACATATTCTAACACTCTGTTCTCCAGTGATGCAGAAACCGCGATATAGTCGAATAGCACAATGTTTAATGAGTATTGGCACAGGCCTACACCACCGCCATGAGGACAAACGGGAACACCAAATTTTGCTGCCATCAATACTACAGCGAGGACTTCATTCAGTCCGCCAAGGCGGGCAGGGTCAAGTTGACAAAAATCCATTGCACCAGTCTGGAAGAACTGCTTAAACATAACCCGGTTATGTGCATGTTCACCCGTGGCAATGCCAATATTGCCGATTCGGGCTTTAATTGCCGCGTGCCCCAGGATATCGTCGGGACTTGTCGGTTCTTCAATCCACAGCGGATCGAATTTCGCCAGTTTACGCATAGCATCAATAGCTTGATCAACTCCCCAGGTTTGGTTCGCATCCATCATCAGATGACGCTCCCAGCCTAATTCTTCGCGTAGGATCGTTGCCCGACGAATGTCTTGCTCAAGGTCTGCGCCCACTTTTTGTTTTAGGTGGGTCCAGCCGTCTTCAACAGCTTGCCGCGCGAGTTGGCGCATTTTTTCTTCGGAATAACCAAGCCAGCCAGCGGCGGTGGTATAGCCAGGGAAACCAGTTTCAAACATTTCCCTTTCGCGCTGAGCCTTACCTTTTTCTACTTTACGCAATAGTGCTATTGCTTCTTCAGGTGTGAGCACATCGGAGATGTACGTAAAATCGATACAACGCACAAGCTCTTCTGGTGACATATCAACAAGCATTTTCCAGACGGTTTTATTCTGCGAGCGTCCCCAAAGATCCCATAAGGCATTAATAATTGCCGCAGTAGCGAGATGAATAACGCCTTTTTCCGGTCCAACCCAGCGTAGCTGGCAATCGCCAGAAACCAGTTCATGCCAGAATAGACCAAAGTTAGCAGTAATGTCTTCTAGCGTACGACCAATAACAAATAACTCTGCTAAAGATTTTACCGCGCTAACGCACAAATCATTTCCACGACCAATTGTGAATGTTAGTCCATAACCTTTTAGCTCTTCTGAGTGGTCAGTTATTAATGTGACATAAGTTGCAGAATAATCTGATATTGCATTCATTGCATCAGAACCATCCAGATTTTTGGATGTTGGAAATCGAATATCTTTTACACATATGTCTTTGATTGTAATAGTCATATTTACTCCTGTGTCGATGCTTTTTTACTAATTATGATTGTAAAAAGATAGCTTTTAAAAACATCCTCAGTGTAAGGGTGGGTAAATAGAACAGTATGAGTTGATAATAATATTGTGGATTATTTTGCAATTTTATGTTTTTAATCTGTTTTTAATCCATGAGCGCCCTGTCTGATTGAGCGAATCATTGATTGTTTAGCGCTTTCCAGGTGAGCACGAAGTGCGAGGACCGCGTCCAGATCGCTGCGGCAGATGAGCGCGCTCAGGATGGTCATATGTTCATCGATGGCGATGATATTGCGCTGTTTAAGGTCGCTCTCATCCCACTGATAGTGAAAGTGGAAAATAACAGAAATAATCTCAAGCGATTGATTAAAAAATATATTATCAGCCGCTGACAGCAGCAGTGAGTGAAAATCGCGATCGAGCTGGGAAAACATGCGAAAGCTGTCGCCGATGCGGTCCCGCAGGGCACGATGGCGTTCAAGCAGAGTTTTTGCCTGCAGCCAGCGGGCGTCGTTGTCCGGCAGGTTGAGGAAGTGCTGAAGCGCATGGGTTTCCAGCATTTCCCGCAGTTCGAACAGTTGTTCCGCCCAGGATAACTCAAACTTCTTCATATTCCACTGGCCGCGCTTTTCGCTTTCAATCAGGTTGTAGCGGCTGAATTTCAACAAAAACTCTCTGACCACCACCGGGCTGACGCCCGCAGCGCGCGCCAGCTGTAGCTCGGAAAACATTTCTCCGGGGCGCAACTGACGTTGGTTAATCATGGTGAAAAACGCTTGTTCAAAGAGGCGATTCTGCTCGGCCAGCGTGGCGCTTGAACCATCGAAGCCGTCACGAACCTCCGGTTGGCGGAGGATCTTGTAATCCTGATTGACCTGATGCAGTACGCCGCGCTCGCATAAGTGGCTAAGGATATGGCGCACGGTGGTGCGGCTGATATTGTACATCTCGGCGAGCGCGCTTTGTGAGGGCAACGGCGACGGGAGAAAGCCGCGCGCCATATCGCTAATGACCTGGTTAATCACGTTGTGACGAAGGTTTTGTGAGCGGCTCATAATGGTTTTCCTGTTTTTTCGCTATTAAAGCCGGATTTAAAACAGTTTTGTGCGCGAGATTTCACAATTTTCACAATGACTTTATCCTCGATTCTATTTTTCATCGATATCTAAGCCAACAAAAACGGAGGCAGTAATTATGACGTCGATGAATACATTAGTGTGTCAGGAACCAAAAAAATTTCACTGGGAAAAACGCCAGATTCCCATTCCAGGTGATGATGAGGTTCTTATTAAAGTAAAAACGGTGGGGATTTGTGGGACGGATATTCATGCATGGGGTGGCAATCAACCTTTTTTTAGCTATCCACGCGTTCTCGGTCATGAAATATGTGGTGAGATAATTGGTCTCGGTAAAAATATTCTTAATCTGAAAAGTGGCCTCCAGGTTGCCGTTATTCCCTACGTCGCCTGTTGTCAGTGCCCGGCCTGTCTGAGCGGTCGGACAAACTGTTGTGAGAAAATCTCCGTGATCGGCGTCCATCGGGACGGCGGGTTTAGTGAATACCTCTGCGTCCCGGTCAAAAATCTGCTGGTGGTGGATGATGTCGATCCTGAAGCTGTGGCACTGATTGAACCCTTTGCCATTAGCGCTCACGCAGTGCGTCGTGCGGCTATCCAGCCGGGAGATCAGGTGCTGGTGGTTGGTGCGGGTCCCATCGGCCTTGGGGCGGCGGCTATTGCCAAAGCGGACGGAGCGCACGTAGTGGTGGCGGATACCAGTCCGGCGCGGCGCGATCATGTGGCTCAGCACCTTTGTCTGGCAACCCTCGATCCTACCGATCGGCTGTTCACCGAGCAACTGCGCACAACGTTTGGCGGTTCTTTGGCGCAGAAGGTCATTGACGCAACTGGAAACCAACATGCGATGAACAACACGGTCAATTTAATTCGCCACGGCGGCAGTATCACTTTTGTTGGCCTGTTTAAAGGTGATCTGACGTTCTCGGACCCGGAGTTCCATAAGAAAGAGACGACCATGATGGGGAGCCGTAATGCGACGGAAGAAGATTTTGTGAAAGTCGGACGACTGATGGCCGAGGGGAAAGTGACTGCCAGGATGATGCTGACCCACCGTTACGATTTCAGGTTGCTGGCGGAAATTTACGAAAGTGAAGTGATTAACAATCGCCAGCTCATCAAAGGCGTCATTCATTTTTAGCAGGAAAGGCTATGAAATCGTTAAACAGAAAAGATTTTCCCGGACCTCAGTACCCGACGCGTGTGATTCAGTTCGGTGAGGGTAACTTCTTGCGGGCATTTATTGACTGGCAACTGGATCTGTTGAATGAGAAAACCGATCTGGCTGCCGGGGTGACCATTGTTCGGCCGATTAACAGTAAGTTCCCGCCATCGTTAAATACCCAGGACGGGCTTTACACCACGGTGATTCGCGGGCTGAATGAGTGTGGCGAGGCAGTGAGCGAGGCGCGGATTATTCGCTCTGTTAATAATGAGATCAATCCATGGCAGGATTTTGCCGGTTATCTGGCGCTGGCCCGTAACCCGGATATTGAGTTCGTGTTTTCGAATACCACGGAAGCGGGCATCAGCTATCATGCCGGGGACCGACCTGACGCCAGGCCGCCAGTAAGCTTCCCGGCTAAGCTGGTACAACTGCTTTTCGAACGGTTCCGATATTTCAATGGCGCAGTGGATAAAGGCTGGACACTTATCCCGTGCGAGCTGATCGACTATAACGGCGAATCACTGAAAGCACTGGTGTTGCGCTATGCCGAAGAGTGGCGGTTGCCCGCGGCTTTTCGCGACTGGGTTGAAATCGCCAATACGTTTTGTTCGACGCTGGTTGACCGCATCGTGACTGGCTATCCGCGCGATGAAGTGGAAAAGCTGGAGACGGAACTGGGTTACCATGATGCTTTCCTGGATACCGCCGAATACTATTGGTTATTCGTAATCCAGGGGGCGCAGGCGCTGGCGGAGACGCTGCGGCTAGATCGCTACCCGCTCAATATCCGTATTGTAGAGGATATCCGGCCCTATAAAGAGCGCAAGGTTGCCATTCTTAATGGCGCGCATACCGCGATGGTGCCGGTGGCGTGGCTGTGCGGTGTGGATACCGTTGGTGAAGCGATGAATGATAAAGCCATTCGCCATTATGTGCAGCAAACCATCGGCGAGGAGATTATTCCGGCGCTGGATTTGCCGGCCGATGAGTTACGCCAGTTTGCCGATGCCGTGACCGGGCGTTTCCTTAATCCCTGGATTCGCCATCAGTTGTCCTCCATCGCCCTGAACGGCATGACCAAGTTTCGCACCCGGATCCTGCCGCAACTGCTGGCGAATATCCGCCGGCATGGCGTTATTCCGCCGCGGTTAACGTTCGCTCTGGCGGCGCTCATCGCCTTCTATCGCGGTCAGCGCGACGGGCAGGCGTATCCATTACAGGATGATGAAGTCTGGTTAACCCGTTTTTCCGAAGGGTGGGCGCAAGTGTCGCGTGGCCGCCCGCTGCATGAACTGGTCACTGAAGTCCTGCAGGATAACGCGCACTGGGGGGAAGATCTCACGGCAATTCCGGGCCTTGCTGAACAGGTCACGCGGTATCTGGAAGTGATGTTGAGCGCGGGAATGCGAGAGGCCCTGAGGCGGCTGTAGTGGGGTTGTTGTGCGGCGTCCGCGGATTTGGGCGCCGTTTTTTTGTGCTCTGAACCGCAAAAATGAATTAAGCGCCAACGGTTGGCGGATTTCCCGCATCATAAGCACCACTCCCATTATAACCGCCAGTTCCTGTTGGTTGATGTCTATCGCTCAAAAACTCAAGCAGGAAGGTCGACAAGAAGGTCGGCAAGAGGGGAGGCAGGAAGGCCGGCAGGAAGGCCGGCAGGAAGGGAGCAGGCGGGAAGCGCTGCGTATTGCCGATAGTATGCTGAAGAACGGTTTAGATACCGAGACGATACAGCGGATTACCGGACTGTCGGCGGATGAGTTAAAGCCGCTGCATGGCTGATTTCCGGCCTTAGTCACCACGACCCGGCACAGAAAGTCGCCGGGCGGGTTTATTTTATCCTTCGCGTTTTACCACTTTGATCTCAACCATACCGATACCGAGCTGGCGTGGGGAGTGACCGAGAATATTGCCCTCGTTGGTTGACTGCGGATCTGGCGGCGTAATGGTCAAGGTATTGCTGCGTGACGGATTATCAAAATGCAGGGTGGTGGTGGTGACGGTGTTAGCCAGCGTGAGCGTTTGCTCGCTGTCGCCAACGCGTACGGGAATTGGCTTATTGGCATTCGGACCATAGGCTTTGGCGGTAATCACCAGATCGAATTTCTCCGGCAGCGGCGCTTTATATTCTATCTTCACGTCACCGCCAAGCTGCGCGTTGGACCAGCGCCCCCATGATTCCGGGCGGGAAATGCCGCTGAATTGTTTCACTTCCTCCGGCGCGCCGGCAACGTTAAAAATGAAACTGTCGGCTTTATAACGAATATCGTTATCGACAATCTTCAGGGTATTAACATTGCTCTTATAGCGCCCCATGTCGATAAGGGTATCGTTGAACGCCGTCTTGCCCTGCCATTGCGCTTTGTCGACACGCTGGACGTGCTGTTCGCCGCCCAACTGTCCCTGCGATACGCACCAGTCCGTAGAGAGCGCCAGCGCCGGCGACCATAGCTGGCCCATCTTGTAGCAGCGATCGATCCAGACGAAGTTGTCGCGCGGGGCAAAATCAGCCAACTGAAAGCGCAATGGCGCAGAG
Organism: Klebsiella sp. KE9456; assembly: GCF_043832615.1. NCBI lineage: Bacteria > Pseudomonadati > Pseudomonadota > Gammaproteobacteria > Enterobacterales > Enterobacteriaceae > Klebsiella > Klebsiella sp. KE9456. The sequence continues at coordinate 52,500 of NZ_JBDYQK010000002.1, forward strand.
TATTCGCTTTCCGGCAGCGGTTCAACGCGCTTACTGGAGATACGCAGCAGTAACGGCAGGCGGAAATGGCTGCCGGAAAATGAAACCATGTTCTTCTGCGCATCGACGGTGAAATTCTTCATCTCTTTAGGGAAGTTCCACAGCCGGATGATATCTGGCTTCCATGCCAGCACTTTTTCTTTCATGTTCAGGAAAATAGCGGAAAGCGACTCGCCGGAAAGGCTGCTTCGGCCAAGGCCAATAAAGTTATCGCCGCCGAGGATATCAAGCACCGTTGCGCCGTTGTCCATCGTATTACGCTTGACCGTCAGGATATCCTGCTGCGGTTGATCGCCGCGCAGGACGAAAAAAAGATCCCGGCGATCCTGTTTGTTCAGATAATCCCACGCGGTGTTTTTCATCGCCAGGTGATCGGAAGATACGACGATGACCGTGTTTTTGAACCAGGGCGAGGCTTTTATCTTGTTAATCAGCGCGGCAATATGCTCCTGACTACAGGAAACGGCGCTGAAGGAAAGGTTCTTTTTACCATCGATTTCGTAGCTTTTTCGCTGGCAACTGCGGGAGATAAAACCATCCGGATGATGGGTATCGACCGTCAGCGCGAACAGCGAGAAGCGTTTTCCCGATTGTGAAAGGGCGACGAATTTTTTCCAGGTCTCATCAAGAACGGTGTCATCGTAGAATCCCCAGTCGTTACGATAGGTGGGATCGGCGACCGTTGCTTTGAGCTCTTCCGCACCGTACAGATGATCGAAGCCGTGAGATTTGAGGAAGACATCTTTGCCGGCGAAGCGCAGGTTAGCCCCCTGGACGAAGTAGTTTTCGTAGCCGGAGTTTTTCAGGATATCGCCCAGACAGATATTTTGCGGGAAAAAGCTGGAGACCGAGGCCGATGCATTGCCTTCAAACGGCGCAAACAGCGGGATCCCGCACTGGGAGGCGACCATCCCGGCAATGGTGTAGTCGGTACCCGGTAGCTGGGCGGTATTGCTGAAATCCAGACCCTCGTTTTTCAGTTTTCCGAGTTCGGGAGTCAGCTTCGGGAACGCGTCGTTGTCAAAATAAGTCCGTTCAAGGCTTTCCCCATAGATATACACCAGGTTCAGCTTCGGATGTGCAATGCTCTTTGACGGTTCTTTATAGTAAGCCACAAAATCGGGATCGCCATCGCGTGACTGGGATTTGACCAGTTCGCTAATCTGGCGAAAGGCGGGGCTGGCATCGACTGAGGCCATCGCCAGAACCAGTGCGGCAAGGCTGTAGCCAAAATGATGAGGATGATGCTGACGACGGCGCAGCACCCAGCCGAGCGCAGCAAACACCGCAACCAGCGCGATCACCAGCCCAATACCTGGCAAAATATATTTGCTCACGCCTGCGCCCGTCAGGCTGTTGGTCAATGTATAGAGTACTGCATCGTTGATACCGTCGCCGGTGAAGTAATCGCTGGCGTAAAGGGTAATATTCAGAATAACGAACAGGCCCAGTACGGTGAGCGTGACGGCGAACCACCAGGTATTACGACCTGCTTTTAATGCGTAAATCATCACCGAGGCAAGAAACAGGGCGATAGATAACAACTCAGACACAGCTCATCCTCATTCATGCCAGCTGTCGGCTGGCCGGGGCAGATCATTTTCCACACTACACTGTAATTGCCGCTTCATATTGCTGCAATTATAGGGTCATGAAATTGTGCTTTGGTTCAGAATTGGTTTAGAAAACGCCGTTTTTGATCTGCTTCACATCGTGCCCGGAGGGGGCTCAAACTGACATCTGTGCAACAAATTGCCATGACGGCCGCGCTGGCGGAGCTAAGTCGCCAAACGCGGCATAATAAGGAAGGGATCAGGAGAGGAAGTTAACGCCCTGTTTTAAGACCAGATCGCAGGCTTTAGTTTTCACTTTTTCCGCCAGTGGGCTGCTGCCAAGGCTATTCAGATTCAACTGCTGGCCGTCTTTGCTACTTAATAGCCCCTGAAGGCCCTCAAGGTAGTTGGTGTCCTCTTTTTGCTTCTCCTCAGTGTTGAGGCCCAGTTTATCCAGAACCTGGTTTTTGATGTTTTCGCCATTAGTTACCGATGCCAGCTTCTGTTTCGCACAATAGGACATAATCCCGGCGGCATTATTCATGCTGCTGGAAGTCAACGACTGGCTTCCGCCGTTTAGTAAGCCGGTGAGCGAGGAGAGGGATATACCGCTGCTTTGCTGGCTATCGCTCTGGGCGCTGAGCTGGTTAGCGGCGCTGGAAAGAGAATCCTGCCAGGAGCTGGCGTGGGCGCCGAAAGTCAGTAAAGCGGCTGACACCATCGCCGTGCGGAACAACATTTTTGTAGATTTCATAGACATACTCTTCGCCGTGATTTAACGATCGTGTAATTATAGCGCTGGCAGGGTTCAGAAATATCTTAATACTCTTTCCCGGTCACACGGTCGCGATAACTGTCCCAGTTAAAATTGACCCACAGGCTGTTGCCGAGTCGCATGCGATCCATAACGCGCTCGCCAAGCAGTTTATTCATTTCGTCCATATTGCTGTTAGTCAGCATGCCGGTAGGGCGTTTTGATGAAGAGCGGCGGTCGACAATCTGGTTGATGATGACCTTCTCGTAGCGCGATTCCGTTTGCATGCCGATTTCGTCAATCACCAGCAGATCGACCTTACTCAGGTCAGTAAGGAGCTGCTCTTCGCTGGTTTCCCGGTTGCTAAATGTTTCTTTCATCGCCGACATAATATCGGCGACGGTAATAATTAATACTGACTTACCGCGTAGCAGCAGTTCATTGCAGATTGCGGCGGCGAGATGATTTTTTCCGGTGCCCGGTTTGCCGGAGAAGATAAAACTGGCGATGTTGCCGTCGAACTCCTCGACGTACTGTCGCGCCCTGGATAGCGCGATCATCTGGCCTTCGCACTCTACCCGGTAATTATCCAGCGAACAGTTCTGATGCAGCGGGCGAATGCCGGAGCGGTTAAACGTGCGCTGCATTTTCATGGCGCGGTTTTCACGCGCCAGCGCTTCCGAACGCAGTTTGCCCTGCTCTTTTTGCCAGGCCAGCAGTTCTTCACCTGTTTTAAACGCGGGTTCGATATGGGCTGGCATCATTTTTTGCAGGCGCTTCATTAAATCGCCGACATTTTTCATGCTCATCCTCGGAATCCTCGTGGAATATGGTTATCAGGTTCGCTGATCGCGTTGACATCGCGTCGCGGCTGACCCCCGTTGCTGGCCCGGCCAATCTGCACGCTGCGCGCCAGCTTCTGTTGCCACTGGACATGATGAAAGACCTTGCCTTCCGCCTGCCAGTAAGCGATGAACGCGGCCAGTTCTTCCGGCGTGACGGGCTGGCTCAGGGCAATGCCCCAAAGCGCGGCCAGACGCTGGAAATCCGCATCCGGCTGCCAGTCGGCATACATTGGAAATTTACCCATCGGCACGACGCAAGGTTCCGCCTGAGGAGGCTCGGCAAAAAACTGCGCGTCCAGCGCAATATCGCTACCAGGGCGCGATAGTCTGGCCTCCAGTTCCAGCAACGTTGCCAGACGTTCCGGCGTGAGCGCATAGAATGCGGGGGCATTGTTGGCGAAGACGGCGACGACGCCGCTGGCCGATTTTGCCAGTACCGTTGCGTGATCCTGCATGAAGTCATCCAGACCGCTAAAATCGGTAGTTAATATGCGTGAAGACATAAATCAATCTCAACTCTGAACGACAATGAAAGAGGGGAACTGCACACATAGTAGCATAGGGTGCGCTCAGGAAGGAGCGCCGCAGGTGACCCGGCGGCGCGAACCGTTATACGCGCGGACGTTTGCGGTAGAGCCACAGGCCTGGAATAGAAAGGCCGATAGATAATGCGCCAACAATAGACGAGGTCTTAAGAAAGTTGCTCAAGAGCATCACCATCATCTCTTGCGAATAGCCAAAGTGGCTGATTTTTACCGCTGAAATCATCGCGGTATAGGCGGATATACCGGGAAACATAGGGATGACGGCCGCAACGGTGAAAATTTTCGGGTGCGCCAGATACCAACGGGACCACTGGATCCCGATGCAGCCAACCAGCAGGGAGGCCATAAATGTCGACCACTCAATATTAACACCCGCCGTCATCATCACCATGCGCGAACCGTGGCCGATGGCCCCCAGCAGGGCGCACCAGCGCAGCGCGCGCTGCGGCACGTTAAATACCATGGCAAAACCTACGGCAGGAATAGCCGCCAGGACCATATCCTGCGCAAGGGCGAGGAGATACATGATTATACCCATCCGCGTAACCCCCATATGGTCATTGCCATCACCACACCAATGCAGGTGGCGAGCGTTAGCAGACTGGCGATGGCCCAGCGTGCAAGACCGGTATTGATATGCCCTTTAAACATGTCGGCAACGGCATTAATCAGCGGAAAACCGGGAACCAACAGCAGTACACTGGCGGCCATCGCGATTGTCGGCGTACCGGCAAAAGCCGGAAGACGCAGCATCAGTCCGGATATTGTGGTGGCCACAAAGGCGGTAAGGCAGAAGTTAATCTGCGGATGCATTGAGCGGTGAGTGAGTACCTGGCGAATATACATGGCCACCGCGCTGGCGCAGAAGGTCACCAATGCCCCGTCCCAACCGCCATTGTTGAGTTTACAAAAGCAGGCGCAGGAGAGGCCGACCATTAAAACCAACTGCCAGCGCGGATAGCGCAGCGGTTTGATTTGCGCGAACCGCTTTTCAACATCCTTATAATCCAGCAGCTTATGCTCCGCCATAATCACAATATGTTGAACTTCCGTAACGACATGCATGTTGATGCCGCGATCGGCATTTTTCCGCGTTGACGTCAGACATTCACCATCTTTAATGGTGGTGAGCACAATCGCGTTGGAAGAGATGGCGCTTTCAACGCTATCCATTCCCAATGCCCGTCCCAGGCGGATTGAAAGCTCCTCAACCAGTGCGCTCTCTGCGCCATGTTGTAATAAGAAAAGACCACATTGAATGCACAATCGCGTGATTGCGCGTTGAGTTGCCTGCGTTGCTTGCATAAATACCTGCTGTCCGTGATGCCTGATGCTGTCGTGTCTGGCGATACTTTTACCTGAAGTCTTGTTTTAGCTGAGCGGTCAGGATCAAACAATGTGTAAAAAATCGCCCGTCTGTTGGCCTCTGGAATTTGACCTCTGCCACATTTCCGCAAGATTGATAAAAAGTGCAATTTTTGCACCAATTCTTACCTTCTTTTTCCTGCCCGACTTATCAAAAATGCAAATTCGAACTTCTAATAAACAAAAAATCAACAAATAATTAACTTACCGAGGCGATCCTATGAAAACACAGGTTGCGATTATCGGCGCGGGTCCTTCCGGACTCCTGCTGGGGCAGTTGTTACATAACGCGGGGATCCAGACGGTCATTCTTGAGCGGCAAACGCCTGAGTATGTGTTAGGGCGGATTCGTGCGGGGATTCTGGAAACTGGAACGGTGGAGTTGTTGCGTGAAGCGGGCGCTGCCCGGCGGATGGATGCTGAGGGTCTGGTGCACCACGGGATCGAGTTTCTGTTTGAGGGACAGCGCGTACCGGTTGCGTTGACGGAGCTTACTGAAGGCAAAAGCGTCATGGTTTATGGGCAGACCGAAGTGACGCGCGATTTAATGGCGGCGCGTGCGGAATGCGCAGCACCGATTATGTATGGCGTTACGGACATCATCATTAATGATGCGAAAAGCGACCGGCCCTCGATCTCGTTTCGCTGCGATGGTGAAAACTACCGTCTGGCGTGCGACTTTATTGCGGGCTGCGATGGGTTTCACGGTGTTTCCCGGCAAAGTATTCCTGACGGCATCCTTAAAGAGTATGAAAGCGTCTGGCCGTTTGGCTGGCTTGGGCTGCTGGCGGATACGCCGCCGGTTAATCCGGAGCTCATTTACGCCCATCATGAGCGTGGGTTTGTGCTTTGCAGTCAGCGTTCACTAACCAGAAGCCGCTACTACTTGCAGGTACCGCTCAGTGAAAAGGTTGAAGCATGGTCTGATGAACGTTTCTGGGATGAGCTCAAACGTCGGTTGCCTGATGATCTGGCGAATAAGTTAGTGGTTGGTCACTCACTTGAGAAAAGTATCGCGCCGCTGCGTAGCTACGTGGTGGAACCGATGCAGTATGGGCGATTATTTCTGGTGGGGGATGCGGCGCATATCGTACCGCCAACGGGGGCAAAAGGGCTGAATCTGGCGGCATCCGATGTCAACTATTTGTGGCGGATCCTGCGTGAATATTATCACCATGGACGCGCCGATCTGTTAGCAAGCTATTCTCGTCTGGCGCTGGATCGTGTCTGGAAAGGTGAGCGATTCAGCTGGTTTATGACGCGTCTGTTGCATGACTTCCCCCAGCAAAGCGAGTTTGACAGAAAAATGCAGGCGGCGGACCGTCGCTATTTTCTTGAATCACGTGCCGGTTTAACCACTATCGCTGAAAACTATGTCGGTCTGCCGATGGTGTGTGTGGCGTAAGCGATAAGATCCGGAGCCATCATGCAGACAGATAACATCGTTCCCGTTTTTAAACTGTATGGTGAAGATCGCGACTGGCCAACGCCCGACCTTTTGCACTGTGAATCGATACTGCAGCGTAGCCGTCTGTATGAATGGCATATCCGCGTGCATCAGCATGCGGAGTTGGTGCAATTGCTGTATCTGCATAAAGGGCAGGCTGCCATCGAAATTGAAGGGGCCACCACCGTGATGACGGAATCCTGTATTCAGGTTGTTCCGGCGTTATGTATTCATGGGTTTCATTTTTCGCCGGGAACGGAAGGATATGTTTTATCGCTGGCGTTGCCGCTGCTTAGAGGTTTCGAAAATCAGTTTGGGCGGCAACTGGATGTACTCGACCAGCCGCAGTGTGTGCCGGTGAAAACGTCCAGGAGCCATATCCGGGCCCTGTTTACCGCCATACAGGAAGAGTACCGTGAGGATCATGATGCGCGCGAAATGATGCTGCATTCGCTGTTGGGGGCGCTGCTGGTCTGGTTAAACCGGCGGTATCGACCGCAGCTAATCACGGAGGATAAAGCTGAGCGTAAGCGCACCGTCATGCGTCATTTTTCGCGTCTTATTGAAAGCCACTATCGCGAGCATATGCCTTTGACGGGTTATGCCCGGCGGGTTGGTATATCTGTGACGCATCTGAATTATTTATGCCATGAATTTTATGGCTGTAGCGCGCTGGGCGTTCTACATCAACGGTTGATGCTTGAGGCTCGTCGTAACCTGCAGTATACCAGCATGACAATTGCGCAACTTTCTGATTATTTGGGATTTACTGAGGCTGCTTATTTCTCCCGTTTCTTTCGTCGCTATAGTGGGGAATCACCTAAAGCATTTCGGAAGAAAATAAAATAAATCATAGTTGGCTCATCTCTCTTGCGTTAGCATATCTAACGAAGGTTTTAACCATTTCTAATTTATTGCTGACAAATACCTGTGTTAATGTTAATTATTGGCATGGATAACGGCAATATGTTGCTCGCCATAATATAAATTGACTTCAGCGCACGAGATAGTGTGCTCGCCAGGGACGACAAAGATTTATTTCGGCAGAATAATCTGATGGATGCACAATTATTCATCTGATCTTTTGCCTGGGCTGAATCTTCAACAGGAAGCGGAGAGTTTATGTTACCAGGAGAGGGGAAGCACTGTATTATTATTAGTAGCGCTCCGGTTATGCAGTGTGGGCTAAAGGCCATTGTGGGGGAGTATCGCCCTGATTACGAATTCAGTTTCTGTCGCTCTCCGGAAGCGTTAACCTTACTACAATTACGTTGTGCGCTGCTGGTTATTGCAGATCTCTCCAGCGGAATCGATCAACCTGGAGATATATGTGAATATTACCATTCTTTAATGATTCAATATCAGAATATACACTGGGTATTTATGGCCGGAGATGCCTGTTATCCATTAGCGGTTGAGTTATTAATGCGGTCGGGAAGCACATTAATTTCTAACAGTGAACCGGTGAACTACCTCATTGACGCGATTTGCCCCGGAGGAAATGCGACTGAACGCGTCAGCGAGGTGGGATGCCGCCCGGAAAGGGGAAATATTGATGAAGAGATGCATCAACGGGCCATACTGACGTTTTCTGAGCGGAAGGTGCTGAGGCTTCTCGCAAAAGGGTGGGGAATTAATCAAATCGCCGCTTTATTGAAGAAAAGTAATAAAACAATAAGCGCGCAAAAAAATAGCGCTATGCGGCGCTTATCTTTACGCAGCAACGCAGAAATGTATGCCTGGATTAACAGTGTTCAGGGAATGAGAACGCTGAATATTGATTCGGCCAATGAGGACCGGCAGAATGGAAAATAATCACATAACGCGATATATTGCTGTCGTCGAAAAATGTACGATGACGGAAGTGGCGCTTCACCACATATTAATGAATGAAAGCGATAAGAAATTTTGTGTTCGTTTTTTTAAAGATACTCAGACATTAAAGCAAGCATTTAAATCTGATAATTTTTCCGCGATTATTTTTTCACTTTCGGGTAATCGTCGAGCGCGTCTGGAAAGTTTACTTTTCCTTAATGAAGTCGCACACTATTACCCTGAAATACAAAGAATTGTCCTGGCAAATGATGAAGCCGAAATGCGTTTGATCGTTCATCTGGTATCTTCTCGTTTACATGGTCTGTTGAATAAATCGGCGTGTCGGATTGAGTTGCAGGAACGCTTGCTGCAGATTCTTAATCTCAACCCTCAGGTAAATGCGGCAGATATGAACCCAAAAACGAGGTTGTGTCATCAGATCCTGAGCCCAATGGAACATACGATTCTGAGATATATGTCCTACGGCTATTCCCTGGCGGAGATAGCGACGCAGCTGAAACGAAATATCAAAACTATCCGTGCGCATAAATCGAATGCGATGACTAAGCTTGGCGTCAGTTCTGATATGGGGCTATTGAGCGCAGCAGATATTCTGCTGCGCCTGTAGTGGAGCTCGGATGTTGCCAGAAGCACGAGAGGCCTGCTCTCTCCAGCCTGGTGTTACTTAACAGCAAACATCAATCCAGGTGGCGTCAGTCAACTGCGCCATTCGTTCGGGTGAAATGCGAACGGCGCTATGGATTGATCCTGCGGCTGGCAGGACTTCGGGGTATTGCTTGAGTGATATGTCACAGTAAACCGCCAGCGGAATTTCCAGGCCAAATGGGCACACACCACCGACGGGATGCCCGGTTAGCGTAACCACCTCATCACTGCTTAGCATACGTGCTTTAGCGCCGAACGCTTCCTTGAGTTTTTTATTATCCAGGCGTGCATCGCCTTTCGCGACAACAAGTACGACACTTTCTTTGACTTTTAAGGACAGGGTTTTTGCTATTTGCCCGGGCTCAACGTTATGCGCCGCTGCGGCTAAGGCGACCGTTGCTGTACTCTGATTAAGTTCGATGATTTCGATATCGGGGGCGCGGTCAGCAAAGAACTGCCGCACGGACTGCAGACTCATTGGAATCTCCTGATTAAGGCTTGTTAAAAATCTGTCACAAGCTTCGCAAAGTGTAAATATCATTGGGGGATAATCAAGAATCTTTCCAATTTCTGGATCTCCTTCACAATCACTGCAACCGGTTACTGTAACCGGTTGCGGGTTTTCATATAGATATGAATACTGGCAACGTGATTTCCCGCGTCACCTATAACAAAAGAGCCGTATATGAACCGGATCTGGTTGCGCAGCCAGTGCGCCAGGAGTGCTATCCGACGTGCTGACCCACTCACCAAGCCGGGGTCATTGCTGCGGCAAGATAATCGTTGCCGGGACTGTTTATCTAGCCTGTCAGGAGGGCTGCTATGTCTGCTAACCATGCTGCATTTAATTTGATATTTCGCTTTGTAGAAAATTACATCAGCCCGGCCGCGGGACGTATTTCGTCTCAGCGCCATGTTATGGCTATCCGCGACGGTTTTATTTCCGCCATGCCGTTTATGATTGTTGGCTCTTTTCTTCTCGTCTTTGCTTACCCGCCGTTTTCGCCGGATACCACCTGGGGGATTGCCCGTGCCTGGCTGGATCTGGCAAAAGAGTATGAGGGGCGAATTCTGACGCCGTTTGATATGACGATGGGCATTATGTCTATCTATATTTGTGCCGCGATTGCCTATAACCTCGGCAAGCATTACGAAAAAACGAATCAGCTTGATCCTTTTATGTGCGCGATGCTGTCGATTATGGCCTTTCTGCTCGTAGCGGCACCAAAGACGAATGGCAGTTTGCCGGTTGATAGTCTGGGGGGAACGGGGATCTTTACCGCCCTTCTTGTGGCGGTTTACTGCGTCGAAATGATGCGCTTTCTGAAAGCGCATAACATCGGTATTCGCCTGCCGGATCAGGTGCCGCCGATGATTAAAAACTCTTTTGATCTGCTGATCCCGGTGCTGGTTGTGGTGGTGACGCTCTATCCGCTCAGTCTGTTTATTCAGCATCATTTCGATATGCTGATCCCTCAGGCCATTATGGCTATCTTCAAACCGCTGGTTTCTGCGGCGGATTCGTTGCCCGCCATTTTACTGGCGGTACTGATTGCTCATCTGTTGTGGTTTGCCGGTATCCACGGTGCGGCGATTGTCTCCGGTATGCTGCAGATGTTCTGGCTAACCAATCTTGGCATGAACCAGCAGGCCCTGGCGCAGGGCGCACCGTTACCGCATATCTTTATGGAAGCGTTCTGGACATTCTTTATCGTCATTGGTGGTTCGGGAGCCACAATGGGGCTGGTATTTTGCTATCTGCGCAGTCGCTCCGCGCATTTGCGTTCGATTGGTCGTTTGAGCGTGGTGCCAAGCCTGTTTAACATCAACGAACCGGTGATTTTCGGTACGCCAATTGTGATGAATCCGGTGTTCTTTATTCCTTTCCTGTTGGCGCCGATGGTTAATGCGGTACTGGCCTGGGCGACAATGAAGCTGGACCTGATTAGCCGGGTGATTTCAGTGGTGCCGTGGACGGCGCCGGCACCGATTGGCGGCGCATGGGCGTTAGGCTGGGATTTCCGGGCAGCTATTCTGGTCGTTATTCTGGCGTGCGTTTCGGCGATCATTTATTTCCCATTCTTTAAAGTGTACGAGAAACAGTTGCTGACCCAGGAGGCAGAAGAGGCGCAGCGTATTGCCGCGGAGAGTCAGCAGACGGCATAAACATGACGGGTGGCCGGGCTGGTCGCCCGTTTCAGGAGAAGGCTATTTCAGCGTACAGTCGCCGCACTGTTGAACATCCGCCAGACGATAGCGCTGGCAGCAGGTGCGGCGCACGAGCTGTCCTTCGCGTAAAACCACCGTTCGCCACAGCGGGTTATCCTGACCGTCGGCAAGCTGTTTTTCAAAGAAGCAGTGTTGGCGAATTTCGGTGACTTTTTCATCCCCCAGCAGGGCTTTCATTTCCCCCAGATACCAGTTGATCAGATAGCCAGTATTGCTCCAGATAAGCTTGCCGTTGATATCACCAGTGGCTTCCAGCGCCTGAACGACGGGCTGTAAAGCATGGGTGACCAGCCTTTCCATTCGTGATGAAGCGGATTGTCCGGAGATGTTCTCCGCTGAATGGATGGCGATCCAAAAACAGGCGGCACGGCCAGTTTCATGAAATTCGACGCGAATATGCTCCGGCGCCAGGCTAATGGCACGCTCCTCGCTCAGCAGAGCCAGCATTAGCGGCGGAACCAGTAAACCGATGTACCATTGCGCCCACAGGGATAACAACGGTTTTTGTTCACGCGCATGCTTGGGATGGTTGCGATAAATGTGGTCTGAATACGTCGCCAGCAGGGAACTTAGCGCCACCGGCTGTGACCATTCCGTCAGGGTTAATGCATGATGTGGCGCTTGTTCATTCAGTCGGAGAAAATCCAACAGATGGGGGCGTAATGTCGCGATCTTGTCCCGAATCGTATTCGCCAATGCCTGCTCAGGCGAAGGGAGCGGCGCCCGCCAGATGAGATCATTGTTGAATGAGAGTGATCGGTAAGCCATCTGATATAAAATGAAAATATAAATGAGAATGATTTTTGATATTAATATCCTGGCGTTGACCTGGCAAGAGATTTGTCTACGCGATGATGTCGTGCAGGGGGACAGCCAGATCTAGCTGGCGAGAATGATGTTACGCCCCATATTTTTGGCTTCATAAAGGGCGTTATCCGCCCGTTTCAGCGCACTATCAACATCGGCATCAATCAGCGGCGTCATACCAATACTGATAGTGACATTGGTCGCGACACTTTCATTAAACATATGGGGAATTTTCAGGTCGTAGACTCGTTGACGGATCCGTTCCGCAGCCTGAAGCGCATTTTCCGCCGTACTGTTGGTCAACAGCACCATAAATTCTTCGCCGCCAAAGCGGGCAACGATATCGCGTGAGCGCACGGCGTTGCGGATGGCGGCGGAGACCTGAATCAGCGCCTGATCGCCCATCATATGCCCATAATGATCGTTGTAAGCTTTGAAATGATCAATATCCAGCAGCAGAACGTAGTGCTCGGTATTTTCTAATGAAAGAACAGTATTCAACTGATTCTGTAAACCTCGGCGGTTATACAAACCAGTAAGCGGATCTAACATACTGAGATCGTTAAGCGTGTTACGTTCCTTCAGAAGCTTATCCATAAGCCCTTGAGTGAATATTTCGCTACGCTTCTGAATGACGTTCTGTAGCGTGATACCGACAATGGGCAGAAAAAAGTACCAGCACATCCGTATCCATTGCCCTCTGTCATCAAGAATCAAACAGACAGTAAATGTCGGCAAAGAGTACAGGGTGAACGCAATGATATTGCTGGAAAAAGCAATAGTGCCAATAAACAGTACGCTTAATAAGGCAATCACCAGGTAGTTAAAATGCGGTGAACCTATCACCGCTGATTTTACCGCAATGTGCCATGCCCAAAGCAGGCCAAATATAAGAGAAATAACTGAAATACTTATTTTACGCCGGGAAAATCGCCAGTGCCATAGCAACAAAACCGTACTGCAGCCAACAATCATAAAGCAAGGCAGAGTATAAGTAATGACGCTAAAGAGTGGACTGACCAGAGACAACGTGGCAGAAACAAAACTAAGCAACAGGAAGAGCCGTAAGGAATACTGATATTTTTGCTTGTGATGTACGCGCCAGGATTGTGCAGTCATGTTGGGGTAGTCATTATTAGTCGTTAAAATACAATATGATGGGTGCTAAAAATAAATAATGAAAAAACACCACACAAAATAAGCTTTTTTGTGCATTAATCAGGAATTTTAATATATAGTTTTCGTCCGCTTAATTTATCACCTTCATGAATGTATGTCATTACCGTAAACGTAAAGAATAGAGTCTTGCAGCTTACCAGATATGACAAATGATAAAAATTACCATATGATATTGGTTATCATTATCGTTGTGAGAGGTGGAAACATGTTGCAGCGAACCTTAGGGAGTGGTTGGGGCGTTCTGATCCCTGGCATATTGATTACCGCCCTCGGTTTTGCCGATTTGTCGGTTGAGGCCTGGCGCGGATTAGTCACTTCAGGAATGCTGATGTCAGCCGCGATGATTTGGCATCGTCAGTTACGGCATTTCGTTCTGTTACCGTCATGTCTCGCGCTGGTAAGTGGGATGATGCTGATGATAATGAATTTAAGGCTGATGGGATAATTCAGAAGAGGAAGAATATTGGTGCGAGGGGGGGGACTTGAACCCCCACGTCCGTAAGGACACTAACACCTGAAGCTAGCGCGTCTACCAATTCCGCCACCTTCGCACAGTATTCTTCATTTTTGATATCGCCTCGTTGGTGCGAGGGGGGGGACTTGAACCCCCACGTCCGTAAGAACACTAACACCTGAAGCTAGCGCGTCTACCAATTCCGCCACCTTCGCCCAGTGCGAGCAATATCAACGTGGTTTTGGTGCGAGGGGGGGGACTTGAACCCCCACGTCCGTAAGGACACTAACACCTGAAGCTAGCGCGTCTACCAATTCCGCCACCTTCGCATACCATCGACACTATGAAAGTATCGCTACCACGGAGGCGCATTCTAGTGGTTTTCAGCTATTCGTCAATAGTTAATTGTATCAGTTGGATTGATTGTTGCAAAAATGGACGGCTGAAGGGGGATGTCGGCGACAGGCATGCGCTGTCGCCGGAACAGGTGAAAGATTATTTCTTTGCCTGATGGGTCATAACCGTCCGGTAGACCTTAAAGCGACCGGTTTGGGCGATAACTTCGTGAAAGCCGAAGGTCTCATCCAGCACGTTCGGATAAGGCAGGAAGGCGTTGGCGACGATACGCAACTCTCCGCCGCTATTCAGATGACGGACGGCCCCGCGAATCAGCGTTTGCGCGGCTTCCAGACTGGTCTGCAGACCATCATGGAAAGGCGGGTTGGAGATAATCATGTCGAAGCGCCCCTTCACTTCGGAGAAGACGTTGCTGGCGAACACTTCCCCTTCCATGCCGTTGGCGGCAAGCGTGGCGCGGCTGGCCTCTACCGCCGGAGCGCTGACGTCGCACAGGGTTAAACGAACTTTTGGTGAATGGCTTGCCAGCACGGTTGCCAGCACGCCAGCGCCGCAGCCGACATCAAGCACTTTGCCTTTCGTATGGGGTGTCAGGGTAGAAAGGAGCAACTGGCTGCCAATATCCAGCCCATCGCGACTGAAGACGCCCGGCAGGGTTTTAATTGTCAGATTGTCCAGCGCGTATTCGCCCCAATACTGTTGTGGATTGAATTCGGGCTGTTTTTCCAGACGACCGTGATACAGCCCGCAGCGCCGCGCGCTGTCGATTTTGCTTAGCTGCGCATATTCGGCCAGCATCTGCTCCGCGCTGCGTACGCCGCTGCGGTTCTCGCCAACCACGAAAATATCGCTACCTGTGGGTAATAGCGAAAGCAGGTTCATCAACTGAAACTGCGCTTCCGGCTTGTTCTTTGGCCAGTAGTAAATAAGTGTGTCGCAACCGGCGACGTCGCTGGCTTCAGCGACCAGACTAAAGCGGGCATGTTCACCCATCTGGCGGCTCAGTACCTGCCAGTGGTGAAACTGCTGGGTATGGGCGCGGCTGGCGGCTGTGTCCAGACGTGCGGGCAGATCATCCTGCAGGTCACCGGCAAACAGAACGCGGGCGGACTCGAAATCATCACTGTGGCGCAGCAAGACTTCACTTGCCGGGGTAAAAGCGGACATGAAACACTCCTTCATTGAGACTGGCGCCGATTATACACGTTATCTTTCGGGCTGCCTCTTTGTCAGACGCGGGACACCGACCAGCGGCAGCGGCTTTGTTGGCGCAGATACGACGGATTTGTTATATTGCGCGCTGGATTAACAGGAGTGTTTCGCTATGACATCCCGACGAGACTGGCAATTACAGCAACTGGGGATTACTCAGTGGTCGCTACGTCGTCCTGGGGCGTTACAGGGTGAAATCGCTATCTCGCTGCCCGGGAGTATCCGTCTGGTGATGGTGGCGGAAGCATTGCCATCGCTTAGCGAACCGCTGGTCAGTGATATTTTACGCGCGCTGGCCCTGGCCCCGGAACAGGTTATGCAATTGACGCCTGAACGTGTCGCGATGCTGCCGCAGGATACCCGCTGTAATAGCTGGCGATTGGGCACGGACGAACCGCTGCCGCTGGCGGGGGCTCAGATATCGACACCCGCATTCGATGAACTTCAAACCAGTACGCCTGCCCGCAGGGCGCTCTGGCAACAAATTTGCGCACATGAACACGATTTCTACCCTCAACGCGGCTGATTTGCCCCGCGCCTGGCAAATCGAAACGCGCGCTCACGCGTTTCCCTGGAGCGAGCAGACGTTTGCCAGCAATCAGGGAGAACGCTATCTCAATTTTCAACTGGCAGTGGACGGCGAGATGGCGGCCTTTGCCATTACGCAAATCGTGCTCGACGAAGCAACACTCTTTAATATCGCGGTCGATCCTGCTTTTCAGCGTCGCGGCCTCGGCAGAGAACTGCTGGAACATGTGATTGACGAAGTGGAAAAACGCGGCGTCGTCACCCTGTGGCTGGAGGTGCGCGCCTCTAATCTCGCCGCCATCGCACTCTATGAGCGCTTAGGCTTTAACGAGGCGACCCTTCGTCGCAACTATTATCCCACGGTCGACGGGCGTGAGGATGCAATCATTATGGCGCTGCCAATCAGTATGTAAGACAAGGTGAGACGATGAAATGGGACTGGATTTTCTTTGATGCCGATGAAACGTTATTTACGTTCGACTCATTTAGCGGTCTGCAGCGAATGTTTCTCGATTATAGCGTGACGTTTTCCGCCGAGGATTTTCAGGATTACCAGGCCGTGAATAAGCCGCTGTGGGTGGATTATCAGAACGGCGCTATCACGTCTCTTCAACTGCAGCATCAGCGCTTCGATAACTGGGCCGAACGGCTGAATGTCCCCCCTGGCGAATTGAATGCCGCATTTATGAATTCGATGGCGGAGATCTGTTCGCCGCTGCCGGGGGCGGTATCGTTACTTAATGCGTTGCAGGGGAAGGTGAAAATGGGGATTATCACCAACGGTTTTACCTCACTGCAGCAGACGCGACTTGAGCGTACCGGATTATGCGATCACTTTGATTTATTGATTATTTCCGAAGAGGTTGGGGTGGCGAAGCCGGATGTGCGTATTTTTGACTATGCGCTGGCGCAGGCGGGAAATCCCGAGCGTTCCCGGGTGTTGATGGTCGGCGATACCGCTGAGTCGGATATTCGTGGCGGCGTCAACGCCGGTCTGGCGACCTGTTGGTTCAACCCTCATCAACGGGAACTGCCTGCGGATCTCCATCCGGACTGGACGGTCACCTCGTTAAGCGAACTGGAGCAACGCCTGTGTAAACACTGATTGCCTCCCCTCCATTGATGGGTAAAATAGCCGCAATTTTTTCGTATTCAACATGCGCGGCGCGTTGTCGCGTTTACTAAGAAGATTGAATTATGACGTTGTCTCCATATTTGCAGGAGGTGGCTAAGCGCCGCACTTTTGCCATTATTTCTCACCCGGATGCCGGTAAAACCACCATTACGGAAAAGGTGCTGTTATTCGGACAGGCGATTCAGACCGCTGGTACGGTAAAAGGCCGTGGCTCCAGCCAGCATGCGAAATCTGACTGGATGGAGATGGAAAAGCAGCGTGGCATCTCTATTACCACCTCCGTTATGCAGTTCCCGTATCACGACTGTCTGGTTAACCTGCTGGATACCCCCGGGCACGAAGACTTCTCCGAAGATACCTACCGTACCCTGACGGCGGTAGACTGCTGCCTGATGGTTATCGACGCCGCGAAAGGCGTTGAGGATCGTACCCGTAAGCTGATGGAAGTTACCCGCTTGCGCGATACGCCGATCCTGACCTTTATGAACAAACTGGACCGTGACATCCGCGACCCGATGGAACTGCTGGATGAAGTGGAAAATGAGCTGAAAATTGGCTGTGCGCCGATCACCTGGCCGATTGGCTGCGGTAAGCTGTTCAAAGGCGTCTACCACCTTTATAAAGACGAAACTTACCTGTACCAGACCGGCAAAGGCCACACCATTCAGGAAGTGCGCATTGTTAAAGGTCTGAACAACCCGGAACTCGATGCTGCCGTGGGCGAAGACCTGGCGCAGCAGCTGCGCGACGAGCTGGAACTGGTGCAGGGCGCTTCTAACGAGTTCGATAAAGAGCTGTTCCTGGCCGGTGAAATCACGCCGGTTTTCTTCGGTACCGCGCTGGGTAACTTCGGCGTTGACCATATGCTGGACGGCCTGGTGGCATGGGCGCCCGCGCCGATGCCACGTCAGACTGATACCCGTAAGGTAGAAGCGAAAGAAGAGAAGTTCACCGGCTTCGTGTTTAAGATTCAGGCCAATATGGACCCGAAACACCGTGACCGCGTGGCGTTTATGCGCGTCGTTTCCGGCAAGTACGAGAAGGGCATGAAAATGCGCCAGGTTCGCACGGGCAAAGACGTGGTGATCTCTGACGCCCTGACCTTTATGGCTGGCGATCGTTCCCATGTGGAAGAGGCGTATCCGGGGGATATTCTCGGTCTGCACAACCACGGCACCATTCAGATTGGCGATACCTTTACCCAGGGCGAGATGATGAAGTTCACCGGTATCCCGAACTTCGCGCCGGAGCTGTTCCGTCGTATTCGCCTGAAAGATCCGCTGAAGCAAAAACAACTGCTGAAAGGGCTGGTCCAGCTCTCTGAAGAGGGGGCGGTGCAGGTTTTCCGTCCGATCTCTAACAACGATCTGATCGTCGGGGCCGTTGGTGTGCTGCAGTTTGACGTAGTTGTGGCGCGTCTGAAGAGCGAATATAACGTAGAGGCGATTTACGAATCGGTTAACGTGGCGACTGCGCGCTGGGTTGAATCAACCGACGTGAAAAAGTTCGAAGAGTTTAAGCGTAAGAACGAAACTCAGTTAGCGCTTGATGGCGGTGATAACCTCACTTATATCGCTCCGACGATGGTTAACCTGAACCTGACCCAGGAACGTTATCCTGACGTGCAGTTCCGAAAAACACGCGAACACTAATCCACTCCGGAGCGCGGTTTTCGCCGCGCTCCACGCACTTTACCCTCTGCGATTGCCTGTCTGGAAAGTTCTTAATTGTGGCGCTTCGTCGCGCTTTTTTACCTGCTCATGCCGCGTTTTCTGGTTTTTCTACTACATTTAATAAGTCATTCTTACATTTCTGGCTTAATAGACTGCTTATTTTGCTTTATCTGTTAAAAAATAACGAGGAACTCACAATGACAAGACCAAAGAACGCCAGGACAGTACTGGCTCTCCTCTTCGGCTCAGCCATCATCAGCGCCTCGGCATATGCGGAAAACTCAACCCTCGATAGCGTCAAATCTGCTGCCAGCCGTGCGGGGCAGGCGGTGGATAATTCGATGGATAAAGTCGGTAATTTCATGGATGACAGCACCATTACCGCCAGAGTGAAGGCGGCACTGATTGACCATAAAGAGATTAGCAGCACCGATATTTCTGTGAAAACCGAAAATAAAGTCGTTACGTTAAGCGGGACGGTGGATAGCGCTGAGCAGCGTAAACAGGCGCTTAGCGTTGCCAAAGCCGTTGAAGGTGTGGCCTCCGTTAACGACAAACTTAGCGTGCAGAACGAACAATCCGCGTCCCTGAAGGGTTACGCTGGCGATACGGCAGTCACCAGTGAAATCAAAGCTAAATTACTGGCTGACGATATTGTTCCGTCGCGAAACGTGAAGGTAGAGACCACCGATGGCATCGTGCGTTTATCCGGCACGGTCGCCTCCAGCAAACAGTCGGCGCGGGCGGAGGCGATTGCCCAGGCCGTTTCCGGCGTCAAAAGCGTAAAAAACGATCTTAGCGTCAAATAAATCCATTCATTAACAGCATTTCTCTGCGGTCTTTCCGCTGAATGTGTAGCACCACAGGGTTGTGTATGCGCGGTCTGAACGCGCAGAAAATCAACCGTCATTAACTCTGGTAAGGAGAGACGTATGTTTAGATGGGGTATTATTTTTCTGGTGATCGCGTTAATTGCCGCTGCCTTGGGCTTTGGTGGCCTGGCGGGCACCGCTGCCTGGGCTGCTAAAATTGTCTTTATCGTTGGTATTATTCTGTTTCTGGTCAGTCTCTTTACCGGCCGTCGGCGCCCCTGAACGTTAGCCTGTGAAATACCGTCTTACATAAAGCCAGTCGCTGCGACTGGCTTTCTCTGCTTTCGGGCGTTAAAAATTGCGTTACCTTTGTTTTTTACAATACGTAAGGCAGGAAGCAGGGTGGGGCATCGCATTCCCGTTACGCTGGGCAACATCACGCCATTATCTGTAAAACCCTTCCCGCCGGGCAAACTCGCCCTGGTGTGCGAAGGTGGGGGGCAGAGAGGGATTTTTACCGCCGGAGTGCTGGACGAATTTATGCGCGCGGGATTTAACCCATTCGATATGATGTTTGGCACTTCAGCCGGAGCGCAAAACCTGTCTGCCTATATCTGTAACCAACCCGGTTATGCCCGTAAGGTCATCACGCGTTATACCACCTCTCGCGAATTTTTCGACCCGATGCGTTTCGTTCGCGGCGGTAACCTTATCGATCTGGACTGGCTGGTGGAGACCACCGCGCAAAGGATGCCGCTGGCAATGGCTTACGCGGAAGAACGCTTTGCGCAGGGAAAAGCGTTCTGGATGTGCGCCTGCCGGGGTGATGACTATATGGCAAATTATTTTTCCCCGACCCAACAAACCTGGCTTGATCTGATCCGCGCGTCCAGCGCTATTCCCGGCTTTTATCGCAGCGGCGTGATGCTGGATGGCGTCAGCTACCTCGACGGCGGCGTCAGCGACGCGATACCCGTGCAGGAAGCGGCCCGCCGGGGGGCGCAGACCATCGTGGTGATTCGCACCGTTCCCTCCCAGATGTACTATACGCCGAAGTGGTTTCAACGAATGGAACGGTGGCTTGGCGAAAGTAGCCTGCAGACGTTTGTGAACCTGGTGCAGCATCACGAAACCACCTATCGTGCTACGCAACAGTTTATTGAGAAACCTCCGGGCAAGCTGCGTATTCTGGAGATATATCCGCAGAAACCCTTGAAGAGTATGGTGTTAGGTAGCCGTATTCCGGCGTTACTGGAAGACTACAAAACCGGACGCCAGTGCGGGCGTTATTTCCTCGCCACGATCGGTAAACTGTTGGCCGACCAGCCGCCGCTGTTGCGCCATGCGCCGCGTATCGCGGTGCCGAAAACGAGCGTTGTTCCGCCTGCACCTGTGGCCAATGAGATTCATCAGGCGTCGATTGTCGCCACGTCACAGGCCAATGATACCAGCATGAATAATGAGGATCTGGCGTGACCTTACGATTTATTGATACTCACTGCCACTTTGACTTTCCACCTTTTACCGGTGATGAAACCGCCAGTCTTGCCCGGGCGGCGGCCGCTGGCGTTACGCAGATCGTGGTACCGGCAATTGAAGCGGATAATTTCAGTCGGGTATTGGCGCTGGCGGAGCAACATGATGCGATATATGCCGCACTGGGCTTACATCCGATAGTCATTGAGCGGCATGATGAGCGTAGCCTTGAACAGCTTGAAATCTGTCTGACCGGGCGTCACGACAAGCTGGTGGCGGTGGGGGAAATCGGCCTCGATCTTTATCGTGAAGATCCGCAGTTTGAACGCCAGATTTCAATATTTGAAGCGCAACTGCGGCTGGCCAAACGTGACGATCTTCCCGTTATTATTCACTCCAGACGCACCCACGATAAGCTGGCGATGCTGTTGAAAAAACATGCTTTACCGCGAACCGGCGTGGTACATGGTTTTTCCGGTAGCCTGCAGCAGGCGGAGCGCTTTGTACAGTTGGGCTATAAAATTGGCGTAGGTGGGACGATTACCTATCCACGCGCCAGTAAGACCCGCGATGTGATGGCCAGGTTGCCGCTTTCGGCGCTGCTGCTGGAGACCGATGCGCCGGATATGCCATTGAATGGCTTTCAGGGACAGCCGAACAGCCCTGAACAGGTGGCTCGCGTTTTCGCCAGCCTGTGCGAGCTTCGACGGGAACCTGCGGAAGTGATCGCCCATGCCATAATGTGTAATACCAAAGACGTTTTTGCCCTCCTGTGACGATCTGTTAAGTGACGGATATCTCATTATTGCCTTTTTATATCATCGATTTGCTTAAAATATGTGAGCTGAAATGAGAATGATGATTTCATACCGTTATAATCGCGTGGCTTTTAGGTCGAACTATTAATACACAGGTATTCTGTATGCAAATTCTCATGGGACTTTTTGGCATGGTGGTGCTGTTAGCTATCGCTGTGCTTCTCTCCAGCAATCGAAAGGCCATCAATCTGCGTACCGTCCTCGGCGCCTGGATTATCCAGGTGGGGATCGGTGCACTGGTTCTTTATGTACCGGCGGGTCGCACGGCGCTGTTGGCCATGTCGAACGGTGTTGCCAACGTGATTGCTTATGGCAATGAGGGGATCAGCTTTATTTTCGGTGGGCTGGTTTCCGATAAGATGTTTGAGGTTTTCGGCGGCGGTGGATTTGTTTTCGCTCTCCGCGTACTGCCGGTGATTGTCTTCTTTTCTTCGTTGATCGCGGTACTCTACTACCTCGGCATTATGCAGTTTATTATTCGCATTCTTGGCGGGGCGCTGCGCGCGGTGCTGAAAACTTCGCGCACGGAGTCGCTCTCAGCCACGGCGAATATCTTTGTTGGTCAAACAGAAGCGCCGCTGGTGGTGCGTCCTTATATTGCGACGATGACGCGCTCGGAACTGTTTGCGGTGATGTGCGGCGGCCTGGCGTCTGTTGCCGGGTCGGTTCTTGCCGGCTATGCGCAGATGGGTGTGCCGCTGGAATACCTGATTGCCGCTTCGTTTATGGCGGCGCCTGGCGGCCTGCTGTTCGCGAAGATTATTGTACCGGAAACCGAGAAACCGCAGGACAGTCCGGCGATGGGGAAAAATGACGCCGACCCAGAGGCTCCGGCGAATGTGCTGGATGCCGCCGCCTCCGGCGCGGCTTCCGGGATGCAGTTAGCGCTTAACGTTGGCGCGATGCTGTTGGCGTTTATCGCCCTGATCGCGCTGGTGAACGGTATTCTTTCCGGCGTTGGCGGCTGGTTTAACTATCCCGATCTCTCTTTGCAATTGATCCTCGGTTGGGTTTTCTCGCCGCTGGCGTGGGTGGTTGGCGTACCGTGGAGTGAGGCTACCGTTGCCGGTTCTTTTATCGGCCAGAAGCTGATCATCAATGAATTTGTCGCTTATATGAATTTTGGTGAATATCTGAAAGCTGATGCTGACGTTGCCGCCGCAGGTTTACAGGTGATTTCCACGCATACCAAGGCTATCATCTCTTTTGCGCTTTGCGGCTTTGCTAACCTGTCATCCATTGCGATTCTGATCGGTGGGTTAGGAGGAATGGCGCCTAACCGTCGTCAGGATATTGCCCAGTTGGGTATCCGCGCCGTTGCGGCAGGTACGCTCTCTAACCTGATGAGCGCCACAATCGCGGGTGTATTCCTCGCGTTATAACTCACGCTTAACGATAAAACAGGCCAGCGGCAACACCGCTGCTGGCACTCGCCTTCTGATTGTTAAAATTCCCTCATTTCCGCAATAAAATAAATTTATTATTTATCAATAAATAATAAGGATTCTCTGTCGTTTTGGGTAAATATTGCACACAGACAGCACGTTTTAATATGGTGTTATGTTATTATTGTCACATTTGCGATCTGGCAGAAGAGGGGATGATGCGTACGCACCGGTTGACCCTGAACGCCTGGGTTCGGGTTTTTGTGTGAGTAATATCACATTTAATTAATGCAAATTAGCAATTGTCTTTCATTAATTGTGATACGTATCGAAGTGTGAGTGCGAGGTGATGTTACAATAGTAACAGTCTCGCAAAGTGAATAAACGTTAAACCGGCAATACGCCGTCGGAGTATAAAATGACTGATTTAGCTGCAAGCAGCCTGCGGGCGCTGAAACTGATGGACCTGACTACCCTGAATGACGATGACACCAATGAAAAAGTGATCGCGCTGTGCCATCAGGCAAAAACCCCGGTTGGAAATACTGCTGCAATCTGCATTTACCCGCGTTTTATCCCTGTTGCCCGTAAGGCCCTGAAAGAGCAAGGCACGCCGGAGATCCGCATTGCGACCGTCACCAACTTCCCGCACGGTAATGATGACATCGACATCGCGCTGGCGGAAACCCGCGCAGCCATCGCGTACGGCGCGGACGAAGTTGACGTGGTATTCCCGTACCGTGCGCTGATCGAAGGTCGACAGCAGGTGGGCTTCGATCTGGTGAAAGCCTGTAAAGAGGCCTGTGCATCGGCAAATGTGCTGCTGAAAGTGATCATCGAAACCGGTGAGCTGAAAGAAGAAGCGTTAATCCGTAAAGCGTCTGAAATTGCTATCACAGCCGGTGCGGATTTCATCAAAACCTCTACCGGTAAAGTCCCGGTTAACGCAACGCCGGAAAGCGCACGCATCATGCTGGAAGTAATCCGCGATATGGGCGTTTCCAGAACCGTTGGTTTCAAACCGGCTGGCGGCGTGCGTACCGCTGAAGATGCGCAGCAGTTCCTGGCCATTGCTGACGAACTGTTTGGCGCTGACTGGGCGGATTCCCGTCACTACCGTTTCGGCGCATCCAGCCTGCTGGCAAGCCTGCTGAAAGCGCTGGGCCACGGGGATGGCAAGAGCGCAAGCAGCTACTAAGCCTTATATTGCCGGAGTTGTAGTGACGTAGGCCAGATAAGGCGCAGCCACCATCCGGCATCAATACGACTGCCGGGTGGCGCGTTGCTTACCCGGCCTACAATGGCCTTCTACTCTTTTCCCCTGGGGGTTACCGTGTTTCTCGCACAAGAAATTATTCGTAAAAAACGTGATGGTCATCCGTTAAGTGACGAAGAGATCCGCTTCTTTATCAATGGTATTCGTGATAACACCATCTCTGAGGGGCAGATTGCCGCGCTGGCGATGACCATTTTCTTCCACGATATGTCGATGCCTGAGCGTGTGTCGCTGACCATGGCGATGCGAGATTCAGGAACCGTTCTGGACTGGAAGAGTCTCAACCTTAACGGCCCCATTGTTGACAAACACTCCACAGGCGGCGTGGGTGATGTGACTTCGCTGATGCTTGGCCCTATGGTGGCGGCCTGCGGCGGCTACATTCCGATGATCTCCGGGCGCGGCCTCGGTCATACCGGTGGTACGCTCGACAAACTGGAAGCGATCCCGGGATTTGATATTTTCCCGGACGACAACCGTTTCCGCGAAATCATTAAAGACGTGGGTGTGGCGATTATTGGGCAGACCAGTTCGCTCGCACCGGCGGATAAACGTTTTTACGCCACCCGCGACATTACCGCGACGGTGGACTCCATCCCGCTGATCACCGCTTCAATCCTCGCGAAAAAACTGGCGGAAGGGCTGGATGCGCTGGTGATGGACGTGAAAGTGGGCAGCGGCGCCTTTATGCCGACCTACGAACTTTCTGCCGCACTGGCTGAAGCCATCGTTGGCGTTTCCAACGGTGCAGGCGTGCGCACAACGGCGCTGCTCACCGACATGAACCAGGTGCTGGCCTCCAGCGCCGGTAACGCCGTCGAAGTGCGCGAAGCGGTGCAGTTCCTGACAGGTGAATACCGCAACCCGCGTCTGTTCGACGTCACGATGGCGCTGTGTGCGGAGATGCTGATCTCCGGCAAGCTGGCGAAAGATGACGCCGATGCGCGAGTGAAACTACAGGCGGTGCTGGATAACGGCAAAGCGGCGGAAATCTTTGGTCGCATGGTAGCGGCACAGAAAGGGCCGAGCGATTTCGTGGAAAACTACGCGAAATACCTGCCGACGGCGATGCTCAGCAAAGCCGTCTATGCCGATACGGAAGGTTTTGTCTCCGCGATGGACACTCGCGCATTGGGCATGGCGGTGGTCTCAATGGGCGGCGGTCGTCGCCAGGCGTCGGACACCATTGATTACAGCGTCGGCTTTACCGATATGGCGCGTCTGGGGGACAGCGTTGACGGGCAGCGTCCGTTGGCTGTTATCCACGCCAAAGACGAAGCCAGCTGGCAGGAAGCGGCGCAAGCCGTCAAAGCGGCAATCAGCCTTGACGACAAAGCGCCTGAAATTACACCGACAGTCTATCGTCGTATTACCGAATAGCGGTATACTGATCTGATCGCTTTTTTGCAGCGCAAAAGGTACGGAGAATAAGATGAAACGTGCATTTATTATGGTGCTGGACTCTTTCGGCATCGGTGCGACTGAAGATGCGGATCGCTTTGGCGACGTAGGTTCAGATACCCTGGGCCATATTGCAGAAGCCTGCGCCAAAGGCGAGGCTGACCACGGCCGCAAAGGTCCGCTGAATTTGCCTAACCTGACTCGTCTGGGGCTGGTGAAGGCGCATGAAGGTGCTACCGGTAAAATTGCTGCGGGTATGGACGGTAACGCAGAGGTTATCGGTGCTTACGCATGGGCGCATGAGCTCTCTTCCGGTAAAGATACCCCATCAGGACACTGGGAAATCGCCGGTGTGCCGGTTCTGTTCGACTGGGGCTACTTCAGCGACCACGAAAACAGCTTCCCGCAGGAACTGCTGGATAAGCTGGTAAAACGCGCCAACCTGCCGGGTTACCTCGGTAACTGTCACTCTTCCGGCACGGTCATTCTGGATCAACTGGGCGAAGAGCATATGAAAACCGGTAAACCGATTTTCTATACCTCCGCTGACTCCGTATTCCAGATCGCCTGTCATGAAGAGACCTTTGGGCTGGATAAGCTGTACGAGCTGTGCGAAATCGCCCGTGAAGAGCTGACCGAAGGCGGCTACAATATTGGTCGCGTTATCGCGCGTCCGTTTATCGGCGATAAGGCCGGTAACTTCCAGCGTACCGGCAACCGTCACGATCTGGCCGTTGAACCGCCGGCGCCGACCATCCTGCAGAAACTGGTCGACGAGAAAAAAGGGCAGGTGGTTTCCGTCGGTAAGATTGCGGATATCTACGCCAACTGCGGCATCACCAAAAAAGTGAAAGCCACTGGCCTGGACGCGCTGTTCGACGCCACCCTTAAAGAGATGAAAGACGCGGGCGACGAGACGATCGTCTTTACCAACTTCGTTGATTTCGACTCATCCTGGGGGCATCGCCGCGACGTAGCGGGCTATGCTGCGGGTCTGGAGCTGTTTGACCGCCGTCTGCCGGAACTGATGGAACTGGTCGGTGAAGATGACATTCTGATCCTCACCGCCGACCACGGTTGTGACCCGACCTGGACCGGTACGGACCATACTCGCGAGCACATTCCGGTGCTGATTTATGGCCCGAAAGTGAAAGCGGGCTCGCTCGGTCACCGTGAAACCTTTGCGGATATCGGTCAGACGCTGGCAACGTACTTCGGTACGTCGCCGATGGAATACGGCAAAAACATGCTGTGATGCAATTGCCCGGCGGCGCAAGCTTACCGGGCCTACGGTTTGCAGGCCGGGTAAGGCAAAGCCACCACCCGGTAAAAACAACTAATTAAAGAGAGCTGAAGATGGCAACTCCACATATTAATGCAGAAATGGGTGATTTCGCTGACGTCGTTTTGATGCCGGGCGACCCGCTGCGTGCGAAGCACATTGCTGAAACTTTCCTTGAAGATGTACGTGAAGTGAACAACGTGCGCGGCATGCTGGGTTTCACCGGGACGTACAAAGGCCGTAAGATTTCCGTTATGGGGCATGGCATGGGGATCCCATCCTGCTCTATTTACGCGAAAGAACTGATCACCGACTTCGGAGTCAAGAAAATCATTCGCGTGGGTTCCTGCGGTGCTGTGCGTATGGACGTTAAACTGCGCGATGTGGTGATCGGTATGGGTGCCTGCACCGATTCCAAAGTTAACCGTATCCGCTTCAAGGATCATGATTTTGCGGCCATCGCCGACTTTGACATGGTGCGCAACGCGGTAGACGCGGCGAAAGCGCTGGGTGTTGACGCGCGCGTGGGCAACCTGTTCTCCGCCGATCTGTTCTACTCTCCTGACGGCGAAATGTTCGACGTGATGGAAAAGTACGGCATCCTGGGCGTGGAAATGGAGGCGGCAGGTATTTACGGCGTTGCGGCTGAGTTTGGTGCGAAAGCGCTGGCTATCTGCACCGTATCCGACCATATCCGTACTCATGAACTGACCACCGCCGCTGAACGCCAGACGACGTTCAACGACATGATCAAAATCGCGCTGGAATCCGTTCTGCTGGGCGATAAAGAGTAAGGCCTGTTGTGCCGGGCGGAGCTTCACCCGACCCGGCCTGCGGTTTTGAGGCCCGCTAAGCGCAGCGGGCTTTTTTAATTAGCGCACCGCTCCGGCAATCCATGCCGACAACTCCCGTAGCGCTTTCTCCTGCTCTGGGAAATCGACTAACAGCGCATCACAAGCCTGCTGTAGCATTTCAGCGCGATACAGGCAGCCCTGTAATTTCGTGGCCAGCGCTTCCAGCGGCGCAGGGTCAAGGCTGTCGGTAAAAACCTGAGCACGTGTGATATGCCCTTTCTCAACGTCGAAGTGCAGTTCAACGCCGCCCCAGATAAAGCGTTCATCCAGAAGATGCGTAAAAGCTGGCGCCTGGCCGAAGTTCCATTGCCAACTGCTCTGGCGAGCGAACGTTTCGGCAAAATTGGGCAGATCCGGCGTTTTATCTGGAGAGATTATCTCGGCGTCCACGCGTTCGCCGTAATGGCTGAAGAACGCCTCGGTAATAGCGTCGCAGATGTGTTCATGGGTAATGCCTGGCAGCAGATCCACCAGATTTGCGACGCGCCCGCGTACAGAAGTGATCCCTTTGGCCTGTAACTTTTTCTTATCAGGGTTGAGGTAGTTCGCCAGACGGCCGAGATCGGCATTCAACAGCAATGTACCGTGATGGAAGCCGCGATCTTTGGTTTCCCGGTAGGCCGAGCCGGAAACCTTGCGGTCGCCTTCCGCTGTTTTCACCACCAGATCGTTACGGCCGGAAGCTTCTGCGGTAACGCCCAGCGCGTTCAGCGCATTGAGCACTATCGCGGTGGAGATCGTTTTGTCGTACTCCGGCTTCCCGGCCATAAAGGTAAAACAGGTATTGCCCAGATCGTGAAACACCGCGCCGCCGCCGCTGCTGCGGCGCGCCAGGCGGACATTGTCTTCTTCCATGCGCCGGGTGTTGCACTCTTTCCACGGGTTTTGCGCGCGGCCAATGACCACAGTGTCGGCATTCCGCCACAAAAACAGCACACGCTGGCTGGCGGGCATCTGACGGAAAATAGATTCCTCAACCGCCAGATTGAACCACGGGTCGTAAGAGTCAGAGAGCAGCAGACGAAGTCCAGGCATCGCGATTTCCTTATTCCGATTCATCTTTATCTTCATCCTGCACCGGTTTATTCGCGGTCAACAGGAAGGGCGATTGCTGCCAGCGGGTGCGCTTACCTTGCAGCAGGGTACGCGTCAGTACCACGCCGATGGCCAGTGATAATAACAGCATCAGGCGTAAGATATTGGTGGTATTATCGACCTGTTGCGATTCAGTGGCTAAGGTATGTGTATCCAGCGTCAGCCGCAGGTAGCCGAGTGGACCATTTTTACCCTGAACAGGCTCGACGATTTGCTGGTTGAAGTAACCGCCCGCTTTTTTGCCGTCCAGCGCCAGCCGATCGCGTACTTCAACGCTTTCACCGGAACGCGCGATCAAATCGCCCTGTTGGTCATAAACACCCGCATCCAGGACCCGACTTTTGTCGGTAAGCTGTTCCAGCAACTGGCCGATCCTTTTCTCATCTGGCGTTTCGCTACGCATCAGCGGCGTCAGATTTAGCGTCACCTGTTGTGCCAGCGTGCGTGCCAGTTCTTCCAGTTGCGGATTACGCTGTTTTTGACTGTTCTGGCTGAACCACGACGCGCCCTGCATCAGAGCAACGAGCAGCGCCAGACAGATCAAAACGATCACCGCGCGATGCAGCCGGAATTTAAGTTTTGCGCGTACCATATTCCACCTTTGAAAATTTGCAGCTTAATGTTGCCAGAAGCGTTGGTTACAAGGTAGCCTCATGCGTTATTTTCCTCGCCTGAATGAAGTGATGTGGAGCCGTGATGCCAAATAGTTTGACCTGGTGCGACCTGCCTGAAGATGTTTCCCTGTGGCCTGGATTGCCGCTTTCCCTCAGCGGTGATGAAGTTATGCCGTTGGATTACCACGCCGGACGTAGCGGCTGGTTGCTGTATGGCCGGGGCCTTAACAAGCGTCGTCTGACGCAGTGGCAGCGTGAGCTGGGCGCGGCGCTGGTTATCGTCTCCTCGTGGGCGGTCGAAGATTATCAGGTGATTCGTCTGGCAGGTTCATTGACGCTACGGGCGACGCGGCTGGCCCACGAAGCGGGACTGGATGTCGCGCCGCTGGGCAAAATCCCGCACTTGCGCACGCCCGGTTTACTGGTGATGGATATGGATTCAACGGCGATTCAGATTGAGTGTATCGACGAAATCGCCAAACTGGCCGGTACCGGCGAACTGGTTTCGCAAGTCACCGAACGAGCGATGCGTGGCGAACTTGATTTCACCGCCAGTTTGCGTCAGCGGGTGGCGACCCTGAAAGATGCCGACGCCAACATTTTGTTGCAGGTGCGCAAAACCCTGCCGCTGATGCCGGGGCTGACGCAACTGGTTCAGAATCTGCAAACGCTCGGCTGGAAAGTGGCGATCGCCTCCGGCGGTTTCACCTTCTTTGCCGAGTATCTGCGCGACAATTTGCATCTCGATGCGGTATTTGCCAATGAACTTGAGATTATGGACGGTAAGCTGACCGGCAACGTTATTGGCGATATCGTCGATGCAAAATATAAAGCCAATACGCTGCGCAAACTGGCGGAAAAGTATGCGCTCCCGGCGGCGCAAACCATAGCGATTGGCGATGGCGCTAACGATCTTCCGATGCTTAAAGCGGCAGGGCTCGGCATTGCCTATCATGCCAAACCAAAAGTAAATGAACTGGCGGAAGTGACTATCCGTCACGCTGACCTGATGGGGGTATTCTGTATTCTCTCCGGCAGCATGAATCAAAAGTAAGAGGTGAACGTGGCGAAAGCTCCAAAACGCGCATTTGTCTGTAATGAATGTGGTGCGGACTACCCGCGCTGGCAGGGGCAGTGCAGCGCCTGTCATGCGTGGAATACGATCACCGAGATGCGCATAGCCGCTTCACCGCAGGTGGCAAGGAACGAGCGCCTGTCAGGCTATGCCGGTAATGCCGGGATCTCGAAAGTACAGAAGCTTTCTGATATCAGCCTTGAGGCATTGCCCCGTTTTTCCACTGGCTTTAAAGAATTCGACCGTGTGCTGGGCGGTGGTGTCGTGCCTGGCAGCGCCATCCTGATTGGCGGCAATCCCGGGGCGGGTAAGTCGACGCTGCTGCTGCAAACCCTGTGCAAACTGTCTGAAGGTATGAAAACGCTGTACGTTACCGGGGAAGAGTCGTTGCAGCAGGTGGCGATGCGCGCTCATCGTCTGGGGTTGCCGACCGCCAATCTCAATATGCTGTCAGAGACCAGTATTGAGCAGATTTGCCTTATTGCGGATGAAGAAAAGCCGCAGCTGATGGTTATCGATTCCATCCAGGTGATGCATATGGCCGACGTGCAGTCGTCGCCGGGGAGCGTGGCTCAGGTGCGCGAAACGGCCACTTATCTGACGCGCTTTGCCAAAACGCGCGGCGTGGCTATTGTGATGGTTGGTCATGTCACTAAAGATGGCTCTCTGGCCGGGCCGAAGGTGCTGGAGCACTGTATCGACTGTTCGGTGCTGCTCGATGGTGACGCCGATTCTCGTTTTCGCACCCTGCGCAGCCATAAAAACCGTTTTGGCGCAGTAAATGAACTGGGCGTGTTCGCGATGACCGAGCAGGGACTGCGTGAGGTCAGCAATCCCTCCGCAATTTTCTTAAGCCGTGGTGATGAAGTGACTTCCGGCAGTTCGGTGATGGTGGTCTGGGAAGGGACGCGCCCGCTGCTGGTGGAGATCCAGGCGCTGGTGGATCACTCGATGATGGCCAATCCACGCCGTGTGGCTGTGGGGCTGGAGCAAAACCGTCTGGCGATCCTGCTGGCGGTGCTGCATCGCCACGGTGGCCTGCAGATGGCGGATCAGGATGTGTTCGTCAACGTCGTCGGTGGGGTAAAGGTCACTGAAACCAGCGCCGATCTGGCGTTGCTGCTGGCGATGGTCTCCAGTCTGCGCGACCGCCCATTGCCGCAGGATCTGGTGGTCTTCGGCGAAGTGGGGCTGGCCGGGGAGATTCGCCCGGTGCCGAGCGGTCAGGAGCGTATCTCGGAAGCGGCTAAGCATGGATTTCGTCGCGCAATCGTTCCGGCGGCCAACGTACCGAAAAGAGTGCCGGAAGGGATGCAGATCTTTGGTGTGAAAAAACTTGCGGACGCGTTAAGCGTCTTTGACGACTTATAATCATCTGTATGCACTGATGTTGTATAATTTGCCGGATGGCGGCGCAATGCGTCGCCATCCGGCCTACGGATTGATGTTGTAGGCCTGATAAGCGAAGCGCCATCAGGCATTGTTACGCGTTTTTTAGCAGGAGGCTCTTGTGTCATCGTTTGACTATCTTAAAACCGCGATCAAGCAGAAAGGTTGTACGCTACAGCAGGTGGCGGATGCCAGCGGGATGACCAAAGGCTATCTGAGCCAGTTGCTGAACGCTAAAATCAAAAGCCCGAGCGCGCAGAAGCTGGAAGCGCTGCATCGGTTTCTGGGGCTGGAGTTTCCGCGTCGGCAAAAGAGCGTGGGTGTCGTTTTTGGTAAGTTTTATCCGCTGCATACCGGGCATATTTACCTGATTCAGCGTGCCTGCAGCCAGGTCGATGAACTGCATATCATTATGGGTTACGACGCTCCCCGTGACCGTGAACTGTTTGAAAAGAGCGCCATGTCACAGCAGCCGACCGTACCCGATCGTCTGCGCTGGTTGCTGCAAACCTTTAAATATCAAAAAAATATTCGCATTCATGCTTTTAATGAAGAAGGAATGGAGCCTTATCCGCACGGCTGGGATGTCTGGAGCCGCGGGATCCGTGCCTTTATGAGCGAGAAGGGTATTGAGCCAAACTGGATTTATACTTCAGAAGAAGGGGATGCGCCCCAGTATCTGGAGCATTTAGGGATCGAGACCGTCCTTATCGATCCGAAACGCACTTTTATGAACATTAGCGGGGGGCAGATCCGTGAAAACCCATTCCGCTACTGGGAATATATTCCGACTGAAGTAAAACCATTTTTTGTGCGTACGGTGGCGATTCTTGGTGGTGAGTCCAGCGGTAAATCGACGCTGGTAAATAAACTGTCCAATATTTTTAATACGACCAGCGCCTGGGAATATGGTCGTGACTATGTGTTTTCGCATCTTGGCGGCGATGAGATTGCGTTGCAATATTCTGACTATGACAAAATAGCTCTTGGACATGCGCAATACATTGATTTTGCAGTAAAATATGCCAATAAAGTGGCGTTTATCGACACCGACTTTGTCAGCACTCAGGCTTTTTGTCTGAAGTATGAAGGGCGTGAGCATCCTTTTGTTCAGGCGCTGATCGATGAGTATCGCTTCGACCTGGTTATTTTGCTGGAGAACAATACTCCGTGGGTAGCGGATGGTTTGCGCAGTCTTGGCAGTTCAGTCGATCGTAAGGAGTTCCAGTCGCTGCTGGTCTCTCTGCTAAAAGAGAATGAAATAGACTTCGTGCATGTGAAAGAAGCGGATTACGACGCGCGCTTTCTGCGCTGTGTTGAACTGGTGAAAGAGATGATGGGCGAGCAGGGGCAGCCCGGATAAGGCACGGACAGTGCGGCCTGATGCCCTCACCCCGGCCGTCTCAGCCTACAGAGAGACGGGATGCATAAAAAAGGGCAATTTGCTTTGTAATGCCGTTCACTTAAGCAAATCATCGGTGTTGTCTTCTGTTTTATTTGCCAGCGGCAATTGCATTATTGGTGGTTTAAACGAAAATCTGATTCAGTTGATTCGCTTACTGAGCTGATACGGGCTGAAATATAAAGGATATGACTTTTTTTATGATTTTCAGCCTCTGAAAAGCCACTGACGAATAACGGACTCACCGCATGGGGGTTGGGCGCATCAAGGAAACCTGGCGAGAACGCAGGCGCGCATCCAGGACTGGCCGCCAGGACGGCGGCCAGAGGCTGAGTCGCGGCAAGGATGCCGCGTCTCAGCCGGTCCGCCAGATGAAGCCGGAGTGGAGCGGACCGCGGAGCGGCAGGTTTTCAGCGCCATGCCGGGGGTGCAGGGGGACGGGCGAAACGTCCCCCTGCCCGTTCACACGCTGTGGATATAACGAATATCTTCGTATTACCCGTGAACGGAACAGACCACGGAATTTGAATGGGCGAAAACGAAAAACGCGCCATGTTCGCCATAACTACCGATTAGCGGAGCTGCTTACCCGCTATAACACCGGGTGAATTTCCCTAAACTGACCAGCACCACAACTTGCTTTGTCTTTTTCAACGAGCGTTCTTCAGGAATTGTCCGGCGGCGCTTCGTTTGCACGGGCCAGCAGGTGATTGATAATTTATTGATATTTTAGAACATGTAGGCCGGATAAGGCGTTAGCCGCCATCCGGCGGAAATGCGGGCACAGTATCTGATGCAGGTTTGTCATCAGCCTGAAAAGGGCAACTTGCGTTGCCCTTTTGCATTTATTTCGAGATACGCTTGTACTTGATACGCTTCGGCTCAAGGGCATCGGCGCCCAGGGTGCGTTTCTTGTACTCTTCGTACTCGGTAAAGTTCCCTTCGAAGAACTCCACCTTACCTTCATCCTGGTAATCCAGGATGTGAGTGGCGATACGGTCAAGGAACCAACGGTCGTGCGAGATAACCATTGCGCAGCCCGGGAACTCCAGCAGGGCGTTTTCCAGCGCGCGCAGGGTTTCAATATCGAGGTCGTTGGTCGGTTCATCGAGCAGCAGCACGTTGCCGCCAACCTGCAGCAGCTTCGCCAGATGCAGACGACCGCGCTCACCGCCGGACAGCTCGCCCACGCGTTTGCCCTGGTCAACCCCTTTGAAGTTAAAGCGGCCAACGTAGGCGCGGCTCGGCATCTCGGTATTGCCGATCTTCATGATATCCAGCCCGCCGGAAACTTCTTCCCACACGGTTTTGCTGTTATCCATGGCGTCACGGAACTGGTCGACGGAAGCCAGCTTGACGGTATCACCCAGGGTGATGGTGCCGCTATCCGGCTGTTCCTGACCGGACATCATGCGGAACAGCGTGGATTTACCCGCGCCGTTCGGGCCGATGATGCCGACAATCGCGCCTTTCGGCACGGAGAAACTCAGGTCGTCAATCAGCAGGCGGTCACCGTAGGACTTACGCAGATTGCTGACTTCCACCACTTTATCCCCCAGACGTGGGCCAGGCGGAATAAACAGTTCGTTGGTTTCGTTACGTTTCTGGTATTCGACGCTGTTAAGTTCTTCAAAGCGTGCCAGACGGGCTTTGCCCTTAGACTGGCGGCCTTTCGCGCCCTGGCGTACCCACTCCAGCTCTTTCTCGATCGATTTACGACGGGCCGCTTCCTGAGAGGCTTCCTGCGCCAGACGCTGATCTTTCTGCTCCAGCCAGGAAGAGTAGTTACCTTCCCACGGAATCCCTTCGCCGCGGTCAAGTTCAAGGATCCAACCGGCAACGTTATCGAGGAAGTAACGGTCGTGAGTAATCGCCACGACGGTACCTTCGAAATCGTGCAGGAAACGCTCCAGCCATGCCACGGATTCTGCATCCAGGTGGTTAGTTGGTTCGTCAAGCAGCAGCATGTCCGGCTTTTCCAGCAGCAGACGGCACAGCGCGACGCGGCGGCGCTCACCACCGGAAAGATTGGCGATTTTCGCCTCCCAGTCCGGCAGACGCAGAGCGTCGGCGGCACGCTCCAGCTGTACGTTGAGATTGTGGCCGTCGTGCGCCTGGATTATCTCTTCAAACTTACCCTGTTGCGCGGCGAGTTTGTCGAAGTCGGCATCCGGCTCAGCGTACTTAGCGTACACCTCGTCGAGACCCTTCAACGCGTTGACCACTTCGGCCACCGCCTCTTCGACTGACTCACGTACGGTCTGCTCCGGATTTAACTGCGGCTCCTGTGGCAGGTAACCAATCTTGATGCCGGGCTGCGGGCGCGCTTCGCCTTCGATATCGGTATCAATACCGGCCATAATGCGTAACAGGGTCGACTTACCGGCGCCGTTCAGACCGAGAACGCCGATTTTCGCGCCAGGGAAGAAGCTCAGGGAGATATTTTTCAAAATATGACGTTTCGGCGGAACCACTTTGCCGACACGATGCATAGTATAAACGAATTGAGCCACGTTGGAGTTCGCCTCTCATTTATATACTCTCCATCCTTCTGGCGGCCTCTGTGTTGGCTGCATTCGGAACACCCGGTAATGCTTTCAGGGATCTCTTCTTATTGCCGCTTTGATGCAGCCAGAATAATTTTGAGTAGCGTAGTGAATAGTTTTCAAAGGCGAAGTGTAGCCTTTTTCGCGCGTTAATCCCAGCGAGGCGATGGGATTAACAAAAGCGTAAAAAAATGTTCAGGACATGGCGTGATTTGCGTTGTCTGATTAGCATATCTATCTGATACATGAAATTTTGCCAGCGGCATGATGCTGCAGTGGCGCACCTGAAGAGAGGATGAGCTTGTGGAAAAAGCCAAAACTGTGGCCTGGCGTGTTCTGGCTGCCAGCGTGAGTCTGTTGGTGTTAAGCCAACTGGCGCATGCGGATTCACTGGATGAACAACGCAGCCGCTATGCTCAAATTAAACAGGCGTGGGACCATCGACAGATGGATGTTGTCAACCAACTGATGCCCACCCTGACGACCTATCCGCTCTATCCTTACCTTCAGTATCGGCAGATAACCGACGATCTCATGAATCAGCCTGCGTTGGTGGTGACCAATTTTATCGCTGCCAACCCGACACTGCCTCTGGCGCGGTCGCTGAAATCACGATTTGTTAACGAGCTGGCGCGTCGTGACGACTGGCGTGGCCTGCTGGCCTTTAGTCCGGATAAACCGGCCAGCACTGAAGCGCAGTGTAATTACTACTATGCAAAATGGAACACAGGCCAGACTCAGGAAGCCTGGAGCGGTGCAAAAACGCTGTGGTTGAGCGGAAAAAGTCAGCCAAACGCCTGCGATCGGCTATTTGGCGCCTGGCGCGCTTCCGGTCAGCAGGATCCGTTGGCGTATCTTGAGCGGATCCTGCTGGCGATGAAAGCGGGGAATACCAGTCTGGTGCGAGTTCTTGCCCAACAGATGCCGCCTGATTATCAAACGATTTCGACAGCGGTCATTGCGCTGGCTAACGATCCGAATAGTGTAATGACGTTCGCCCGTACCACCGGCGCGACGGATTTCACCCGCCAGATGGCAGCGGCGGCCTTTGCCAGCGTTGCGCGTCAGGATGTGGAAAACGCGCGCCTGATGATCCCCGCATTGGCGCAGGCGCAGAAGCTGAATGAAGAGCAGACTCAGCAACTGCGGGATATTGTCGCCTGGCGACTGATGGGTAACGACGTTACCGAAGAACAGGCTAGCTGGCGCGACGACGCCATTATGCGTTCGCAATCGACGACTCTGGTGGAGCGTCGGGTGCGTATGGCTTTAGGTCTCGGCGACAGACGCGGTCTGAACACCTGGCTGGCTCGTTTGCCGATGGAGGCGAAAGAGAAAGATGAATGGCGATACTGGCAAGCAGATCTGTTGCTGGAGCGCGGGCGCGATGATGAAGCGAAAGAGATTCTGCACGCTCTGATGCAGCAACGCGGTTTTTACCCGATGGTCGCGGCCCAGCGTCTTGGCGAGGAGTACACTTTTCGCATCGACAAAGCGCCCGCTAATATCGATCCGGCGTTGACCTCCGGGCCTGAAATGGCTCGCGTGCGTGAGCTGATGTACTGGAATATGGATAACACCGCCCGTAGTGAATGGGCAAGCCTGGTGACCAGCAAAACGAAAGATCAGCAGGCTCAGTTGGCGCGCTATGCGTTTAATCAGGACTGGTGGGATCTCAGCGTTCAGGCCACGATCGCCGGTAAATTATGGGATCAACTGGAAGAGCGTTTTCCACTCGCCTATAAAGATCTCTTTGCCCGCTATACCAGCGGCAAAGATATTCCACAAAGCTACGCGATGGCGATTGCCCGCCAGGAGAGCGCCTGGAATCCGAAAGCCGGTTCACCGGTTGGCGCCCGCGGCCTGATGCAGATTATGCCGGGAACGGCCACGCACATGGTCAGCATGTTCAGTATTCCGGGTTACAGCAGCCCATCGCAACTGCTGGACCCGGAAATGAACATCAATATCGGCACTCGCTACCTGCAATATGTTTATCAACAGTTTGGCGATAACCGCATTTTCGCCTCTGCAGCCTATAACGCCGGCCCAGGGCGAGTTCGAACCTGGCGCGGCAATAGCGACGGGCGGATAGACGCAGTGGCGTTTGTCGAGAGTATACCGTTCTCGGAAACGCGTGGTTATGTGAAAAACGTTTTGTCCTATGACGCTTACTATCGCTACTTTATGGGGCAGAAAGATACGCTGTTGAGCGATGCGGAGTGGAAACTGCGTTATTAGCCCCGTCGTTTTCAGGCAACATAGCATTTTGCTATGTTGCCTGAAATGCGTAGAGTACGGACAGAAGTATGTTATGCTTTGTACTCGTTAGTGAGTACATCCGACAGGTGGCGTAACATGACCCAACAATCCCCCTATTCAGCGGCGGTGGCCGAACAGCGTCATCAGGAATGGCTGCGTTTCGTGGCGCTATTACAGCAGGCGTACACCGACGATTTACAACTGCCGTTTTTACAGCTCATGCTGACCCCCGATGAACGTGAGGCGCTGGGGACGCGCGTTCGCATCATTGAAGAACTGCTGCGCGGCGAGATGAGCCAGCGCGAGCTAAAAAATGAGCTCGGCGCGGGGATCGCCACTATTACCCGTGGTTCAAATAGCCTGAAGTCCGCTCCGGCGGAATTGCGCCAGTGGCTGTCGCAGGTGCTGCCGAAAGTTAACGATAAATAGCGTTATGAAACGGGCTTAGCGCCAGCACGACCGCCTGATGATAAACGCTGCTGCGCGTTAGCTTTCCGGCGGTAAAGATGCCAATCGCTCCCTCTTTACGGCCAATTTCAATGATACCGGTATGCTGTGACATCACCGATCCCAGCGCTTCGCCAGCGTGAACCTTTTCCAGAATGGTTGGCGGTAGCGGCAGGGTAGCGGAGCGCGATTCTCCACGCTGTGCGCCATCGTCGATAACCACCCAGCTAAAAGTACTGCCTTCGTCGATCCCGGCTTCAATGGCTACCCAGAAGTCCGCGTTCGGCCGTATACGTCGCGCGTTGGCTATGCGATTTCGTGCGCCAGCGCGCGTTTCCTCGTTGCCAAAAGGCTGTTCCGGCACATCGCTCTCGACGGCGATAGACTCAATATGGCAGGATCCTTCGCCGAAGATCTCGT
This sequence comes from Klebsiella sp. KE9456, assembly GCF_043832615.1. NCBI lineage: Bacteria > Pseudomonadati > Pseudomonadota > Gammaproteobacteria > Enterobacterales > Enterobacteriaceae > Klebsiella > Klebsiella sp. KE9456. Next base: position 91,657 of record NZ_JBDYQK010000002.1, read on the forward strand.
TAAAAGCCTGCAGAATTGCCTGAATTTTGGCGGGATTAGTGGTCGCTGAGACAACATGGTGCATAATCAAAACAACTCAGAGTGACATAACATCATCGCAGTATACTCCAGATCAGTCTGGTTGCAGGTAAGCTATGCTTGTAGCTCGAAGATTGAGAGTTCAGAACGGATAATAAAGCATGTTACAGGTTTACCTTGTTCGCCACGGTGAAACGCAGTGGAACGCCGAGCGACGTATTCAGGGCCAGTCTGACAGTCCGCTTACCGCCCATGGTGAGCGTCAGGCCTGGCAGGTTGGTGAGCGTGCCAGAACGTTAGGCATTACGCATATTATCACCAGTGATTTAGGCCGTACGCGGCGTACCGCGGAGATTATCGCCGAAGCTTGCGGTTGCCGTATCATTGCGGACGCACGCTTGCGTGAGCTGGATATGGGGGTGCTTGAAAAGCGCCATATTGACTCGCTGAATGAAGAAGAAGAGGGCTGGCGTCGACAACTGGTGAACGGCACGCCGGATGGCCGCATTCCGCAGGGGGAGTCAATGCAGGAGTTGAGCGAGCGCATGCACGCGGCGCTGGCATCTTGTCTGGCGTTGCCTGCGGGAAGTCGGCCGCTGCTGGTGAGCCACGGGATGGCGTTGGGTTGCCTGGTGAGTACAATCCTGGGTTTACCGGCTTATGCGGAACGTCGTTTGCGCCTGCGCAACTGCTCTATTTCCCGCATTGACTACCAGCAAAGCCCGTGGCTGGCCTCAGGATGGGTGGTGGAAACGGCGGGGGATGTTTCGCATCTGGATGCCCCCGCAATGGATGAGCTTCAGCGTTAACGGCGAATCGGGATCAGGTATTCACAGCGCACGTTAACTGGCGGTTCCTGATCCCCACTTTCAATTTCCGGGAAGAAGCGTTCGATATCCAGGCCTCTGCGTCGGGTAAGGTTGAGCATCGGCATACAGGTACCGTAAACCGTCAGGATGAATTCCTGTAACCCGGTGCCCAGGCCTTCGTAGGTAAACATCACGTACTCTCCGCCTTCAAGCGTCATCGGATGAGCGTTATGCAGGTGGCCGTTAGCCAGCTCCGGCGTCAGCGCAGTGGTGTAAAAAACCTCCTGCTCGTCATCTTTATCGAGGCTAGGACGCGGCTCATGCAGGCCATACAGGGTCGGCGGAATCGACGGCGTATTGGCAAGAAACTCTCGCCAGAATTGTACGCGCATCTGATTACGGAAGTCAGAAATCTCTTCGAGTTTGCAGGTATAGCTCTGGGTTAAGCCAACCAGTTCAGTAGTCTCAAGCGTGACGAACTCATGCTTTGGCATCGTGAATTCGCCGAGACGCAGCGGTGGACGTATACCATACGAACTCCAGTCAGGAGAGCGTCGGTAGAGCGCTGGCGTGAGCGAGAATTGCTTCTTGAACGCTCGGGTAAAGGTCTGCTGTGAGTCGAAGCGATACTGTAAAGCGATATCGAGAATCGGGCGTGCGGTCAGTCGCAGGGCGACAGCCGATTTGGATAAGCGACGGGCACGGATATAGGCGCCGATGGCATGACCGGTTACGTCCTTGAACATTCTTTGTAAATGCCACTTGGAATAGCCCGCTTTTGCTGACACATTATCCAGTGAGAGTGGTTGATCCAGGTGACCTTCCAGCCAGCTAAGGAGATCGCGAATAATCCCTGCTTGATCCATAAAATATCCCCATCCTTAAACTCAGGTGCCCGCTACTAAAGGTAGCGGATAATAGCATTTTTTGACGTTTTAGCATTCAGTGTTTTTTTTGCTTTTAAATGCGATTATTCAGAAAGTATTGGCGGTACGTTTTTAACGCTGTGATCTATAAAACTTTTCTTCTTGATGTGTGATAATGGCTCAGTAAATTATTTAATAATGGTAACAATATGAAATACAAGAAATTAGCTGCGGGCATGTTTTTATTCGCGGGCTGCCAGCTGGCGCAGGCGGAACAAATCGGCTCTGTTGATACTGTTTTTAAATTCCTCGGACCGGATCATAAAATCGTGGTTGAGGCCTTTGACGATCCCGATGTTCAGAATGTTACGTGCTATATCAGCCGGGCAAAAACGGGGGGAATTAAAGGCGGACTGGGGCTGGCGGAAGATACTTCCGATGCAGCGATCTCCTGCCAGCAGGTGGGGCCCATTGAGTTAACGGATAAAATCAAAAAGGGCAAAACCCAGGGGGAGGTGGTATTCCAGAAACGTACCTCGCTGATATTTAAAAAGCTGCAGGTTGTGCGTTTTTACGATGCCAAACGTAATGCGCTGGTTTATCTGACCTATTCAGATAAAATTGTCGACGGTTCGCCAAAGAATGCGATTAGCGCTGTGCCGATTATGGCATGGGATAAATAACGGGCAATGCTAATTCAGTCGCCGGTATATAATTGGTGCTGGATGGGCCGGGTATGGGATAATGCGCGTCTGTTCCCGTCAAACTGCAGGTGCGCAGGTCGCCGGAGTGGCCAGTCTTACTCATAAGACCCGCTCTCACGGGGCGCAGCTATTATGGTGTTCAACTCTGTTGCTGACCGATTTGCCGTTCATCGTTATCCGCTTCACGGTCTGAGAGCTGTGATGAGGCGGGAAGCGTGGCATCTGTAAATAAAAAACGGCGCTAGTTGCGCCGTTTTTACGTGATGACAGCAAGAAAAACGCTGTTATTCCTGCAGGTCGCCACAAAAACGGTACCCCTCGCCATGGATAGTGGCGATAATTTCCGGGGTATCCGGGGTGGACTCAAAATGCTTACGAATGCGACGGATGGTCACGTCCACGGTACGGTCGTGCGGTTTAAGCTCACGGCCGGTCATTTTCTTCAACAGTTCTGCACGCGACTGAATTTTGCCCGGATTTTCACAGAAGTGAAGCATGGCACGGAATTCACTGCGCGGCAGTTTGTACTGCTCGCCATTCGGGCTAACCAGCGAACGGCTATTGATATCCAGCTCCCAACCGTTGAACTTATAGCTTTCTACGCTGCGATGCTCTTCGCTTACGGTGCCGAGGTTCATGGTTCGGGACAGCAGATTGCGTGCGCGAATCGTCAGTTCACGTGGGTTAAATGGTTTCGTGATATAGTCATCGGCACCGATTTCGAGGCCAAGGATTTTATCCACTTCGTTGTCGCGGCCTGTAAGGAACATCAGCGCGACGTCTGCCTGTTCACGCAGTTCGCGCGCTAACAGGAGACCATTTTTACCTGGCAGGTTGATATCCATGATCACCAGGTTAATATCATTTTCAGACAGGATCTGATGCATTTCCGCGCCATCGGTCGCTTCGAATACATCATAACCTTCTGCTTCGAAAATACTTTTTAACGTGTTGCGTGTTACCAACTCGTCTTCAACGATAAGAATGTGCGGGGTCTGCATGTTTGCTACCTAAATTGCCAACTAAATCGAAACAGGAAGTACCAAAGTCCCTGACCTGCCTGGTACATGTCGCAAATTAACATGTCCGGCGTAACATGACTAAAGTACGTAATTGCGTTCTTGATGCATTTTCCATCAACGTCAACAACATCATTAGCTTGGTCGTGGGTACTTTCCCTCTGGACCCGACGGTGTCAAAAACGGCTGTCATCCTAACCATTTTAACAGCAACATAACAGGCTAAGAGAGCCCTGACACCCAATAAAACTACGCTTCGTTGACCTATATCAAGTTCAATTGTAGCACGTTAATAGTCATGTGAAATCATTGCATTGAAATGCGATTCATCATCACAATTTACCTACGGCTCAATTAATCGCGCTCAGCAAATAATGAATAGGGTGAATCCACTACCCGCAAAGACGCTTTGACATAAATATCATTGTCAAACATACGGATAAATGCGTTCTGTTAACATACTCCGGGTAATGGGGTCTTGGGAATAGTTTAGTTTTCTTTATGAGTGATAAAGCTCAAATTTAGCGTCTTTTGTTGCAAATTTGTAAATTCATGGCGCGTAAAATGAGGGGATGAATGGTCATTCCTGCCGCTGAAAGATAAAAGGGAAACCGAATGCGTTTATCAATTGTGTTAGTGTCTCCCGCTCGGGCAGAAAACGTTGGCGCTGCCGCGAGAGCGATGAAAACAATGGGGTTTAGCGACCTGCGTATCGTCGATAGCGATGCCCATATGCAGCCTGCCGCGCGCTGGGTTGCGCATGGCTCCGGCGACATTCTCGATAATATCAGTACTTTTGCCACATTAGAGCAGGCGCTGCACGACGTCGATTTTACCGTCGCCACAACCGCTCGCAGCCGGGCGCGTTTTCACTATTACGTGACGCCGCAGCAGCTTTTGCCAATGCTGGAGGAGAAAGCGCAGTGGATGAATCATACCGCTCTGGTGTTTGGCCGGGAGGATTCCGGGCTTACTAACGAAGAGTTGCTCCTGGCCGACGTATTGACCGGTATCCCCATGGTGGCGGACTACCCTTCGTTGAATTTAGGGCAGTCTGTGATGGTGTATTGTTATCAACTGACTTCGTTGCTGCAGCAAAACCGGACCATGTTAGTCGACGGGGATGACAATCAGCTCCAGGCGTTACGTTTACGAACTCGCGATCTACTTACCCGTCTGGGCGTTGAAGATGATGTCAAACTCAGCGACTGGCTACAGCAGCGTATCGGTCTTTTGCAACAGCGCGACACCGCAATGCTTCATCGTTTATTGCACGACATTGAAAAAAAACTCTCAGACTAAAATCCCGTCATAGCGTTTTAGTATGGATATGTGTGCTGATTATTGACATTTCTTTGCATAAATTCCGGTGAGTAATTGGGGTATTTTGGCGGATTGTCTATTCACGAAAAAAACGCCTGTAAGTAGAAATTCGTTGACTTAAGGCGACAGATACTTTAACCAATATAGGCACAGGATACAGACAGATAAAAATTACAGAGTACACAACGTCCATGAATCGCATCGGCATGATCACCACGATTATCACCATCACTATTACCACAGGTAACGGTGCGGGCTGACGCGTACAGGAAACACAGAAAAAAGCCCGCACCTGAACAGTGCGGGCTTTTTTTTCGACAAAAAAATCAAGGGGTCACAACCATGCGTGTGTTGAAGTTTGGCGGTACATCAGTGGCAAATGCAGAGCGTTTTCTGCGCGTTGCCGATATTCTGGAGAGTAATGCCAGGCAGGGGCAGGTAGCGACCGTTCTGTCTGCCCCGGCAAAGATTACTAACCACCTGGTCGCAATGATCGAAAAAACAATCAGTGGTCAGGAAGCGCTAACGAATATCGCCGATGCTGAACGTATTTTTGCCGAACTTTTGCAAGGGCTCGCCGAGGCGCAACCCGGATTCCCGCTTGCGCAATTGAAAGTCTTTGTTGAGCAGGAATTCGCGCAAATTAAACACGTACTGCATGGTATCAGCCTGCTCGGACAGTGCCCGGACAGCGTCAACGCGTCGTTGATTTGCAGAGGAGAAAAGCTCTCTATTGCCATTATGGCCGGTTTGCTGGAAGCGCGCGGTTATCACGTTACGGTCATTAACCCGGTCGAAAAACTGCTTGCCGTAGGGCATTATCTCGAGTCGACCGTAGATATCGCTGAATCGACCCGGCGCATTGCCGCCAGCCAGATCCCGTCTGACCATATGGTGCTGATGGCAGGTTTCACTGCGGGCAACGAAAAGGGTGAACTGGTGGTGCTGGGGCGTAATGGTTCCGACTATTCCGCGGCGGTACTGGCTGCCTGCCTTCGTGCCGACTGCTGTGAGATCTGGACCGATGTTGATGGCGTTTATACTTGCGACCCACGCCAGGTGCCGGATGCCCGCTTGCTGAAGTCAATGTCCTATCAGGAAGCGATGGAGCTTTCCTATTTCGGCGCTAAAGTTCTCCATCCGCGCACTATCGCCCCCATTGCCCAGTTCCAGATCCCGTGCTTAATCAAAAATACCGGTAACCCGCAGGCGCCGGGTACCCTTATCGGCGCCAGCCGTGATGAAGACGATCTGCCGGTGAAGGGGATCTCTAATCTTAACAATATGGCGATGTTCAACGTCTCCGGGCCGGGGATGAAGGGGATGGTGGGGATGGCGGCGCGCGTATTTGCCACCATGTCTCGCGCGGGCATTTCCGTTGTTCTGATTACCCAATCCTCTTCCGAATACAGCATCAGCTTCTGTGTTCCGCAAAGCGACTGTGCGCGAGCGAAGCGGGTAATGGAAGATGAATTTTACCTGGAGCTGAAAGAGGGGTTGCTTGAGCCACTATCGATCATGGAACGCCTGGCGATTATCTCCGTTGTCGGCGATGGTATGCGGACTTTACGTGGGATCTCCGCCAAATTCTTCGCTGCGCTGGCGCGCGCCAATATTAATATCGTCGCGATTGCTCAGGGCTCTTCCGAGCGCTCTATCTCTGTTGTCGTAAGCAATGATGACGCGACAACCGGTGTACGCGTGACTCACCAGATGCTGTTCAATACCGACCAGGTGATTGAAGTGTTTGTGATCGGCGTCGGCGGCGTTGGCGGCGCGCTGATCGAACAGATCAAGCGCCAACAAAGCTGGCTAAAAAGCAAGCATATTGACCTGCGCGTTTGCGGCGTCGCCAATTCTCGTGCCCTGCTGACCAGCGTACATGGTCTGAACCTTGAGCACTGGCGCGACGAGCTGGCTGAGGCGAAAGAGACGTTCAATTTAGGCCGACTTATCCGTCTGGTGAAAGAGTACCATCTGCTGAACCCGGTTATTGTCGACTGCACTTCCAGCCAGACGGTAGCCGATCAGTATGCGGATTTCCTGCGTGAAGGTTTTCACGTGGTGACGCCGAATAAAAAAGCCAACACCTCCTCGCTCGATTACTACCATCAGTTGCGCCATGCTGCGGCCAGTTCCCGGCGTAAGTTTTTATACGATACCAACGTTGGCGCGGGTCTGCCGGTCATTGAAAACCTGCAAAATCTGCTGAACGCGGGTGATGAGCTGATGCATTTCTCCGGTATTCTTTCCGGCTCGCTGTCATTTATCTTCGGTAAACTTGATGAAGGCATGAGTTTTTCTGAGGCGACGAAGCTGGCGCGTGAGATGGGCTATACCGAGCCGGATCCGCGAGACGATCTGTCCGGCGTCGACGTCGCGCGTAAACTGCTTATCCTCGCGCGTGAAACCGGGTGTGAGCTGGAGTTGTCTGACATTATCGTCGAACCGGCGCTGCCGGCCGATTTCGATGCCAGCGGCGATGTTGAAAGCTTTATGGCGCGTCTGCCTTCTCTGGATGATGAGTTTTCCTCGCGGGTCGCGAAAGCGCGCGATGAAGGTAAAGTCTTGCGTTATGTGGGTAACATAGAAGAGGATGGCACGTGTCGGGTGAAAATTGCCGCGGTTGACGGCAACGATCCGCTGTTCAAAGTGAAAAACGGCGAGAACGCGCTGGCTTTTTACAGCCACTATTATCAGCCGCTGCCGCTGGTGCTGCGCGGCTATGGCGCGGGTAACGATGTGACGGCGGCGGGCGTTTTCGCCGATCTGTTGCGTACCCTGTCATGGAAGTTAGGAGTTTAAGATGGTCAAAGTATATGCCCCGGCTTCCAGTGCCAATATGAGCGTCGGGTTTGACGTGCTGGGGGCGGCGGTGACGCCGGTCGACGGTACGCTGCTGGGGGACAACGTGACGGTGGAGGCGGCTGAAAGCTTCAGTCTGCAAAACGTTGGCCGTTTTGCCAGCAAACTGCCGACGGCTCCGCAGGAAAATATCGTCTATCAATGCTGGGAGCGCTTCTGCCAGGAGGTTGGCAAAAAAGTACCGGTCGCGATGACGCTGGAAAAGAATATGCCGATAGGCTCCGGGCTTGGTTCCAGCGCCTGCTCCGTGGTCGCGGCGCTGGTGGCGATGAACGAATTTTGCGGTAAGCCGCTCAACGAAACCCGGATGCTGGCGCTGATGGGCGAGATGGAAGGGCGGATTTCCGGCAGCATCCACTACGACAATGTGGCGCCGTGCTACCTTGGCGGTATCCAGTTGATGCTTGAGGAAAACGGCATTATCAGCCAGCAGGTTCCGGCATTTGACGAGTGGCTATGGGTGCTGGCTTATCCGGGCATTAAAGTTTCGACGGCGGAAGCGCGGGCGATTCTCCCGGCGCAGTATCGCCGTCAGGACTGCATTGCTCATGGTCGTCATCTGGCGGGCTTTATTCATGCCTGCTATACCCGTCAGCCGCAGCTGGCGGCGAAATTGATGACGGATGTGATTGCCGAGCCGTATCGTACCAAATTGCTGCCGGGCTTCAGCGAAGCGCGTCAGGCGGCGATGGAAATTGGCGCGCAGGCGTGTGGTATTTCCGGCTCCGGCCCGACGATGTTCGCGTTATGCGATAAACCGGAAACCGCGCAGCGTGTCGCCGATTGGCTGGCAAAGCACTATCTACAAAATCAGGAAGGCTTCGTTCATATTTGCCAGCTGGATACGGCGGGCGCTCGAGTAGTGGGATAACCAATGAAACTCTATAACTTAAAAGATCATAACGAACAGGTCAGCTTTGCGCGGGCCGTGACGCAGGGGCTTGGCAAGCAGCAGGGGCTGTTCTTTCCGCACGATCTACCGGAATTTAGCCTGACTGAAATTGACGATATGCTGAAGCTGGATTTCGTCCCGCGCAGCGCGAAAATCCTGTCTGCGTTTATTGGTGACGAGATCCCGCAGGACATGCTGCAACAGCGTATTGCCACGGCATTCACCTTTCCGGCGCCGGTCAGTAAAGTGCAGAAAGATGTGGGATGCCTGGAGTTGTTTCATGGCCCGACGCTGGCGTTCAAAGATTTTGGCGGCCGCTTTATGGCGCAGATGCTGACCCATATCGCGGGCGACAAACCGGTGACCATCCTGACGGCAACCTCCGGCGACACCGGCGCGGCGGTCGCCCATGCGTTCTATGGTCTGCCGAACGTTAACGTCGTCATTCTCTATCCGCGCGGTAAAATCAGCCCGCTGCAGGAAAAACTGTTCTGTACCCTGGGCGGCAATATTGAAACCGTCGCTATCGACGGTGATTTCGATGCCTGCCAGGCGCTGGTGAAACAGGCCTTTGACGACGAAGAGCTGAAAACCGCTCTGGGGCTGAATTCGGCTAACTCCATTAATATCAGCCGCCTGCTGGCGCAGATTTGCTACTATTTTGAGGCCGTCGCGCAGTTGCCGCAGGAGGCCCGTAATCAGTTGGTTATCTCGGTGCCAAGCGGCAACTTTGGCGATTTGACGGCTGGTTTGCTGGCGAAATCGCTGGGGCTGCCAATTAAACGCTTTATCGCGGCGACCAACGCCAATGATACTGTGCCGCGTTTCCTGCAGGACGGTAACTGGTCGCCGAAAGCGACCCAGGCCACGCTGTCTAACGCGATGGACGTCAGCCAGCCGAACAACTGGCCGCGCGTAGAAGAGCTGTTCCGGCGCAAAACCTGGCGTCTGAATGAGCTGGGCTATGCGGCGGTGGATGATGAAACCACGAAATCCACCATGCGCGAACTGAAAGCCATTGGCTATACCTCGGAACCGCATGCGGCGATAGCTTATCGCGCGCTGCGCGACCAGCTGCAGCCGGGCGAGTATGGTCTGTTCCTCGGTACGGCGCATCCGGCGAAATTTAAAGAGAGCGTGGAAGAGATTCTGCAAGAGACGCTGCCGCTGCCGAAAGCGCTGGCGGATCGTGCGGATCTGCCGCTGCTGTCGCATAATCTGCCGGCTGATTTTGCCGCCCTGCGTAAGCTGATGATGGGTTAAGCCTGACTCCCCTGCTGCCTTATCCGGCGGCAGGGGAGCGTGATTTTTACTGTTCGCGGCGTTTAAATACCAGTTCGTCCGGCCCTGATGCATCGGCATCAAAGAAATAACCTTCGCTATCAAAGCGGGCCAGCTGCTCTGGCCTGGTTAAGCGATTTTCAATGATGTAACGGCTCATTAATCCGCGCGCTTTTTTGGCGTAGAAGCTGATTACTTTAAACTTACCGTTTTTCTCATCAAGGAAAACCGGCTTAATTATCCGACCCGCAAGCTGTTTGGCTTTAACCGCCCGGAAGTATTCATCAGAGGCCAGGTTAATGACGATATCGTCGCCCTGCGCTTTCAGTGCCTGATTCAGCTTATCGGTAATCACCTCTCCCCAATACTGATACAGATCTTTGCCTTTCGCGTTTTCAAGCTTAATTCCCATCTCCAGCCGGTAAGGTTGCATCAGATCGAGCGGGCGCAGAACGCCATAAAGGCCGGAAAGCATCCGCAGATGCTGCTGGGCAAAATCAAAATCGGCTTCGCTAAAGGTCTCTGCCTGCAGACCGGTGTAAACATCGCCCTTAAAAGCCAGAATCGCCTGTCGGGCATTCGCCGGGGTAAAATCCGGGTGCCAGTCGTGAAAACGGGTGGCATTGAGGTCAGCCAGCTTGTCGCTGATGCTCATCAGTTTACCTATCTGCGGCGCAGACAGCTGGCGAGCGATATTGATCAGTTCCTGAGAGTATTCCAGCAGTTCAGGCTGGGTATAGCGAGCAGTCGCTAGCGGGCTTTGATAATCAAGCGTTTTGGCAGGTGAAATCAGAATGAGCATATCCAGTCCTTTCAGGAGATTTTTGACGACTTTAGCAAAAAAACGCCACAGAGGGAGCGATAGCTGTAATTGCCGCGCTATTTACGCGGCAGATTATCCCAGATACCCGACATCACCTGCTGATGAATTTCGGGGTAACGCGTAACGTCAAATTCCGGCCGCGTGCCCAGCCGACGCTGGCGTAGATAATCATCGGTGATGATCCGTACCGTTGGCGACAGGAGCAGGATAGCCGTCAGGTTCGTAATCGCCATCAACGCCATGACGATATCCGCCATTTGCCAGGCGACCGGTAAGCTGATTACCGTTCCGGCGATGACCATGCTCAGGGCGAGGAACCGCAGCGCCCAGATATTTCGCCTGCTGTCCATCCGCAGAAAGACAAGATTATTTTCCGCATAGATATAGTTTGCAATGATGGCGCTGAAGGCGAAAAGCAGCATGATAAAAGCGACAAAACCGGCGCCCCAGTCGCCAACAAGATTGTTCATGGCAAGCTGAAGCGCCTGAATACCGTTTATTGCGGCGCTGTTATCGTTCCTCGGGGCGAGCATGATGATGACGGCGCTGGCAGTGCAGATCACCACCGTATCAATGAAGACGCCAATCATTTGCACGATCCCTTGAGTGGCAGGGTGCGACGGCCAGGTCGCTGCCGCCGCTGCGACATTGGGCGTCGACCCCATGCCCGCTTCATGGGAAAACATACCGCGCTGAAAGCCGCTGGTGAGCGCCTGGCTGATGGTATAGCCGACAGCGCCTGCCGCCGCCTCTTGCCAGCCGAAGGCGCTGCGGAAAATGGTGGCAAAAACGGTTGGTAGCTCGTCGATATGCCACAGACTGATAACCAGGCTCGTCAGGATCCATACCATAGCCAACAGCGGCACAAACCACTGCAGTAATCGCGCCACGCCTCGAATGCCGCGGACGATAACCAGCAGAATAAGAATGGCCAGCACGCAACCTGTGACGATTTCAGGTGCATGGAATGCATACTTCATGGCATAGGCAACGGAGTTTGCCTGCACGGTGTTAAAAATAGTGCCATAGGCCAGCAGCAGCAAAATGGAAAACAACACCCCCATCCAGCGCATACCTAAACCCCGGGCCATATACCAGGCGGGGCCGCCGCGAAACTGGCCACGGGCATCGCGTTCTTTATAAAGCTGAGCAAGAGAACATTCGGCAAAGCTGCTTGCCATCCCGAGCAGCGCCGAGATCCACATCCAAAAAACGGCTCCCGGTCCACCGGCGGTGATGGCCAGGGCGACTCCCGCCAGGTTGCCGCTCCCGATACGTGCCGCCATACCTGTGCACAATGCCTGAAAAGACGTGACTCCGCCGGGCCGGGACGCAAGGCTTTTTTTCAGACCCTGGCTAAACTGATGGACGCAACGAAACGGAATAAACTTTGTTCGCCAGGTAAACCAGGCGCCAGCGCCCAGTAACAGATAAATCATTACCGAGCCCCAGAGTATTTCATTGATGAAGAACAGAAAATCAGGCATTAAACATCCCCTGGCCCATACTGGCGCGTGAGTGTAAGCGCCACCAATTCAGTGGTAATCCCTTTACGTTCAGATAATTAATTGGTGTAGTTTATCACACTCTGCGCTCGTGCATTGTCGGCGGTTGCGCTGATCCAGCAGCGTGTTATCATCTTGGCAGACCGGTTACATCCCCTTAACTGCTGTTTAAGAGAAACACTATCATGACGGATAAATTAACTTCTCTGCGTCAGTACACCACTGTCGTAGCTGATACCGGAGATATCGCGGCGATGAAGCTGTATCAGCCTCAGGACGCCACGACTAACCCTTCTTTGATTCTCGGTGCGGCTCAGATCCCTGAGTACCGTAAGCTGATTGATGATGCTGTTGCCTGGGCTCGCAGCCAGAGCAGCGATCGCGCGCAGCAGATTGTTGATGCTTCCGATAAGCTGGCGGTGAACATTGGTCTCGAAATCCTTAAGCTGATCCCTGGCCGTATTTCCACTGAAGTTGACGCTCGCTTGTCCTATGACACCGACGCCTCCATCGCTAAGGCTAAACGCATCATCAAGTTGTACAACGATGCCGGCATCAGCAACGATCGTATTCTGATCAAACTGGCTTCCACCTGGCAGGGCATCCGCGCGGCGGAGCAGCTGGAAAAAGAAGGCATCAACTGTAACCTGACTCTGCTGTTCTCTTTCGCTCAGGCTCGTGCTTGCGCGGAAGCAGGCGTATTCCTGATCTCTCCGTTTGTTGGTCGTATTCTTGACTGGTACAAAGCCAATACCGATAAGAAAGAGTATGCGCCGGCTGAAGATCCGGGCGTGGTTTCCGTAAGCGAAATCTACGAATACTACAAACAGCATGGCTACGAAACTGTGGTTATGGGCGCAAGCTTCCGTAATGTCGGCGAGATTCTGGAACTGGCTGGCTGTGACCGTCTGACCATCGCGCCGGCCCTGCTGAAAGAGCTGGCGGAAAGTGAAGGCGCTATCGAACGCAAACTGGCGTTCAGCGGCGAAGTTAAAGCGCGCCCGGCGCGTATCACGGAATCCGAGTTTCTGTGGCAGCACAACCAGGATCCGATGGCGGTAGATAAACTGGCGGAAGGTATCCGTAAGTTTGCGATCGACCAGGAAAAACTGGAAAAAATGATCGGCGATCTGCTGTAATCCCGCGCGTGGCCGACGTCCGTCGGCCACATTAAACTGTCTGCCTTGCTCCCCTCGGTGTATTATTCTGTTTATTAATACTGTTTGAACGGAATAATCATGAACACCTTACGAATCGGCTTAGTTTCCATTTCCGATCGCGCCTCCAGCGGCGTCTATCAGGATAAAGGTATCCCGGCGCTTGAAGAGTGGCTGGCGCGTGCGCTATCCACGCCTTTCGAATTGCTGCCCCGCTTAATCCCCGATGAACAGATTATTATCGAGCAAACATTGTGTGAGCTGGTTGATGAGATGGGCTGTCATCTGGTGCTGACCACCGGTGGTACCGGCCCGGCAAGGCGCGATGTGACCCCGGATGCGACACTGGCGATTGCCGACCGGGTGATGCCGGGCTTTGGTGAGCAAATGCGCCAGGTCAGCCTGCATTTTGTACCGACAGCTATTCTTTCGCGTCAGGTTGGCGTTATCCGCAAGCAGGCGCTGATCCTTAATCTGCCCGGTCAGCCAAAGGCGATTGAGGAGACGCTGGAGGGGGTGAAAGATGCCGAAGGTAACGTCCTGGTACAGGGTATTTTTGCAAGTGTACCGTATTGTGTACAGCTGCTTGAAGGGCCATATGTCGAAACAAATGGGGATGTGGTAGCAGCTTTTCGCCCTAAAAGTGCAAGGCGTGAAACTTTATCCTGAATTTGATGCATTTCTGATATAACCTGAATTGCCTGTGGTGTGTTGTTTTATTTACGGTATAGTGTTTTTTACTTTACACATTGCGTAAAACACCCTTCATACCTCTGGATGATTGCTCGTTATGTCACAATATACCCGACCTCTGAATCGACAAGATTATAAAACTCTGACGCTGGCTGCCCTGGGCGGCGCGCTGGAGTTTTATGACTTCATCATCTTTGTCTTCTTCGCTGCTGTCGTTGGCGAACTGTTCTTTCCGGCCGATATTCCGGAGTGGCTGCGTCAGGTGCAGACCTTCGGTATTTTTGCCGCAGGATATTTAGCCCGTCCCCTTGGCGGCATTATTATGGCGCATTTCGGCGATCTGGTCGGGCGTAAGAGAATGTTTACTCTGAGCATTCTGCTGATGGCGCTGCCAACGCTGGCGATAGGCCTGTTGCCGACTTACCAATCGATGGGCATCGTGGCGCCGCTTTTGCTGCTGTTTATGCGTATTCTTCAGGGGGCTGCTATTGGCGGGGAAGTGCCGGGTGCATGGGTGTTTGTTGCAGAACATGTTCCGGAGAAAAAAATCGGTATCGCCTGTGGCACGTTGACCGCTGGCCTGACGGTGGGGATCTTACTGGGATCGGTCGTCGCGACGCTGATTAACACTCATCTGACGCCACAGGGGATCCACGACGGCGGCTGGCGCATTCCTTTTTTGCTTGGCGGCGCATTTGGTCTTGTGGCCATGTATTTACGCCGCTGGCTACAGGAGACGCCGATTTTCCTTGAGATGCAACAGCGAAAAGCCTTAGCTCAGGAGATGCCGGTTAAGGCCGTTACGCTGAAGCACCAGAAAGCGGTGATCGTCTCAATGTTGCTGACCTGGCTATTATCTGCCGGAATAGTGGTCGTGATTTTGATGTCGCCAGTTTGGTTACAAAAGCACTACGGTTTTGCTCCGGCAATCACTCTGCAGGCGAACAGTATTGCCACCATTATGCTGTGCATTGGCTGTTTGTTGGCGGGTCTGGCAGTCGATAAGTTTGGCGCCAGCCGCACATTTATCGTCGGGAGTTTATTTCTGGCCGCCAGTAGCTGGGCTTTCTACCATCTTTCTGGCGGCAACTCGCAGCAGCTGTTCCTGCTCTATGGCGCGGTTGGCCTGTGTGTCGGCGTGGTGGGGGCGGTACCTTACGTGATGGTGCGCGCGTTCCCGGCGGAAGTTCGCTTTACCGGCATTTCATTCTCTTATAACGTCTCGTATGCCATTTTTGGCGGCCTGACGCCGATCGCGGTGACAATGCTGATGGGCGTTTCGCCGATGGCGCCGGCCTGGTACGTGCTGGCCCTGTCGTTTATGGGACTGGGATTGGGCGTGTGGCTGAATCAGGGACTGGATAAGCAGGTCGCTACGCCGGAAGCTGAACTGCAGCGCCTGTCTTAACGCCGTGCGGTTATCTCGTTGCCGCCCATGTTCGGGCGGCAACATCAATCAATGCTGTTCGCCGATTGGCAGAACGGTGCGGCCAAACTGTTCGTTCAGCACTTCACCCATCGCCAGATAAATCGCGCTGCCGCCGCAAATCAGTCCAACCCAGCCCGCAATCTTAACGATGCCTTCGTTATCTGCCAGGTGGCCGATCGCCAGCAGAGCAAACAGTATGCTCAGACTCAGAAACACGAACTGCAGCATACGCGGGCCTTTGAGAGTGCCAAAGAACATAAACAGCGTAAAGATCCCCCACAGTGCGAGATACATACCGAGAAAGTGTGCGTCAGACGCTTCGGCAAGACCTGTTTTCGGCATCAAAAGGATCGCGACCAGCGTCAACCAGAAAGCGCCGTAGGAGGTAAATGCAGTTAAGCCAAAAGTATTACCTTTTTTAAATTCCAGCAGACCGGCAAAAATTTGTGCGATACCGCCGTAAAAAATGCCCATTGCCAGGATAGCGACATCAAATGCGAACAAACCGCTATTTACGAGGTTAAGCAGAATAGTGGTCATGCCGAAGCCCATAAGGCCCAGCGGTGCCGGATTAGCTAATTTAGAGGTATCCATAATTTCCCAACTTAATGATTATAATAAAAATATTAACAGCCGCTGGAGAGCGGGGCGCGGCATAATAATGAGGCGCCAGAATACTGTCCATGATCTGGAGGGGGGTTTTTAAGCAATTTGTGATTCTGCCTGACGACGGTAGGTTATCGACCCTGGGCAGGCGGGGTGCCGAGAATTTATTGCGAATTATGCCTGGGTCATATATTACGCTACCGATTAGCGCTATTTTTATCGGGTGTACTCTTTTCCCTCTCTTGTTGCCAACTGCCGCCGTTTTGCCCATCCATCAGGGGAGCAGAGGTAAAATTTTTTTGTGTCTCCCCCTTGATGACGCGGTGGCTGACCCCATCTTGTAGTCAACCGCAGTGAATGAACCTGAAAAAAAATGATGTCCGGGCGGTTGAAACCGCACGTTTCGCCCTTATTACAGGTTCACAACCACATGTTGACTGAATTTTTAGTGGAGACGTTTAGATGGGTAAAATTATTGGTATCGACCTGGGTACGACCAACTCTTGTGTAGCGATTATGGATGGCACTACAGCTCGTGTGCTGGAGAACGCCGAAGGCGATCGCACCACGCCTTCTATCATTGCTTATACCCAGGATGGTGAAACTCTGGTAGGTCAGCCGGCTAAACGTCAGGCAGTGACAAACCCGCAAAATACCCTGTTTGCGATTAAACGCCTGATTGGCCGCCGCTTCCAGGATGAAGAAGTCCAGCGCGACGTTTCCATCATGCCGTATAAAATTGTTGCTGCAGATAACGGCGACGCATGGCTTGATGTGAAAGGCACCAAAACGGCACCGCCGCAGATCTCTGCTGAAGTGCTGAAAAAAATGAAGAAAACTGCAGAAGATTACCTGGGTGAGTCGGTAACCGAAGCGGTTATCACCGTACCGGCTTACTTCAACGATGCTCAGCGTCAGGCAACGAAAGACGCCGGTCGTATCGCTGGTCTGGAAGTCAAACGTATCATCAACGAACCGACCGCCGCCGCACTGGCTTATGGTCTCGATAAAGAAATCGGCAACCGTACTATCGCGGTATATGACCTCGGTGGGGGGACTTTCGATATCTCTATTATCGAAATCGACGAAGTTGATGGCGAAAAAACCTTCGAAGTTCTGGCAACCAACGGCGATACTCACCTGGGTGGTGAAGACTTCGATACCCGTCTGATCAACTACCTGGTTGAAGAATTTAAGAAAGATCAGGGCATTGACCTGCGTAACGATCCGCTGGCGATGCAGCGTCTGAAAGAAGCGGCAGAAAAAGCGAAAATCGAGCTTTCTTCCGCACAGCAGACCGACGTCAACCTGCCGTACATCACTGCAGATGCCACCGGTCCGAAACACATGAACATTAAAGTGACTCGCGCGAAACTGGAAAGCCTGGTCGAAGACCTGGTGAACCGTTCTATCGAGCCGCTGAAAGTCGCGCTGCAGGATGCTGGCCTGTCCGTATCGGATATCAACGACGTTATCCTCGTGGGCGGTCAGACGCGTATGCCGATGGTGCAGAAAAAAGTGGCGGAGTTCTTTGGTAAAGAACCGCGTAAAGACGTTAACCCGGACGAAGCTGTTGCTATCGGCGCAGCGGTGCAGGGCGGCGTACTGACCGGCGATGTGAAAGACGTTCTGCTGCTCGACGTTACTCCGCTGTCTCTGGGTATCGAAACCATGGGCGGCGTAATGACCGCGCTGATCAGCAAAAACACCACTATCCCGACCAAGCACAGCCAGGTGTTCTCTACCGCTGAAGACAACCAGTCTGCGGTAACCATCCATGTGCTGCAGGGTGAGCGTAAACGCGCGTCTGATAACAAATCTCTGGGTCAGTTCAACCTGGATGGCATCAACCCGGCACCGCGCGGTATGCCGCAGATCGAAGTCACCTTCGATATCGATGCTGACGGTATCCTGCACGTTTCCGCGAAAGACAAAAACAGCGGTAAAGAGCAGAAGATCACCATCAAGGCCTCTTCTGGTCTGAACGAGGACGAAATTCAGAAAATGGTTCGCGATGCTGAAGCGAACGCTGAATCTGACCGTAAGTTTGAAGAGCTGGTTCAGACCCGCAACCAGGGCGACCATCTGCTGCACAGCACCCGTAAGCAGGTTGAAGAAGCGGGCGATAAACTGCCGGCTGATGATAAAACCGCAATCGAGTCTGCGCTGAGCGCGCTGGAAACGGCGCTGAAAGGTGAAGACAAAGCGGCTATCGAAGCGAAAATGCAGGAACTGGCGCAGGCTTCCCAGAAACTGATGGAAATCGCTCAGCAGCAGCATGCACAGCAGCAGGCTGGCGGCGCTGACGCTTCTGCAAACAACGCGAAAGATGACGATGTTGTCGATGCTGAGTTTGAAGAAGTAAAAGACAAAAAATAATCGCCCTTTGAACGGGTAAATACTGGCACGGGCGAAGAGGGTTCCTCTCCGCCCGTGCACGCATGTTAAGGGGCTGAACAACACCAATGGCAAAGCAAGATTATTACGAGATTTTGGGCGTTCCCAGAACCGCGGAAGAGCGTGAAATCAAAAAGGCGTATAAACGCCTGGCCATGAAGTATCACCCGGACCGCAATCAGGGCGATAAAGAGGCCGAAGCGAAATTTAAACAAATTAAAGAAGCGTATGAAATCCTGACTGATGCTCAGAAGCGCGCTGCTTACGATCAATACGGTCATGCCGCCTTCGAACAAGGCGGCATGGGGGGCGGCGGTTTTGGCGGCGGTGCTGATTTCAGCGATATTTTCGGCGATGTTTTCGGTGATATTTTTGGCGGAGGTCGCGGCCGCCAGCGTGCGTCGCGCGGTGCCGATTTGCGCTATAACATGGATCTGACGCTGGAAGAAGCCGTTCGCGGAGTGACCAAAGAGATCCGTATTCCGACGCTGGAAGAGTGTGATGTCTGCCACGGTAGTGGCGCGAAAGCAGGCACTCAGCCGCAGACCTGCCCGACCTGTCATGGTTCCGGCCAGGTGCAGATGCGCCAGGGCTTCTTCGCCGTGCAGCAAACCTGTCCGCACTGTCAGGGCCGCGGTACGCTGATTAAAGATCCGTGCAACAAATGTCATGGTCATGGTCGCGTAGAGAAGAGCAAAACGCTGTCGGTTAAGATCCCGGCAGGCGTCGATACCGGGGATCGTATTCGCCTCGCCGGTGAAGGCGAAGCGGGTGAGCATGGCGCACCGGCTGGCGATCTGTACGTTCAGGTACAGGTTAAGCAGCACGCAATTTTTGAGCGTGAAGGCAATAACCTGTATTGCGAAGTTCCGATCAACTTTACCATGGCTGCGCTTGGCGGTGAGATTGAGGTCCCGACGCTGGATGGCCGGGTGAACCTGAAGGTGCCCGGCGAAACGCAGACCGGTAAGCTGTTCCGCATGCGTGGTAAAGGCGTAAAATCTGTGCGTGGCGGCGCGCAGGGCGATCTGCTGTGTCGCGTAGTGGTCGAAACGCCGGTGGGGCTTAATGACAAACAAAAGCAACTGCTGAAAGAGCTTCAGGAGAGCTTTGGTGGGCCCACGGGTGAGAAGAATAGCCCGCGCTCGAAAAGTTTTTTTGATGGCGTGAAGAAATTTTTCGATGATTTAACCAGCTGATCTTTTTTGATTGCCTGTTGCATCCCAAGCCTGGGTTTTGTTACTCAGGCTTTTTCTCTTTTAGCCGCTACACTACCTGAATTAACGATTATCCACCATCTCGCCTCGCCCCTGAATTATTGAGAGCGGTTTACGCTTATTCTTCCTCTGACAAACGCTATGTCGTCTTACTTGTTAATTCGGAAAAACCGTCTATAAAGGCAATTTAAAACTGGTTTTTTCGATGTATTTGCGTCTGTATGATTCTTTTATCGAGTTGTTTACCGATAAGGTGAGGTAAAAGTGAAACATCTGCAGCGTTTTTTCCATAGCGATGCATCCGGAGGCATTATCTTAATTTTTGCCGCCGTAATGGCGATGTTATTCGCCAATACTGGCTTGACCAGCGATCTGTATCGTTCTTTTCTGGAAACGCCCGTTCAACTGCGCGTAGGGGCGTTAGAAATCAACAAAAATATGCTGTTGTGGATTAACGATGCGCTGATGGCGATATTTTTCCTGCTGATAGGCCTGGAAGTGAAGCGCGAGATGAATCAGGGGGCGCTGGCCAGCCGTCGCCAGGCCGTGTTTCCGCTCGTCGCGGCGTTGGGCGGAATGGTGGTTCCGGCACTGGTTTATCTGGCGTTTAACGGCCGGGATCCGATTGCCAGAGAAGGGTGGGCGATTCCGGCTGCGACCGATATCGCCTTCGCGTTGGGCGTACTGGCGCTGCTGGGGAATCGGGTTCCCGCTGCGCTGAAGATTTTTCTGATGGCGCTGGCCATCATTGACGATCTGGGTGCCATTATTATTATTGCGTTGTTCTATACGCACGACCTTTCCGTCATGTCATTGATTGTTGCGGCTGGATCTATCACGGTACTGGCGGCATTAAATCTGAGCGGCGTACGACGCACCGGCATCTATATTCTGGTCGGCGCCATACTCTGGACCGCGGTTCTGAAATCGGGCGTTCACGCAACGCTGGCCGGCGTCATTGTCGGCTTTATGATCCCGCTAAAAGAGCAGAAAGGTAAATCGCCGGCGAAGCAGCTTGAGCACGTACTGCATCCGTGGGTGGCATTCCTGATCCTGCCGCTGTTCGCCTTTGCTAATGCGGGCGTTTCTTTGCAGGGGATCACGGTAGAAGGGCTGACCTCGCTGCTGCCATTGGGTATTATTGCCGGGTTGTTTATCGGTAAACCATTGGGAATTAGCCTGTTCTGCTGGCTGGCGCTAAAGCTGAAATGGGCCTCGTTGCCTGAAGGGACGAGCTGTAAGCAAATTATGGCGGTTGGCATTCTATGTGGGATTGGTTTCACCATGTCGATTTTTATTGCCTCCCTGGCTTTCAGCAGCGTTGATCCCGCATTGAACAACTGGGCCAGGCTTGGCATCCTTATTGGATCGATATTATCGGCAGTGACGGGATACATCATACTGCGTAAGCGCGTAGCGGATTCGGGCTACGCGGCTTAACATTTCATGGAAAGCCGCTACGGTTCTCCTCGACATAATCAGGGAGAGAAGCATGTCACATATCAATTACAACCATCTGTACTATTTCTGGCATGTCTATAAAGAAGGCTCAGTGGTTGGTGCTGCGGAGGCATTGTTCCTGACGCCGCAAACCATTACCGGACAGATCAAAGCGCTGGAAGAGCGTCTGCAGGGGAAGTTGTTCAAGCGTAAAGGACGAGGGCTTGAGCCCAGTGAACTGGGGGAACTGGTCTTCCGCTACGCCGATCGTATGTTTACCCTGAGCCAGGAAATGCTGGATATCGTTAATTATCGTAAAGAGTCGAATCTGTTGTTTGATGTCGGTGTGGCTGACGCACTGTCAAAAAGGCTGGTCAGCGGTGTACTTGATGCCGCCGTCGTCGATAACGAACAGATCCATTTACGCTGTTTTGAGTCAACTCACGAAATGCTGCTGGAGCAGTTGAGCCAGCATAAGCTCGATATGATCATCTCCGATTGCCCCATTGACTCCACCCAGCAGGAAGGCTTGTTTTCAGTGAAAATCGGCGAATGCAGCGTCAGTTTCTGGTGCATGAATCCTCCGCCGGAAAAGCCGTTCCCGGCCTGCCTGGAAGAGCGTCGTTTGTTGATTCCGGGGCGTTGTTCCATGCTGGGGCGTAAGCTGCTCAACTGGTTTAACTCGCAGGGATTGCAGGTGGAAATTCTGGGGGAATTCGACGATGCGGCGTTGATGAAAGCCTTCGGGGCGCTGCATAACGCGATATTCGTCGCGCCAACGCTGTATTCACATGATTTCTATAGCGATGAGTCGATCGTCGAGATCGGGCGTATGGATAATGTGATGGAAGAGTATCACGCTATTTTTGCCGAGCGCATGATCCAGCATCCGGCAGTGCAGCGTATTTGTCACCGCGACTATTCAGCGCTTTTCACCTCTTCCCGGAGATAGGCCAGAACAGTTTCCTGCTACGTGGAAAATGCCGCAGCCAGTCCATGCTGAAGTATGAACCGGCTGCGATAACCAGAACGCGAGTATTGACGTTTGACGTGATCAACGACAGACATAAAAAAACCCGCTTTCGCGGGCTTTTTTACAAAGCGACAACCAACAGACAATTAAGCCAGTTTGTTGATCTGAGCAGTCAGGTTTGCTTTATGACGTGCGGCTTTGTTTTTGTGGATCAGACCCTTAGCAGCCTGACGGTCCACGATCGGTTGCATTTCGTTAAATGCTTTCAGTGCAGTCGCTTTGTCGCCAGCTTCGATAGCTGCGTATACTTTCTTGATGAAAGTACGCATCATAGAGCGACGGCTCGCGTTGTGCTTGCGGGCCTTTTCAGACTGAACGGCGCGCTTCTTAGCTGATTTGATATTAGCCAAGGTCCAACTCCCAAATGTGTTCTATATGGACAATTCAAAGGCCGAGGAATATGCCCGTTTAGCCTTCTTTTGTCAATGGATTTGTGCAAATAAGCGCCGTTTAAACCAACAACGCTTTATTACGTAGTGATGGCGCAAGATTCTATCAGCTTGTTGCTGGCGAATACAGCCTTTCGACCAGAAAAATCGACGACAGCGGGGTGTTTTTCCAGCGATCTTGCGCTGAGTGAATGAATTACCGGGATCTTTCGGTGTAGAGGTGCAATCGCTGGTTAACGTTGCCAGTTGTACAAGGTATACTCGGACGATTTTCACTGTTTTGAGCCAGACATGAAGCTGATACGCGGCATACATAATCTCAGTCAGGCCCCGCGCGGGTGTGTGCTGACCATTGGAAATTTTGACGGCGTGCATCGCGGGCACCAGGCGTTACTGCAGCGTTTGCGTGCGGAAGGTCGTCAGCGTGGCTTACCGGTGGCAGTGATGATTTTTGAGCCGCAGCCGCTGGAGCTTTTTGCCGCCGATAAAGCGCCCGCACGTTTAACGCGTCTGCGTGAAAAGCTTAACTATCTGGCTGAAAGCGGCGTCGATTACGTACTGTGCGTGCGCTTTGATCGGCGCTTTGCGTCGTTGACCGCCCAGGATTTTATTAGCGAACTGCTGGTCCGCAGATTAGGCGTTCAGTTCCTCGTCGTGGGGGATGATTTCCGCTTTGGCGTTAGCCGCCAGGGGGATTTCTTATTATTACAAAAAGCTGGCGTGGAATACGGCTTTGATGTCACCAGTACCCACTCATTTTGCGAGGGCGGGGTGCGTATTAGCAGTACGGCGGTACGCCAGGCGCTGTCGGATGACGATCTGGCGTTGGCCGAGACTTTGCTGGGGCATCCGTTTACTATCTCCGGTCGCGTTGTCCACGGCGATGAACTGGGGCGCACCATTGGTTTCCCGACGGCGAATTTACCGCTGCGTCGTCAGGTCTCCCCGGTACAAGGGGTTTATGCGGTGGAAGTGATGGGGCTGGGAGAGCATCCCTTGCCTGGCGTCGCCAATATCGGCACCCGTCCGACAGTGGCAGGCGTACGCCAGCAGTTAGAAGTGCATCTGCTGGATGTTGTAATGGACCTCTATGGTCGTCATATAGATGTAATACTGCGTAAAAAGATACGTAATGAGCAGCGATTTGCGTCGCTTGATGAACTAAAGGCGCAAATTGCCTGCGATGAGTTAACGGCCCGCGAGTTCTTTGGGCTAACCGGGCAGGCCTGACCCTGACGGTGTTTATCAAACCGAAATAACGGAACCGAGAATCTGATGAGTGACTATAAATCGACCCTGAATTTGCCGGAAACAGGGTTCCCGATGCGCGGCGACCTCGCCAGGCGTGAACCGGGAATGCTGGCGCGTTGGACCGATGATGACCTGTACGGCATCATCCGTGCAGCCAAAAAAGGCAAAAAAACCTTCATTCTGCATGATGGCCCTCCTTATGCGAATGGCAGCATTCATATTGGTCACTCGGTTAATAAAATTCTGAAAGACATTATCGTTAAGTCCAAAGGGCTGGCGGGCTATGACTCTCCGTATGTGCCGGGCTGGGATTGCCACGGTCTGCCGATTGAGCTGAAAGTGGAGCAGGAGTACGGTAAGCCGGGGGAAAAATTCACCGCGGCTGAATTCCGCGCTAAATGCCGCGAATATGCGGCTACCCAGGTCGACGGCCAGCGTAAAGACTTTATCCGTCTGGGCGTGCTCGGCGACTGGTCGCATCCGTATCTGACCATGGACTTCAAAACTGAAGCCAACATCATCCGCGCGCTGGCTAAAATCATCGGCAACGGCCACCTGCATAAAGGCGCTAAACCAGTACACTGGTGTGCAGACTGCCGCTCCGCGCTGGCGGAAGCGGAAGTGGAGTATTATGACAAAACGTCTCCGTCCATCGATGTGGCATTCCACGCGGTGGATAAAGCGGCGGCGCTGGCCAAATTTGGCGTGGCCGATGTGAATGGCCCGGTTTCTCTGGTTATCTGGACCACCACCCCATGGACGCTGCCAGCCAACCGCGCAATCTCTTTGTCACCAGAGTTTGATTATGCGCTGGTGCAGGTTGAGGGGCAGGCGCTGATCGTCGCTAAAGACCTGGTCGACAGCGTGATGAAGCGCGCCGGCATCGCTGACTACACCATTCTGGCGGTGGCTAACGGCGGCGAACTGGAGATGTTACGCTTTAAGCATCCGTTCCTCGATTTTGACGTACCGGCGATCCTTGGCGATCACGTCACGCTGGATGCGGGTACCGGGGCGGTGCATACCGCGCCAGGCCACGGTCCGGACGACTATGTCATTGGGCAAAAATATGGGCTGGAAGTCGCTAACCCGGTTGGCCCGGACGGCGCTTATCTGCCGGGAACTTATCCGACTCTGGACGGCGTCAACGTCTTTAAAGCCAACGACATCGTCGTAGCGCTGTTGCGGGAAAAAGGCGCGCTGCTGCACGTAGAAAAGCTACAGCATAGCTATCCGTGCTGCTGGCGTCACAAAACGCCAATCATCTTCCGCGCCACGCCGCAGTGGTTTGTCAGCATGGATCAGAAAGGTCTGCGCGCGCAGTCGCTGAAAGAGATCAAAGGTGTCCAGTGGATCCCTGACTGGGGGCAGGCGCGTATCGAATCGATGGTCGCCAATCGTCCCGACTGGTGTATCTCCCGTCAGCGCACTTGGGGTGTCCCGATGTCGCTGTTCGTGCATAAAGAGACGCAAGAATTGCATCCGCGTACGCTGGAGCTGATGGAAGAAGTGGCTAAACGCGTGGAAGTCGATGGCATTCAGGCGTGGTGGGATCTCGACTCCCGCGACATCCTCGGCGCCGATGCTGATAACTACGAAAAGGTGCCGGATACCCTCGACGTGTGGTTTGACTCCGGGTCGACTCACTCCTCCGTCGTTGACGTGCGTCCTGAATTTGCCGGTCATGCCGCCGATATGTATCTGGAAGGTTCCGACCAGCATCGCGGCTGGTTTATGTCCTCGCTGATGATTTCCACCGCGATGAAAGGCAAAGCGCCGTACCGTCAGGTACTGACCCACGGGTTTACCGTCGATGGCCAGGGCCGCAAGATGTCCAAATCCATCGGTAACACCGTTTCTCCGCAGGATGTAATGAACAAACTGGGGGCCGATATTCTGCGTCTGTGGGTGGCTTCTACCGACTATACCGGTGAAATGGCGGTTTCTGACGAGATCCTCAAACGTGCCGCCGACAGCTATCGCCGTATCCGTAATACCGCGCGCTTCCTGCTGGCGAACCTGAATGGTTTCGATCCGGCAAAAGACATGATGAAACCGGAAGAGATGGTGGTGCTGGACCGCTGGGCGGTTGGCTGTGCGCAAGCGGCGCAGGATGATATCGTCAAATCCTATGAGTCTTATGATTTCCACGAAGTAGTGCAGCGCCTGATGCGCTTTTGCTCTGTCGAAATGGGGTCATTCTGGCTTGATATCATCAAAGACCGCCAGTACACCACCAAAGCGGACAGCGTCGCGCGCCGTAGCTGCCAGACTGCGTTGTACCATATTGCCGAGGCGCTGGTGCGCTGGATGGCGCCAATTATGTCCTTCACCGCCGACGAAATCTGGGGTTATCTGCCGGGCGAGCGTGAAAAATATGTCTTTACCGGTGAATGGTACACCGGTCTGTTCGGCCTGACTGCCGACGAAGCAATGAATGACGCTTTCTGGGACGCGCTGCTGAAAGTGCGCGGCGAAGTCAATAAGGTAATCGAACAGGCGCGTGCGGATAAGCAGGTGGGCGGCTCTCTGGAAGCGGCGGTCACGCTGTATGCCGATGCCGATCTTGCGGCGAAGCTGAACGCGCTGGGCGATGAATTGCGATTTGTCCTGTTGACCTCCGGGGCGAAAGTTGTCGATTATGCGCAGGCTCCGGCTGACGCCTGGCAGAGTGAACTGCTGAAGGGGTTGAAAGTTGTGCTGAGCAAAGCCGAAGGTGACAAATGCCCGCGTTGCTGGCATTACACCACGGATATCGGCAAGGTGGCGGAACACGCGGATATCTGCGGACGCTGTGTCAGCAACATCGCCGGTGACGGTGAAAAACGTAAATTTGCCTGATGAGTAAACCGATTGGTTCAACGGGGCTACGCTGGTTGTGGATCGTCGTAGCCGTGCTGATTATCGATTTAGGCAGTAAATACCTGATCCTCCAGAATTTTGCACTGGGGGATACGGTCTCGCTGTTTCCATCGCTTAATCTGCATTATGCGCGTAACTATGGCGCGGCTTTTAGCTTTCTCGCCGACAGCGGCGGCTGGCAGCGCTGGTTCTTTGCCGGTATCGCTATCGGTATCTGCGTGATCCTCGCGGTGCTGATGTATCGCGCTAAGGCGACGCAAAAGCTGAATAACATTGCCTATGCGCTGATTATTGGCGGAGCGCTGGGGAATTTATTCGACAGGCTCTGGCACGGTTTTGTCGTCGATATGATCGATTTCTACGTCGGGGAGTGGCATTTTGCCACCTTCAATCTTGCCGATACCGCCATTTGCATCGGCGCGGCGCTGATTGTGCTGGAAGGGTTCCTGCCGAAAAAGCAGGCGTAATAAAATGCCGGATGGCGGCGAAATGCCTTATCCGGCCGACAAAGTAGCGCGATCTTTGTTTGTCCGGTAACGTTAGCGCTACCGGGCAAACAGGCGGTAAAACAAGTGAGCAACCTGCATGTCTAAATCAGTACAGAGCAACAGTGCGGTGCTGGTGCACTTCACCTTAAAACTCGACGATGGCTCCACCGCAGAGTCAACCCGTAATAATGGTAAACCCGCGCTCTTCCGCCTGGGCGATACTTCGCTTTCTGAAGGTCTTGAGCAACACTTGCTGGGGCTGAAAGAGGGGGATAAAACCACCTTTTCGCTGGAGCCGGATGCGGCTTTTGGCGTACCGAGCCCGGATTTGATTCAATATTTCTCCCGCCGGGAATTTATCGACGCGGGTGAACCTGAGACTGGCGCGATTATGCTCTTTACCGCAATGGATGGCAGCGAAATGCCTGGTGTGATCCGTGAAGTGAACGGTGATTCGATCACCGTGGATTTCAACCATCCGCTGGCCGGGCGTACCGTTCATTTTGATGTTGAAGTGCTGGAGATCGATCCGGCGCTGGAGGAGTAAAATGCAGATTCTGTTGGCTAACCCGCGCGGATTTTGCGCAGGCGTTGACCGCGCTATCAGCATTGTCGAAAACGCGCTGACGCTTTACGGTGCGCCGATCTATGTGCGTCATGAAGTCGTCCACAACCGCTATGTGGTGGATAGTCTGCGTCAACGCGGCGCTGTTTTTATCGAGCAGATTAGCGAAGTACCGGACGGCGCAATCCTGATTTTTTCCGCCCACGGCGTCTCTCAGGCCGTGCGCAATGAGGCGAAAAACCGCGATCTGACGGTTTTTGACGCCACCTGCCCGCTGGTGACCAAAGTGCATATGGAGGTCGCCCGCGCCAGCCGCCGCGGTGAAGAGTCGATTCTGATTGGCCACGCCGGTCACCCGGAGGTCGAAGGCACCATGGGTCAGTACAGTAACCCGAAAGGGGGGATGTATCTGGTGGAATCACCGGATGATGTCTGGACGCTGGATGTGAAAAACGACGCGAAGCTGTCGTTTATGACCCAGACAACGCTCTCCGTTGATGATACTTCTGACGTGATTGACGCCCTGCGCGAACGCTTCCCGAAAATCGTCGGACCGCGTAAAGATGATATCTGTTATGCGACCACTAACCGTCAGGAAGCGGTCCGCGCGCTGGCTGAACAGGCCGACGTGGTGCTGGTCGTAGGGTCGAAAAACTCCTCTAACTCCAACCGTCTGGCCGAGCTGGCTCAGAGAATGGGTAAAGCGGCGTATCTGATTGATGATGCGGCCGATATTCAGGAGGCGTGGGTGAAAGAGGCGCAATGCGTGGGCGTAACCGCGGGCGCATCGGCGCCGGATATTCTGGTGCAGAACGTCATTTCGCGTTTGCAGGAACTGGGCGGCGGCGAAGCCGTGCCGCTGGAAGGCCGCGAAGAGAACATTGTTTTCGAAGTGCCGAAAGAGCTGCGGGTCGATGTCCGTGAAGTCGAATAGATTCTTTTTCGCCATAGTATGAGAAGATGCCAGACTGAATGTCTGGCATTTTTTTATGGAGAAACGATGCGCTTACCGATCATTCTGGATACCGATCCCGGCATTGACGATGCGGCGGCGATTGCCGCGGCGCTGTTTGCCCCAGAGCTGGATCTACAGCTGATGACCACCGTGGCGGGGAATGTCTCCGTGGAGAAAACGACCCGCAATGCCCTGCAGTTGCTGCATTTCTGGAACGCTGATATCCCGCTGGCCCAGGGGGCATCAATGCCGCTGGTTCGCCCGCTGCGCGATGCTGCTTCCGTTCACGGCGAGTCCGGGATGGAAGGCTATGCTTTCGTTGAGCATAATCGCCAGCCGCTGGCCAAACCGGCGTTTCAGGCCATGCGCGATACGCTGATGCATGCATCGGAGCCGATAACGCTGGTGGCGATTGGTCCGTTAACCAATATTGCGCTACTGCTGACTCAGTATCCCGAATGCCGTTTTAATATCCGCCGCCTGGTCATTATGGGCGGTTCCGCCGGGCGCGGTAACTTTACGCCGAGTGCGGAATTTAATATCGCTATCGACCCGGAAGCGGCGGCGAAAGTCTTTAACAGCGGGCTGGAAATCGTCATGTGTGGGCTGGATGTAACCAATCAGGCTGTGCTGGCTCCGGATTATCTCGCGACGCTGCCCGCGCTTAATCAGACCGGGAAAATGCTTCATGCGTTGTTTAGCCACTATCGTAGCGGCAGCATGCGCAGCGGCTTGCGTATGCATGATTTGTGCGCGATTGCCTGGCTGGTTCGCCCGCAGTTCTTTACCCTCAAACCGTGCTTTGTGGCGGTGGAAACTCAGGGAACATGGACATCCGGCATGACGGTTGTCGATATTGAAGGTAAGCTGGGGCAGCCAGCAAATGCGCGGGTAGCATTGGGGCTGGATGTCGCCGGGTTTCAGCGCTGGGCGGCAGAGGTGATTGCGCTGGCGCCTTAATATGGCGATGAAGCGGCTTTTCGGGAACTCAGGTATTCTGATTTGAGTCGACGACATTGCGCCATAGCGTGCCCGCTTCATTTGTCCACATAAGAAGTAATAGTGACGCGAATCGTTCCGATGCTTCGGACAGCGGACGGTTTTTTGCGCGGATCATACCAAGCGTGCGTCTGATAACCGGTTCGACAAGGGGAATGCTCACGACCTTGTTATTCGCGTTATGAGACATCGCCAGGCACGGTAGCGCCGATACGCCCAGGCCAGCCTCGACAAGACCGAGCGAGGTTGACAAATGTCTCACTTCATAAAACCAATCCAGCCTCCAGGGTTTATCCGCCAGGCATTTTTCTATTAGCTGTCTATTGACACTTGATCTTCTTACACCGATTAAGGTCTGGTTGACGAGTTCCTGCCATTCGACCAGTTTCCTGGTTGCCAGGGGATGATTTTGTCGACAGACCAGAACAAAAGGCTCATTCAGCAGCGGGATAAAATCGACGTCAGGGTATGTGACGAAGTTCATATTTATTCCAAAATCAACATTGCCTTTTCGTACTGAGTTCAGACATGTTTCTACACCTTGCTCATAAATTCGTACTTTGATGTTGGGATAGCGTTGATTGAATTGAATGATAGCACGCGGTAAAAAGTAAAACACGGCAGTAGGAATGCAGGATAGCGTGACGGTATCATGTAATTGAGATGTTAAATTGCTGAGGTTAAATATTGCCGCATCAAGGTTGGAAATCAAAGACTTTGCCTTTGGGAGAAGAGCTTTTCCGGCCTGAGTCAGCGCAATTTTTCGCGTCGTTCGTTCGAATAGCGCAATATTCAGATTACTCTCTATTTTTTTTATCTTTTTGGTTAATGCTGGTTGCGTGAGATTGAGTGACTCGGCAGCTTTACTAAATGAGCCTAGCTCTGCAATTGTGACAAAGGCTTTCATTCCAGATAGTTCATTTTTCATTTTTTCTCCATAAGGGGTAATAAATTTTCTCTAACCCGATGAAAAATGGTGATTAATCGGCAAAGTTTTTTTAATTAATGCTCAGCAGGAATAACTCCTATGGCAAAATTTTATCAACCAATAAATTTCTTGCAAGTAGAATGAATTTGTAAAATGCCTGAGATGATTTACATGTGGCGTTGATTAAGGAAATAAAAACTTAAAGAGCATAAAACTAATTAAATTCACAAGGCTGTTTTATTCAATTCTTCTATTTCTTATGGTGTGAGGAACATGCTATGAAGCGCATTCCCTGTGTATTAATGTGCGGAGAGACATCCACAGATGCCTTTCTTTTGGACGATGATTTACCTAAGGATCTTCAACAACGAGATGAGTTCTTGTTAGCCATAATGGGATCGGGTTATGCGCTGGAGATGAATGGCATTGGTGAAAGGAGTCCACAAAGCAGTAAAGTCACTATTATCAGTCAATCTCTTAGCGATAAAGCAGATATCGATTATCTGTCTGTTCAGGTTTCGGTTAACCAACTGCAAATCGACACCTTGCCAAACGACGGAAATATGCTGTGTGCTGCGGGGGATGTGAATGCGTTCCACAAGCATCCTTTAATCCTGAGTGCAGGTAAGGAATAAAAATGCAAAAGAATACGTTATGGAAATTACTTGTTATAATAGCAATACCGTTGCTCATAAGTTTATTTCCGGCACCCGCAGAGTTATCACAACTTGCCTGGATATTATCCGGTATATATCTGGCAGCCATTGTTGGTTTAGTTATTAAACCTTTTTCTGAACCTGTCGTGTTACTGATAGCTGTTGCTGCATCAATGGCGATTGTCGGTAATTTAGGGGACGGAACTGTAAAAGCCGTTAGCGTATTAAGTGGATATTCATCCGGTACAACCTGGTTAGTTTTTTCCGCATTTACACTAAGTGCGGCATTTGTCATTACCGGATTAGGTAAAAGAATTGCTTATATTCTTATTGGCAAGATTGGCAGTACGACTTTGGGGCTTGGCTATGTTACTGCTTTTCTTGACCTGATTCTGGCTCCAGCCACGCCTTCGAATACTGCTCGTGCTGGCGGTATAGTATTACCCATTATCAATAGTGTCGCCGTCGCTCTTGGATCAGAGCCTGAGCAGAGCGCAAAGCGAGTTGGCCATTATCTCATGTTGAATGTCTATATGGTTACTAAAACAACCAGTTATATGTTTTTCACCGCCATGGCCGGAAATATACTTGCGCTGAAAATGATCGAGGATATTTGCCACATAAAATTGAGCTGGGGAGGATGGGCGCTGGCTGCGGGATTACCTGGCGTCATCATGTTACTATTAACGCCACTGATTACCTACAAGCTTTATCCACCTGAACTGAAGATCGTAGATAATAAAAAGATCGCTAAAACAGGTATCGAATTGTTGGGGCCAATGACGTTACGCGAAAAGATGCTGTCTTGTATTTTTGTTCTCGCCCTGGCTGGCTGGGTATTTAGTAAGCCACTGGGGATCAACGCGTCAACCGTTGCAATCTGTGTCATGGCGTTGATGCTGGTGTTGAGAATCGTTACCTGGGATGACGTGATTAAAAATAAGGGAGGATGGAATACGCTCATATGGTACGGTGGCATCATTGGCTTAAGTTCACTGCTATCCAGGGTCGGTTTTTTCTTATGGCTGGCTGATTTATTAAAAAATAATATATCATTTAACGGTCACGGTAATTTAGCCTTTATTGTTATTATTGCATTAAGTATTTTGGTGCGTTATTTCTTTGCATCGGGAAGTGCTTATGTTGTAGCGATGATTCCAGTATTTGCTATGCTGGCGAATGTTTCAGGCGCACCGGTGATGCTAACAGCACTCGCCTTACTCTTCAGCAACTCTTATGGCGGTATGGTAACCCACTATGGCGGTGCGGCAGGGCCGGTTATTTTTGGCGCTGGCTACAATGATATCAAATCATGGTGGATTATCGGCGGAATATTAACGTTTCTTACCTTTCTTCTTCAAATTACATTTGGGGTATGGTGGTGGAGAATATTAATGAACTGGGGGATGATTTGAATGGTCATTGAAAAAATAGATACCCGTCATATTTCAAGTTGTCGGACAAAACGCTTGACCATGTTGAACAGCATTCGCGCTGGTGACGAAAAAGGGAGGTCAAAGGCCGATTCCTGCCCAGGCGTGAGGCGCTGCGGCTAATTGCTGAAGGCCGTCGGGCGTGTTTGGCGCGCAACGGCAGGAACGTTGCTCCGTTCGATAATCTGCACGAACAGGACCAGAGGAGGAAGTAAGCTCAGATTCATTTGTACTTCCAGAACAAATGAATCTGAGCTCAGGCCGAGATGCGAATCAGCAACATCAAGCTTTCGCCAAAACCGGCCAAAAACGAATGCCACGCAGATAAACGAGACAGCATAAAACCTCAGGCGTGTACTTAACTCACTGCCATAGCCCAATAAACAGGGGCTCGCCTGATGTTTAAGTGGGGTCAGAATGTTTACCATGATATATCCGTTCCGGTCTGCCGACTTTACCGTAGCTGATTTCAGCCTCAAGAAAATCGTTTTTAACCCCTTGTTCCAGGTAACGGCGGGCGGTGGTTTTACTGCTGCCGAGAATACGGGCCAGTGAGTCGGCGGTGTGGACTGTCTCCGGGTCAGCAAACAGCTGCAGAACTCGGTTGAAAGTGCTTTCGTCAATGCCGCGTAGCGGGGAACCGGCGGCTTCGGTATGTTCTTTGGCCTGAATATTGAAAAGAGCGTCAACGTGGGTCTGGCTGGCCTGTTCGCTGGAACGCAGGGAACTGCGGTAACGGGCAAAACGCTCAAGCGTATGCTGCAAGCGCTGATAGTGAACCGGCTTAATCAGATAATCAAAAACCCCCATCCGCAATGCTTCGCTGATGGTATCCATGTGGTTATCGGCGGTGATGAAAATGATACGCCCTTTATAATTAATCGAGACGGCGTGGCGGATCAAATCGAGGCCTTTGCCATCGGGTAAGAAATTATCCAGCAGGATCAACTGCGGTTGATAGAGACGGAGCTGTTTTTTTGCGCTTTCAAGTTTATCCGCGATACCAATGACTTCGAACTGAGGGAATTGTTTGATGGTATCCACCAGAATTTCCGCCAGCATAGGTTCGTCTTCAACGATGAGGGTTGTTATGCTATCCATGATGTTCATCTCGGGTCAGGGGGATATAGAGGGAAAAAATTGTGCCAAAGGGGATATTGTCATCAATGACGATATGGCCGCCAGCCTGCGCAACGTAGCTACGCACCAGCCATAATCCGATGCCGTGATCGCTGCTGTCGCTGCTGGTGACGCCGCGCTCAAAAATGCGATCGCGCAGCGCCTCGTCAATACCGCACCCTTGATCGGCGATTTCGATGATGACTTCACTGCCTTCACTGTTGATCAGGCACTCAATCTGTCTTGAACCTTCCGGCTGACGTAACGTGGCATTGTAAGCATTGTCCAGCAGATTCCCGACAATCGAGATCCACTCATTGTGCGAAAGTGATGGGGGTAACGTATCGACATAGCAGCCGGGGTCGAACACCAGTTCTAAGCCAAGTTCCTTAGCACGGTAGTATTTGCCAATCAGCAGCCCGGCAAGATGATTAACTTTAAAATTACGCGCAATAAAATCGAGGACTTTCTGGTGTCTCTCCGACTGTTGTTGAATCAGATCCAGCGCGTTATCGTAGCGTTTCAAAAACAGCAAACCGGCAATGGTGGATATCAGGTTGCGATGTTCATGCTGCACGGCGCGCAGGTTATCCGCATATTGCTGGACCTGACTAAGCTGTAGACTCAGGGTATTAATATCATCTTTGCTGCGAAAGCTAATCACCCAACCCTGAGGTTCATTATTGAGGGTCACGGCCATCCGGCTGGCGATGACTTTAATTTGATTAAAAGTAACGATTTCGTCTTTCTTATTTGTTTGCGGCGCATCATAGAAAAAGTTTTCCTGGGAAATCACGCTGCTGATGCATTTACCTATCAGACTTGTTTCCGCCTGGCTCAGGTTTAATAGCCGTCGTGCGGTTTGATTGATGGCGGTAATGTTGTAATGTGAGTCGATTGCAATCAGCCCTTCAAATACTGATTCAAACAGCACGCTCTGCTGGATAAGCAGTTGTGAAAGCTGTTGCGGCTCCATATTCAGCATCTGTTTTTTTATATGCAGGGAGAAGCGTCGGGCGCAATAAAGCAGCAGGAGAAGCATGATCGCCATGGGGATCATCAATGAACCGATCTGCAGACTCAACCAGTTTTCCAGCTGTTCAATGGTGTATCCCACAGAGACGATGCCAATCACTTTTCCGGTGCTGTCCTGGATCGGCGACTTACCGCGTAATGAAGAACCCAGCGAGCCTTTACGTACCGAAACATAGCTTTTGGCGTTAGACAGCGCTTCGTCGTTGTCGCCGCCTTTCATATATCTGCCGATTTCATCAGGATTAACGTGATAGAGACGCAGGCCGTTTACATCGCCGACGGTGATATAGGTGGCATCAGAAAAGGAGCGCATTGGGTCGATAAGTTTTTTAATTCGCGCCAGATCGTGCTTTTCCACCGCTTCAACCAGCTCAGGCATGGCGGATATTTGCATTGCCTGAATCAGCGCGCGCTGTCCGACCTGATAATGCAGGCGCTCTTTTGTAATACTGGTGAGATACCATGACATGGCCAGCATCACGATGGTTGAGGTAAACAGGATCAACAGAAAGATGCGGTTCTGGAATGAACGGCGGGCAAACCAGTGCGTGATTTTTCGGCTAATCATTGGGCGAATGGACATCAAATGGTCATGTTCTCCTTTTTAGTGGCTGACAACGCCGAATCGGCCCACAGTTTTGCTGATTTCGGAAGATATTTAGCTTGCAATACGATATTTTCGTATCCCCGGGATGCGGCACCGGCGTCAGACCCGGATCATCCGAACGCACGGAGCCGCACCCCGGACAGGTGCGCAGCACCGCCGCCTGGATACGTACCGAACTACATTGCCATCACGTACTTGAGCATCACGCCAGCGGCAATAGCCGAGCCAATCACTCCGGCCACATTCGGCCCCATTGCGTGCATCAGCAGAAAATTCTGCGCATCCGCTTCCAGCCCCACCTTGTTCGATACTCTCGCCGCCATTGGTACTGCGGAGACGCCGGCCGAGCCTATCAGTGGATTTATCGGATGCTTGCTGAACTTATTGAGTAATTTCGCCATCAAGACCCCAGCCGCGGTTCCGACGCAGAAGGCCATCACCCCCAGAACCAGAATACCCAGCGTCTGCGGTTGCAGGAACTTGTCCGCCACCAGCTTGGCGCCAACGGATAATCCGAGAAAAATAGTGACGATATTAATCAGTGCGTTCTGCACCGTATCGCTCAGACGTTCCACCACGCCGCTTTCGCGCATCAGATTGCCGAAGCAGAACATCCCCAGCAGCGGGGCGGCGTCCGGTAACAGCAGCGCCACCAGCAGTAACAGCACCACCGGGAAGAGGATCTTTTCCCGCTTGCTTACTGTGCGCAATTGCATCATGCGGATTTTCCGTTCCTTTGTCGTGGTCAGCGCCTTCATAATTGGCGGTTGGATCAGCGGCACCAGCGCCATATACGAATACGCTGCTACCGCGATAGCCCCGAGCAACTCCGGCGCCAGCTTGCTGGCGAGATAAATTGCGGTCGGGCCATCCGCGCCGCCGATAATGCCTATCGCCGCCGCCTGCGGCAGCGTGAAGTTGATAAAGCCAAGATAATTCAGCGTCAGCGCGCCGAGTACGGTGGCAAAGATACCGAACTGCGCCGCCGCCCCCAGCAGTAGGGTGCGCGGATTGGCCAGCAGCGGACCGAAATCGGTCATCGCCCCCACGCCCATAAAAATGACCAGCGGGGCGACGCCAGAGCCTATCGCCACCTGATAAAACAGCGCCAGCACGCCCGGCGTGTAGCCCATATCGGTCGCCAACGCTTCTGTTTGTTGTTGCACTGATGGTATGGCCAGTGCGAATGCCTCCTTAATGGCGTGGACATCCGGTATGCAGTTGAGCTTTGCGGCAATCACTGCTAGCTGTCCGGCATCGTGGTGCGCCAGCAGGTTTTCCAGGGCGGTTAGCGCCAGCCCGGCCTCCGGGATGTTGGACAACAGGCCGCCGAAGCCAATCGGCAGCAGCAGTAACGGCTCGAACTTTTTCGCGATGGCCAGCCACAGCAGCAGCAGACTCACCAGCAGCATGATGGCCTGCCCGAAGCCGAGGTGCATCAGCCCCATGCCCTGAATCAGGGCGTTCAGACTTTCCATGGTTCCTGTTCCTTACGCCAGCATCATCAGGGTGTCGCCCACGGAGACCGCATCGCCGGCTTTCACCGTAATACCGCGAACGATCCCGGCCTGCGGCGCGCGGATTTCGGTTTCCATTTTCATGGCTTCCAGAATCAGCAGTACGTCACCTTCCGCGACCGTCTGGCCTTCGTTGGCGATGACTTTCCAGATATTGCCCGCCAGCGGTGCCGTGACCGGTGCGCCGGTTCCTGTCGGCGCTGGCGCGTTGGTTGTCGGTACCGGCGCAGAAGGGGGACTGAGCTGGCTGATGTCGCCGCCGTCGCTGACCTTCACCACAAAGGCTTTCCCCTCTACTTCTACGGTATAGATGCCGGACGCTGCGGGCTTGTCGGCTTTCGCGGCAGGCTGCGCGGTTTCCGCCTGCGGTTCCGGCTCAAAGGCCGATGGATTGTTACGGTTCTCAAGGAACTTCAGGCCGATCTGCGGAAACAGGGCCACGGTGAGCACGTCGTCGATAGCATTCTCCGCCAGCACGATGCCCTGCATTTGCGCCTGTTGCTTCACATCCATTTCCAGCTGTACCAGCTCCGGTTTGAGCAGATCCGCCGGGCGACAGGTGATAGCCTCTGCGCCATCCAGTACCCTTGCCTGTAATGCGGCGTTAACCGGTACCGGGGTGTGGCCGTATTCCCCTTTCAGAATCCCCGCAGTCTCTTTGGCGATGGTTTTATAGCGCTCCCCGGTCAATACGTTGAGCACCGCCTGGGTACCGACAATCTGTGAGGTGGGGGTGACCAGCGGAATAAAACCGAGATCCTCGCGCACGCGGGGGATTTCCGCCAGCACGTCGTCCAGCCGGTCGGCGGCATTTTGTTGCTTTAGCTGGCTTTCCAGATTGGTGAGCATCCCGCCCGGCACCTGAGCGACCAGAATACGGCTGTCATAGCCTTTCAACTGGCCTTCAAAGGCGTGATATTTTTTGCGCACTTCGCGGAAGTATGCCGCAATGCTTTCCAGCTTGTTGATATCCAGTCCGGTGTCATACTGCGTTCCGGCAAGGGTGGCGACCAGGGCTTCAGTGGCCGGATGACCGTAGGTGGCGCTCATGGAGGAGATCGCCGTATCCACGCCGTCAACACCGGCTTCAATGGCCTTCAGCAGGGTCATTTCCGCTATTCCGGTGGTGGCGTGGCAGTGTAAATGCAGGCGCACATCGTGGCGTTTTTTGATTTCACTCACCAGTTCAAAGGCGGCGGACGGCGTCAGGATACCGGACATATCCTTGATGGCGATGGAGTCAACCCCGGCTTCCAGCAGCTGTTCGGTCAGATCCAGCCAGGTTTGCAGCGTGTGCACCGGGCTGGTGGTATAGGAAAGCGTTCCCTGAGCATGCGCGCCGTGGTTGTGCACCGCCTGCAGCGCCGTTTTCATATTGCGCGGATCGTTCATGGCGTCGAATACGCGGAACACATCCATGCCGTTTTTGACGGCACGTTCGACAAAACGCTCCACCACGTCATCAGCATAGTGGCGGTAGCCGAGCAGATTTTGCCCGCGCAGCAGCATCTGCAGCGGCGTTTTCGGCATGGCTTTTTTTAGCTCACGCAGGCGAACCCAGGGGTCTTCGCCCAGAAAGCGGATACAGGCGTCATAGGTGGCGCCGCCCCAGCATTCGAGTGAGCCGTAGCCCACATCATCAAGCTGAGCAGCGATAGGCAGCATATCGTCAAGACGCAGGCGGGTGGCGAAAAGGGACTGGTGGGCGTCGCGCAGGACGACATCGGTAATGGCAACGGTCATGGATTCCTCTGTGAATTAGGGGTTAAGGCGACGATGGTGGTGAATAGCGGCGACAATCACCGGCTTGAGGCGGGTGAAGTCGTCAGTGTCTGGCGCGGCAGATGTCGGGGCCGTTCCCTGGGCGTGAACCGGTTCGGGAAAGAAACGGTTCACGGCGATGGACATGCCCTGGATGGCGAAAATCAGCAGCAACAGAAACGTCAGCACAAAACCCATACCAAGAAACATCAGGGTGAAACCTTCACCCAGCAGAACTGCATTACTCATGAAATAGTCCAAAAATAAGGGCACGATGGCGTGTCTGAAGATGAATCCGTTGGTGCTTCTGGCTAAGGAGCAGGGTGGATTTCCCGGAGCCGCCCCTGGCTCAGGGCCCTGATTTGCACCACCGTGATTTATGCCCAGATAGCGCCATCGTGCGTATTGGTTACATCATCATGCCGAACACGATGCTGGCGATGACCAGTACAATACCGCCGCCCAAACGGGAGGATATTTGGGCATAAGAGATAAGATTCATACGGTTGCAGGCAGAGAGAACTTCCAGGTCGCCGGAACCGCCGCGGTTAGCCATACACAAACCGGCGGTAATTGCTGATTCAATCGGGAAGAAGCCAATCAGCCAGCCGCCGACAGCGGCCCCAACGACGGCACCGACGACAATCACCGCGGCAATGATGACGTTGGCGAAAGTAATGGCGTCAATAATTTCTTGCAGGTCGGTGTAGCATACGCCCACGCCAACCATCAGCACCCATAGCAGCTGTTTAGAGAAGAAGTCAGACAGACGTTTAGCGCCGGCTTTGATTTCCGGCGAGCAGAGGCCGGAGGCGTTCAGCGCGGCGACAATCAGTACCATCCAGGCGAAATAGTGGATGGACACGCCGCCAATACTCGGCAGAATTTTTTTGGCGAGAACGTAAGCCAGCAGGAAGCAGGTCGTGGAGAGCACCAGGCCGACAGCCGTTTCACGATGGGTGATTTCACCGGCTTTTTCGTCATCTTCCACTTTGAATGAGGCTTTACGCACCAGTTCGCCTTCACCGCTCATTGCCGGATATTTTTTGCCAATAATATTGAGCAGCGCGGCAAACACGATGGCAAAGATATTGGCGATAGTCAGAATGGCAATTGCCGTTGAGTAGTACTCTTCACGGGAACGACCGGTAATAGAGTGATAAATTTCAGACAGTGGAACCGCGCCTGCGCCGTTGCCGCCGCCCATGATCGGCAGCACGTACAGCATCATGATACGATCCACAGGAATGCCGAAGCACAGACCAATAAGCATACCGAATATTGATGCGCCGAGGATCCCCATTAAGATGGTCGGAATATAACCCAGCAGGGATTTAAGTAGCAGTTTGCGGTTAACCGACAGGATTGCGCCGGTTATCAACACTGCGATGAATAAGTTCAGGAAATTCGTTTTTTTCATCACATTGGTGATGGCATCAATTTCTTTTTGTGTGAAAATTCCGGCATACACAAAATATGCGGCAACCAGAAAGATCATCACCGGCGCACCGCCAATATATTTATTAAATATGGGTAAGCGTTTACCAATTTCACCGAAAATGGCGCCAATAATAAACATCACCGCGAAGCCACCGACAACGTCGGTCGGTAATGCGTTATAAAAATGTGAAAGAAGTAAAGTAATTAATGCTAACGCGTAAAGCGGAAGTGGCATACCGAAGATTTTAAATCCCAGTATATCGTTAACGCTCTTTTTCTCCGTCTCCGGAACCTGGCTCATGTTAGTCATAAGACGTCACCCTGTTATAATAAGGAATAATGCCGTTAGAAAAGTAATAATAGGACGGTGGCATAATAATAAATCCGTCCCCGGTGGATATGTGATTATCTTCACTGATTAGCGGTGTTTTTTATTAATTTAATTGTTTTTATTCTTCTGAATTAATTAACAACATAAAAGCCATAAAGCCAATTAAGGTACGAAAGAAAGTGTGACTTAAATAAAAGAACCACTCTGGGAACAGTGGCGAAATACAGTCCGTTTTTGGTCAATGAAGCGCTAAAAAATGAATCTGATATTAAAACGTGTCGCGGTACAAAAAGATCCGCAGCGGCGAGAGAGCATCGATCTCTTTCTTCATCAACATCAGCTCTCGTTAGAAGCCGATTGCGAAATTGTGATTGTTGCGGAGTATCAACGTCGCATTGTCGGGTGTGGCGCGATTGCCGGATGTGTTCTGAAGTGTATTGCCGTCGAACCGTCACTGCAGGGAGAAGGGGTGAGCCTGAAGCTGTTGACCGAACTGATGACTCAGGCGTATGAACTGGGGCGCAGCGAACTGTTTTTGTTCACCAAACCCTCCAATGCCGCGCTATTTTCCTGCGCTGGATTCTGGCCGATAGCCCAGGCAGGTGAGCAGGCCGTTTTAATGGAAAATAGCTGTGAGCGTCTGGCCCGTTATTGCCGTCAGCTTATGATGTATCGCCAGCCT
Source organism: Klebsiella sp. KE9456 (assembly GCF_043832615.1). Lineage (NCBI taxonomy): Bacteria > Pseudomonadati > Pseudomonadota > Gammaproteobacteria > Enterobacterales > Enterobacteriaceae > Klebsiella > Klebsiella sp. KE9456. The sequence continues at coordinate 132,752 of NZ_JBDYQK010000002.1, forward strand.
GGGGAAAAAATTGGCGCTATTGTGATGAATGCCAATCCCTTCACCTTAGGACACCGCTGGCTGGTTGAGCAGGCCGCTCATCAGTGCGACTGGCTGCATCTGTTTGTGGTGAAGGAGGACGCTTCACTTTTCAGCTATCAGGATCGTTTCGCGCTCATTGAGCAGGGGATCGCCGGGATCGCCAACGTAACTTTGCATCCGGGATCGGCTTATTTGATTTCGAGAGCCACTTTCCCTGGTTATTTCCTCAAAGACAACGGCGCGGTTGACGATTGCCACAGCCAGATCGATCTACAACTCTTTCGCCAACATTTAGCTCCGGCGCTACAGATCACCCACCGCTTTGTCGGCAGCGAGCCACTGTGTCCCCTGACCCGTAATTACAACTTGCGCATGCGGCAACTGCTGGAAGCGCCCGGTGATACGCCTGCCATTAAGGTCGTCGAACTGCAGCGGGTTGAGAAGGATGGCGGACCGATTTCCGCTTCCCGCGTGCGCACGCTCTATCAGCAACGCAAGTGGTCAACGATCGCCTCACTGGTTCCGCCGGGAACACTCTCTTTTCTGAAGCATCTGGCGGAAAGCGAGCAGCAAACCGCCTGATTTTACCTCCATAACTAAGGATCTGCCTCTATGGAAATAATGATTGATGCCCTGGCCGGCACGCTGGAGTCCAGCGATGTCATGGTCAGGATCGGGCCTGCCGATGCGCCAGGTATTCAGCTTGAAATAGACAGCGTGGTGAAGCAGCAGTTTGGTGCCGCGATCGAACAGGTGGTCAGAGAGACGCTGGCGAAGCTTGGCGTCACCCGGGCAAATGTGATCGTCGATGATAAAGGCGCGCTCGAATGTGTACTGAAGGCGCGCGTCCAGGCCGCGGCGCTGCGTGCTGCGCAACAATCTCAACTGCAATGGAGCCAGTTATGAAACCTCGTCGCAGTATGCTGTTTATCCCGGGCGCCAACGCCGCAATGTTAAGCACCTCTTTTGTTTACGGCGCAGATGCGGTGATGTTTGACCTCGAAGATGCGGTGTCGCTACGTGAAAAAGATACCGCTCGCCTGCTGGTACACCATGCGTTGCAGCATCCGTTGTATCAGGACGTGGAAACCGTGGTGCGTATTAATCCGCTCAACACACCGTTTGGCCTCGCTGACCTTGAGGCCGTCGTGCGCGCGGGCGTGGATATGGTTCGTTTGCCGAAGACCGACAGTAAAGAAGATATCCATGAACTGGAAGCGCACGTCGAGCGCATTGAGCGTGAGTGTGGCCGGGAAGTCGGCAGTACCCGGTTAATGGCGGCGATTGAGTCGGCGTTGGGGGTGGTGAATGCGGTCGAGATCGCCCGTTCCAGTCCGCGTCTGGCGGCAATTGCGCTGGCGGCCTTCGACTACGTGATGGATATGGGCACCTGCCGGGGCGATGGCAGCGAGCTGTTTTACGCTCGCTGCGCGGTGCTGCATGCCGCCCGCGTCACCGGTATCGCGGCCTATGATGTGGTGTGGTCGGATATTAATAATGAAGAAGGTTTCCTTGCGGAAGCCAGCATGGCGAAAAACCTCGGTTTTAACGGCAAATCGCTGATCAACCCACGTCAGATTGAGCTGCTGCATCAGGTTTATGCCCCAACGCTTAAAGACGTCGAGCATGCGCGGGATGTTATCGCGGCGGCGGAAGAGGCGGAAGCGCGTGGTCTGGGCGTGGTATCGCTAAACGGCAAGATGATAGATGGGCCGATTATTGCTCATGCGCGCAAAGTTGTGGCGCTATCGGCGTCCGGCATTCGGGATTAAGGAGAAAATCATGAAAGAGACCGTGGCAATGCTTAATCAGCAGTACGTCATGCCGGAAGGATTAGCGCCCTATGTGGGCGTGACGGCGAAAAGTCCGTGGTTATCCAGTGAAAGTGAAAAACGGCATCGTAAAGTTTGTGACTCGCTGGAGGAAGCGATCCGCCGCTCCGGGCTGACAGACGGTATGACCATCTCCTTTCACCACGCTTTTCGCGGTGGCGATAAGGTGGTCAATATGGTGGTGGAGAAGCTGGCGGAGATGGGATTTCGCGATCTCACGCTGGCGTCCAGTTCGCTTATTGACGCACACTGGCCGCTGATTGAGCATATTAAAAACGGCGTAATTCGTCAGATTTACACCTCTGGCCTGCGCGGTAAGCTGGGCGAAGAGATCTCTGCGGGTCTGATGGAAAATCCGGTACAAATCCACTCTCACGGCGGGCGGGCGTATCTGGTACAGAGTGGAGAACTGAGTATTGATGTCGCGTTCCTCGGGGTGCCGTGCTGCGATGAGTTCGGGAACGCCAATGGTTTTAGCGGGAAATCACGTTGCGGATCGCTGGGTTACGCCAGGGTGGATGCCGAGGCTGCAAAATGCGTGGTGTTGCTGACCGAAAAATGGGTGGATTATCCGAACTATCCGGCCAGTATCGCTCAGGATCAGGTGGATTTGATTGCCCAGGTTGAGGAAGTGGGCGATCCGGCGAAAATCACCGCCGGGGCGATTCGCCTGACCAGCAATCCGCGCGAGTTATTGATTGCTCGCCAGACCGCAAAAATTATCGAACATTCCGGCTACTTCAAAGACGGCTTCTCTCTTCAGACCGGTACCGGCGGCGCATCTCTGGCGGTCACGCGTTTTCTGGAAGACAAAATGCGCCGTAATAACATTACTGCCAGCTTTGGCCTGGGTGGGATCACCGGCACGATGGTCGATCTGCATGAAAAAGGATTAATTAAAGCGTTATTGGATACCCAGTCTTTTGATGGCGATGCCGCACGTTCGTTGGCGAATAACCCGAATCATATCGAGATTTCCGCTAACCAGTACGCCAATCCCGGCGCGAAAGGCGCTTCCTGCGAACGCCTGAACGTGGTGGTGCTGAGCGCGCTGGAAATCGATACCGGGTTTAATGTGAACGTGATGACCGGCTCTAACGGCGTGCTGCGTGGGGCATCCGGCGGCCACAGCGATACCGCGGCCGGTGCTGACTTAACCATTATTACCGCGCCGCTGGTGCGCGGGCGCATTCCTTGCGTGGTGGAAAACGTCCTGACTCGCGTCACGCCGGGCGCCAGCGTCGACGTGCTGGTGACCGACCACGGTATCGCCGTAAATCCGGCGCGCCAGGATCTGATCGATAACCTGCGTAATGCCGGTATTCCGCTGATGACCATCGAAGCGCTACAGCAGCGCGCTGAGCTTTTGACCGGCAAACCGGCGCCGATCGCATTTACCGATCGCGTTGTTGCCGTGGTGCGCTATCGCGATGGGTCGGTGATTGATGTGATTCATCAGGTTAAAACCGCCCGCTAAACGCGTCGAGGAGATGAGGCATGAGCGAAGTGATGATGAGCCAGCATCGCCAGTCGCGTCGTCAAACAGTCACGGCAGAGGATATTGTTTCTCGCGTGGAGCGGGCGCTGCTGACTGAAGTTCGCCTGACGCCGAAGCCAGGGCTGGTGGATATTTGTAACACCGGCGCGCATCAGGATATGGATCTGGCCTCGTTTGAGGCCAGTACGGCGGTTGTCGCCCCGTGGATGGAGAAGTTTTTCATCATGGGTCACGATACCGCGAATATCGTGTCAGATCAGGTATTGATGATGCTGCGTCCAGTGGGTATGGCCTGCGAAACGGATATGCTGGAGGCGACTGGCGGGGTGAACACACATCGCGGCGCGATCTTCGCTTTTGGTCTGCTCAGCGCGGCGATTGGAAGACTGGTTGCCTGGAGGGAACCGGTTGAGCAACATCGGGTCTGCGATCAGGTCGCCAGATTCTGTCGTGGCCTGGTGGGGCGCGAGCTTTCCGCCTGTGAAGGAAAAAAGGTGAGTAAGGGGGAAGGGCATTTTCTGCGTTACGGACTGTCTGGTGCCAGAGGTGAGGCGGAAAGTGGCTTTCGTACCGTGCGCACTCAGGCGATGCCGGTATTTAATCGCGTGATGGCAGAGACCGGAGACACCAATCTGGCGCTGCTGCAGACTTTACTCCATCTGATGGCCTGGAATGACGATACCAATCTGGTTTCTCGCGGTGGCCTGGAGGGCCTTAACTTTGTCCAGCAGCAGGCGCAAAGACTGCTGTGGGAAGGTGGGGTACTGGCTGATGGCGGGCTTGAATCGTTGCGCCAACTGGATGATGAACTGATCGCTCGTCATCTTAGCCCCGGCGGTAGCGCCGATCTGCTGGCGGTCACCTGGTTCCTGTATGGTTTTCCTGCCGGTGAACTGTACCTGCACTGATTGCTCGCTTTTATACTGTTGATTGAGCCCGGATAGGCCTGTCTGCTGACCGATCCGGGCTTTTCAGACTCGACCAGACTCATCCTTTCCGGTTGCCAGCCCGCCGATTCCCGGCACAATCTTATAGTTTTTACTGATATCAGCGGCAGTTTGTCATAAATTTCTAATTATCGGCGTTTTTGAGTAGCGGCGCAGCGATGGGCTGGTTACTCTGAAAACAATTTACGTAGTATTAACAAAAGAGAATAGCTATGCATGATGCACAAATCCGCGTGGCCATCGCGGGGGCGGGCGGCCGGATGGGACGCCAGTTAATTCAGGCGGTACAGCAAATGGAAGGGGCGGTACTTGGCGCCGCGCTGGAGCGAGAAGGTTCCTCGCTGATCGGCAGCGATGCGGGAGAACTGGCGGGCACGGGTAAGTCAGGGGTCGTGGTGCAAAGCCACCTTGAGGCGGTCAAAGATGATTTCGACGTCCTCATCGATTTTACCCGTCCGGAAGGTACGCTGAACCATCTCGCTTTTTGCCGTGAGCACGGCAAAGGGATGGTTATTGGCACGACGGGTTTTGATGATGCCGGAAAGCAGGCGATTAGTGACGCGGCGCAGGAGATTGCCATCGTGTTTGCCGCCAACTTTAGCGTCGGCGTCAACGTGATGTTAAAGCTGCTGGAAAAGGCGGCGAAAGTGATGGGCGACTACACCGATATTGAGATTATCGAAGCGCACCATCGCCACAAAGTGGATGCGCCATCGGGCACTGCGCTGGCGATGGGTGAGGCGATTGCTGGCGCACTGAATAAAGATCTGAAAGCGTGCGCGGTATACAGTCGTGAAGGCTATACCGGTGAACGGGTACCCGGTACGATTGGCTTCGCCACCGTGCGCGCCGGGGATATCGTTGGCGAACATACGGCGATGTTTGCCGATATTGGCGAACGCATCGAAATCAGCCACAAAGCCTCCAGCAGAATGACTTTTGCTAATGGTGCCGTCCGCTCTGCATTATGGCTAAAAGGCAAGAAAAATGGTCTTTTCGATATGCGTGATGTGCTTGAGTTAAACAGTTTATAACGATTATTACCCATCGTGATGTGGTTATTGTGATCAATAAGTAATTGATTGCAAGGGGCAATATCTTGTTGCCCTTTTTATTTTTCGTCGTTTTTTATTGTATTTACAACGAAGTAAGAGAAATTTGATGTTTTATTCGTATTTTTTGTGGCTTCGTTGTGAATTTTGACCAGTTGGTCTGTTTTTTTACTCTCGCAGGATTGATTTCACAATCACCTGGCTCCGCAAGCGTTTTCCCTGGTCAGTTAGTTGATCTTTTTGCCCGTTAAAGCCGGTATTTCTGAATAGTCGCCTGAAATAAGGTTAAAAATATCCGCTTTAAGTTGACTTTTACCTGCCTTCTCTCCAGAATGCCGCCGTTTGCCAAAATTCTGCGGGCAACAGATTTGCATTGATTCAGATCTATATTATGAATTAATATGCAAATAAAGTGAGTGGATATTCTTTGGAGGGTGTTTTGATTAAGTCAGCGCTATTGGTTCTGGAAGACGGAACCCAGTTTCACGGTCGGGCCATAGGGGCAACAGGTTCGGCGGTTGGGGAAGTCGTTTTCAATACTTCAATGACCGGTTATCAAGAAATCCTCACTGATCCTTCCTATTCCCGCCAAATCGTTACTCTAACTTATCCCCATATCGGCAACGTCGGCACCAATGCCGCCGATGAAGAGTCTTCGCAGGTGCATGCGCAAGGCCTGGTGATTCGCGACCTGCCGCTGATTGCCAGTAACTTCCGCAATACCGAAGACCTCTCTTCTTATCTGAAGCGCCATAATATTGTGGCGATTGCCGATATCGATACCCGCAAGCTGACGCGCCTGCTGCGTGAAAAAGGCGCGCAGAACGGCTGCATTATCGCGGGTGATAACCCGGATGCGGCACTGGCGCTGGAAAAAGCGAAAGCGTTTCCGGGGCTGAACGGGATGGACCTGGCGAAGGAAGTAACCACCGCAGAAACCTATAACTGGACCCAGGGGAGCTGGACGCTGGAGGGTGATTTACCGGAAGCTAAAGCCGAAAGCGATCTGCCTTTCCACGTCGTGGCCTATGATTTCGGCGCCAAACGCAATATTTTGCGCATGCTGGTGGATCGCGGCTGCCGCCTGACGGTGGTTCCGGCGAAGACCTCCGCCGAAGAGGTGCTGAAGATGAACCCGGACGGTATCTTCCTCTCTAACGGCCCTGGCGATCCGGCGCCGTGCGATTACGCTATCGAGGCGATTCAGGCATTCCTCGAAACCGATATTCCGGTTTTCGGCATCTGCCTCGGCCATCAGTTGCTGGCGCTGGCCAGCGGCGCGAAAACCATCAAAATGAAGTTCGGCCACCACGGCGGTAACCATCCGGTTAAAGATATCGATAATAATACCGTGATGATTACGGCGCAGAACCACGGTTTTGCGGTGGATGAAGCTTCTATGCCTGCCAATCTGCGCGTGACGCACAAATCGCTGTTCGATGGCACTCTGCAAGGGATTCATCGCACCGATAAACCGGCGTTCAGCTTCCAGGGGCACCCGGAGGCGAGCCCAGGCCCGCATGATGCCGCGCCATTGTTCGACCACTTTATCGAGTTAATTGAGCTCTACCGTCAGTCCGCGAAATAATCAGAACCTGTTTATGTTCTGCTGTGCTCGGGAATACGGCGTTAAAAATTTGTTCAAAATGCTCATTTACGTTTTGTAAACTGCGCTTTCTCACAAATTTTTTCCTTGTCTGCCCATCGCTCGCGACGACCATAAACAGGTTCTTCGGAGAAGAAAGCAATGCCAAAACGTACAGACATAAAAAGTATCCTGATTCTGGGTGCGGGCCCGATTGTTATCGGCCAGGCGTGTGAGTTTGACTACTCCGGTGCCCAGGCGTGTAAGGCGCTGCGTGAAGAGGGGTATCGCGTAATACTCGTGAACTCTAACCCGGCGACCATCATGACCGACCCGGAAATGGCCGATGCGACCTACATCGAGCCGATTCACTGGGAAGTGGTGCGTAAAATTATTGAGAAAGAGCGCCCGGATGCGGTGCTGCCGACGATGGGCGGTCAGACGGCGCTGAACTGCGCGCTGGAGCTGGAGCGTCAGGGCGTGCTGGCTGAGTTCGGCGTGACCATGATTGGCGCCACCGCCGATGCGATTGATAAAGCTGAAGACCGCCGCCGTTTTGACGTGGCGATGAAGAAAATCGGCCTCGACACTGCCCGCTCCGGTATTGCGCATACGATGGAAGAGGCGCTGGCGGTTGCCGCTGACGTCGGTTATCCGTGCATTATCCGTCCCTCCTTTACGATGGGCGGCACCGGCGGCGGTATTGCCTACAACCGCGAAGAGTTTGAAGAGATCTGCGCCCGCGGGCTGGATCTTTCTCCGACCAACGAGCTGCTGATTGATGAGTCGCTGATTGGCTGGAAAGAGTACGAAATGGAAGTGGTGCGTGATAAGAATGACAACTGCATCATCGTCTGTTCCATTGAGAACTTTGACGCGATGGGCATTCACACGGGTGACTCCATCACCGTCGCGCCAGCCCAGACGCTGACGGACAAAGAGTACCAAATCATGCGTAACGCCTCGATGGCGGTACTGCGTGAAATCGGCGTGGAAACCGGCGGTTCCAACGTTCAGTTTGCGGTGAACCCGAAAAACGGTCGTCTGATTGTCATCGAAATGAACCCGCGCGTCTCCCGTTCCTCGGCGCTGGCGTCAAAAGCCACCGGCTTCCCGATTGCCAAAGTGGCGGCGAAACTGGCGGTGGGTTACACCCTCGACGAACTGATGAACGACATCACCGGTGGCCGCACTCCGGCATCGTTCGAACCGTCCATCGATTACGTTGTGACCAAAATTCCTCGCTTCAACTTTGAAAAATTCGCCGGCAGCAATGATCGTCTGACCACCCAGATGAAGTCGGTCGGCGAAGTGATGGCGATTGGCCGCACTCAGCAGGAGTCCTTACAGAAAGCGCTGCGCGGTCTGGAAGTCGGGGCGACCGGTTTCGACCCGAAAGTGAGCCTGGATGACCCGGAAGCGCTGACCAAAATTCGTCGCGAATTAAAAGACGCCGGCGCTGAGCGCATCTGGTACATCGCGGACGCTTTCCGCGCCGGTCTGTCCGTTGATGGCGTGTTCAACCTGACCAATATCGATCGCTGGTTCCTGGTACAGATTGAAGAGCTGGTACGCCTGGAAGAGAAAGTGGCTGCAGTCGGTATTACCGGCCTTGATGCGGACTTCCTGCGTCAGCTTAAGCGTAAAGGCTTTGCCGATGCGCGTCTGGCGAAGCTGGCGGGCGTGCGCGAAGCGGAAATCCGCAAACTGCGCGACCAGTACGATCTGCACCCGGTTTACAAGCGTGTGGATACCTGTGCGGCGGAATTCGCTACCGATACCGCCTACATGTACTCCACTTATGAAGATGAATGTGAAGCGAACCCATCCGTTGACCGGGATAAAATTATGGTCCTCGGCGGCGGCCCGAACCGTATCGGTCAGGGTATTGAGTTTGACTACTGCTGCGTACACGCCTCACTGGCGCTGCGCGAAGACGGCTACGAGACCATTATGGTCAACTGTAACCCGGAAACCGTTTCTACCGACTACGACACCTCTGACCGCCTCTACTTCGAACCGGTGACGCTGGAAGATGTGCTGGAAATCGTGCGTATCGAGAAGCCGAAAGGCGTTATCGTCCAGTACGGCGGCCAGACGCCGCTGAAGCTGGCGCGCGCGCTGGAAGCGGCTGGCGTGCCGGTTATCGGCACCAGCCCGGATGCGATTGACCGCGCGGAAGACCGTGAGCGCTTCCAGCATGCGGTTGACCGCCTGAAACTGAAACAACCGGCTAACGCCACCGTGACGGCGATTGAGCAGGCCGTTGAGAAGGCGAAAGAGATTGGCTACCCGCTGGTGGTGCGTCCGTCCTACGTTCTCGGTGGCCGGGCGATGGAAATTGTCTATGATGAAATCGACCTGCGTCGCTACTTCCAGACCGCCGTCAGCGTCTCCAACGATGCGCCTGTGCTGCTGGACCGTTTCCTTGACGATGCGGTGGAAGTGGATGTGGACGCCATCTGCGACGGCGAAATGGTGCTGATTGGCGGTATCATGGAGCATATCGAGCAGGCGGGCGTCCACTCCGGCGACTCCGCCTGTTCGCTGCCCGCCTACACCCTGAGCCAGGAGATTCAGGATGTGATGCGCGAGCAGGTGCAGAAGCTGGCGTTTGAGCTGCAGGTGCGCGGTCTGATGAACGTACAGTTCGCGGTCAAAAACAACGAAGTTTATCTGATTGAAGTCAACCCGCGTGCGGCGCGTACCGTGCCGTTCGTCTCCAAAGCCACCGGCGTGCCGCTGGCGAAAGTGGCGGCGCGCGTGATGGCGGGCAAATCGCTGGCCGAGCAGGGCGTGACGAAAGAAATTATCCCACCGTACTACTCGGTGAAAGAGGTGGTGCTGCCGTTTAACAAGTTCCCTGGCGTTGACCCGCTGTTAGGGCCGGAAATGCGCTCTACCGGTGAAGTGATGGGCGTAGGCCGCACCTTCGCGGAGGCGTTCGCTAAGGCGCAACTGGGCAGTAACTCAACGATGAAGAAATCGGGCCGTGCGCTGCTCTCCGTGCGCGAAGGCGACAAAGAGCGCGTGGTGGATCTGGCGGCGAAACTGCTGAAGTTTGGTTTTGAACTGGATGCAACTCACGGCACGGCGATTGTGCTGGGCGAAGCCGGTATCAACCCGCGTCTGGTGAACAAAGTGCATGAAGGTCGTCCGCATATTCAGGATCGCATCAAGAATGGCGAATACACCTACATTATCAACACCACCGCAGGTCGTCAGGCGATTGAAGACTCCAAGCTGATTCGCCGCAGTGCGCTACAGTACAAAGTACACTATGACACTACGCTGAACGGCGGGTTCGCCACCACGATGGCGCTGAATGCCAACGCAATGGAGAAGGTGACATCGGTACAGGAAATGCACGCGCAAATTAAAAAGTAAGGTAATTTGTTGATAAAAGCGCCTCCGGTGGTCGACGCCGGAGGCGCTTTTTTTGTTGCGGCAAGATCCTGCGCATTATCATGAGGCGTAAAGTGTCGCCATACGTTTGGGCACCGACAGGCGTGGAACGACCGAAACCTATGCCTGGATGCTCAACTGATAGATGAGCAGGATATCTAAACGCTATCTATGGGCTCGCTGGAATTGCTGCGAGGCCGATTCATTAAAGCAAGGCGTGGTCTATTTTGACAATAATCTTGCGCAGCGGGGCGCCCGTATCCATGGCGGACATTGGCCGGTGCAGCTCTCCGGGGAACAGAATCGCCAGTTCCTCGGGGTACAGATGAATCAGCGTTTCGCTGCTGATTTTCTGACAGAACCCAATATCATGCGTCGTATTAAACGGGCCATCTTCTACGATCTCCAGACCCTGATTACCGGCACCGATAATCTCCTCGCCTTTCAGTACAATATGAATATCTATGTACTGATGATGATATTCTGGGCGCTGTTCCACCAGCGGTTTCGTCCTGCCTTCAACGACGGTAAAAAACAGATTATCGCCATCAATGGTGTATTTCCCCGGTGGCAGTGTCTGTGGATCCTGCTGCAATACCGCCTGTAACGCTTTGCGGATAACCGGTGGGTAAACGTTATTTTTGGCGGCGGCGGTTAAGGTATCAATAATCATGCCGGGATCCCCTGTCGTTGATGATGGTTGAGTAGCGTGATGGAATGCGCCACGATGTCCGGGACATCGGGCGTGATATCGACGGCTAAAACATCGCTTTCGCTGGCGTCCGGCGTCTCCAGGGTGGCGAACTGGCTGCGCAACAAGGCCTCTGGCATAAAGTGGCCCTTACGCGTCTGCATACGCTGCAAAATGCAGTCATAGTCGCCGGTCAGCCACAGGAAGCGCAAATGGGGGTTGCCCTCGCGCAGCTGGTTGCGGTAGCGCTTTTTCAGCGCTGAGCACACCAGTACGCCGGACTCGTTCTTCTGTCCAAGGCTGAAAATCACATCGCCGATGCGCTCCAGCCACGGCTGGCGATCGTCATCATCAAGCGGCTGGCTGGCGGCCATTTTGACGATATTTTTCCGCGGATGCAGATCGTCACCATCGATAAATTTTGCGCCAAGCGCCTGGGCTAAGGCCTGACCGACGGTGGTTTTGCCGGTCCCGGAGACGCCCATTAAAATAATGCATTGCCCTGCCATAGTGAGTGAACTCCTTGTTCAGACGGCGACAAGCATGCCGCCATCGACGAACAGCAGGTGACCGTTAACGAAATCCGAGGCTTTGGATGATAAGAATACCGCTGCGCCAACCAGCTCCTGCGGGTCACCCCAGCGGGCGGCGGGGGTACGTTTGCATAGCCAGTCGGTGAAGGCTTGATCGTCAACCAGCGCCTTTGTCATCGCCGTTTTAAAGTAACCCGGCGCGATACCGTTGACCTGGATGTTGTAGCGCGCCAGCTCGACGCACATCCCGCGGGTTAACATCTTCACCGCGCCTTTCGCCGCAGCATATGGGGTGATCGTGTCGCGTCCCAGTTCGCTCTGCATCGAACAGATATTGACGATTTTTCCCTGCTGGCGGCTAATCATGCGTTTAGCAACGGCCTGGGAAACGAGAAATACGGCGGTTTGGTTTACCGAAATAACGTCATTCCATTCCTGTACCGGAAACTCGGTAAACGGATGACGGCGCTGAATTCCGGCATTATTAAATAAGACATCAATTGCGCCGGTTTCATTTTCAATTTGATTAATCGCGTTTTCTACGGAATCGGCATCGGTAACATTAAATACCGCAGCATGCGCGGTAGCACCTTCATCGCGTAATTTCATTACCGCATCATCAGCGCGCGATGCTGAAATATCGTTAATAATAATTTCCGCACCATATTGCGCAAGGCCCTGCGCCATGACAAAGCCAATCCCTTGTCCTGCGCCAGTAATTAAAATACGTTTGCCTTGTAAGCTGAAAAGATCTTTCATCTTGATGTCCTGATTAACGGCTGAATATAAATGATGTTGCGCCCGGTAATTCTGATTTGATAAAAAACGTAACCGGAATAACCTGTGCTCTATCTCACGGATTTTTGTTGGGTAAAACTGTGATGAAGATCACTCAAAACGGTGTTACCAAAAGGGGTTACGCTAAACGTGAAGCGGGATGGAAATTACCGTAGCTCAGCAGGTTAACACGGGAGCCGTAAGATTCTCTTTTTAACCAGTGACAGGCATAATGGCCTGATGCAGTGGATGTATTTGACGGGTCGATAAATGAAAGTACAACGCATTACGCTCAATGATATTGCAGCGCTGGCAGGCGTAACCAAGATGACCGTCAGCCGCTATTTACGTACGCCGGACAAGGTCAAGCCGGAAACGGCAGAGCGTATCGCCAGCGTTATTGCCGAAATCGGCTACGAACCGGACCCTGATAATCCGGCGATGATTAGCGTTGCCGTTCCGCGTATTGGCGTGCTTATTCCCTCCTTTCATAATCAAATTTTTGCCGATCTGCTGGCCGGGATTGAGTCGGTCACCGCTACCCACGGTTATCAGACGCTGGTGGTGAATTACGACTATGACCGTCAGCGTGAAGAGGAGCAGATTGCCGCTGTGTTAGCCTTTAACGTCAAAGGCCTGCTGCTAACCGAGTCGGTCCATACGTTGCGGGCGGATAAATACCTCAATGCGGCAAAGATTCCCGTGGCCGAGGTGATGGGGCTGACGGATAACGTCGGGCGCATTAATGTCGGCTTTGATAACTTCAACGCCGGATTCGATATGACCAATATGCTGCTGGCGAGCGGTAAGCGGCGGGTAATCTATTTTGGTTCGATGTCCGACGTGCGAGATGAGCAGCGCTATGCCGGTTACTGTCAGGCGATGACCAATGCTGGATTGCCGCAGGGACGTATCGCGCCGAACAAAGTGTCGTCGGTGTCGATAGGAACCGGGATGATGACCCTCGCTCGTCAGATGTACGCAGATATGGATGCGATTCTTTGTACCAATGACGATCTTGCCGTTGGCGTGTTACAGGAGTGCCTGGCTTCCGGTATCAATGTGCCGCAGGAACTGGCGATTGCCGGTTTTCATGGTCTGGAGATCGGGCAGATCGTCTCCCCGCGTCTTGCCAGCGTACTGACGCCACGCTTTGAAATGGGTAAAGTCGCAACGGAAATTTTAATTAAGAAAATCAAAGGACTGCCCACGATTGAGAAAGTCGATCTGCATTATCGCTTGTCGATGGGGGAAACGATTTAACTCTGCCTGACCGTTAATGGCGCGGTGTTAGCGGAACGTTAACGTATTTTCCGCTGTCATGCCGCTGCAGGCCGGTTTTGTCTTAGCGATCACGGAGCGCGTAACAGCTATTTTTAACACGATTCAGCGTGATGCAGATCGCAAAAAACCACATAGAAAATCCGTTTGATAGTGACTACCGTCGTACTGAAATATCAAACAGGTGATCTGATGAATAATGCTATTACCCGCGCCGTCCTTTTAGTGGCCCCCGTTATCGATACCCTACAGGCGCAGCTGGCCGCCGAGTTTCCATTGTATCGCCTGTATGAGCAGGACGATCCGATCGCTTTTCTGCGCGAACAGGGGGAGAATATTGCGGTCGTGGTCACCCGGGGTGATGTTGGCGTTCAGAACAGCGTTCTGGAGCTGCTGCCGCACGTTGGGTTGATTGCTATCTTCGGCGTGGGTACCGATGCCGTCGATTTGGAGTTCACCCGCACCCGGCAGATCGCCGTCTCTATTACTTCTGGCGTGTTGACCAACGATGTCGCCGACCTGGCGATGGGGCTTCTGCTGGCCGGTTCGCGTCAGTTGTGTCAGGGCGATCGTTTCGTGCGGGAAGGGCGCTGGCTGACCGGCGGGCTGCCGCTGGCGACTCAGGTGAGCGGCAAACGCATCGGCCTGCTGGGGATGGGCAATATCGGCCAGGCTATCGCTCGCCGCGCCCGCGGATTCGATATGGAGGTGCTTTATACGGATCGCAAAAAAGTGAAAGGACTCAGTTATCAGTGGTGCGCGGACCTGCACACGCTGGCCCATGAAAGCGACTTCCTGGTGATTGCCGCCTCGGGAGGCGAAGCTAATCGCGGGCTGATTGACGCTTCCGTGTTTAACGTCATGCCGAAACATGCCTGGCTGATTAATATTGCCCGCGGCTCGCTGGTGGACGAGAAAGCACTGATCCAGGCGTTACAAAACGGTGTTATCGCCGGAGCCGGTCTTGACGTCTTCGAAGATGAGCCAAATGTACCGGCAGAGCTGATTGCGCTCAATAATGTAGTACTACAGCCGCATGTTGCCAGCGCCACTCATGAGACGCGGCAGAAAATGAGCGATGTGGTTTATGCCAATGTGGCGGCTTATTTCGCCGGTACGGTATTGCCGAACGCAATTAATTAATTCTCACGTTTATTTCTCTGTCCCTACGCTCACTTTATTACAATGATAACCTCTGCATAGAGAGTGCGATATATGAACGATAAAATTCCCAGCACCCGCTGGCTGCGTATTATTACGCCGGTATTGATTGCTTGTATTATTTCGTTTATGGACCGGGTTAATATTAGTTTTGCGCTGCCCGGCGGAATGGAAACGGATTTAGGTATTACCAGTCAGATGGCTGGTGTCGCCAGCGGAATATTTTTTATTGGTTATTTATTTCTGCAAATACCCGGCGGCAGAATTGCGGTAAACGGCAGTGGCAAGACGTTTATTGCCTGGTCACTGATCGCCTGGGCGGTTGTGTCTATCGCCACCGGTTTTGTGACTCATGAATATCAATTGCTGGTGTTACGTTTTATTCTCGGGGTCTCTGAAGGCGGCATGCTGCCGGTGGTGCTGACGATGATCAGCAACTGGTTTCCGGAAAAAGAGCTTGGTCGGGCGAATGCTTTTGTGATGATGTTTGCCCCACTGGGCGGCATGCTGACCGCGCCAGTGTCGGGCGCCATTATTGCGGCGCTGGACTGGCGCTGGCTGTTTATCATCGAAGGGTTGCTGTCGGTAGTCGTGCTGGCGGTATGGTGGTTTATGATTAGCGACCGCCCGGAAGAAGCCCGCTGGTTGCCGGAAAGCGAGCGTCAATATCTTGTCACTACGCTTGCGGCTGAACGAGCGGTAAAACTGGCCGAAGCGCCAGTGAGCAATGCGCCGGTGAAAGACGTGTTCCGTAACCCTGGCCTGATGAAGCTGGTGATCCTCAACTTCTTTTACCAGACCGGTGATTATGGTTACACGCTATGGCTGCCGACGATCCTTAAAGGACTGACCGGCGGTAGTATGGCTAGCGTCGGATTCCTCGCCATACTGCCGTTCATCGCGACCCTGGCCGGGATCTACGCGATCTCGCTATTCAGCGATCGCAGTGGTAAACGTCGTCTGTGGGTTCGTTTCTCGCTCTACTGCTTCGCGGCGGCGCTGGTGGCCTCAGTCGTGCTGCGCGAGCATGTGGTGGCGGCTTATATTGCGCTGGTGGTCTGTGGTTTCTTCCTGAAGTCGGCAACCAGCCCATTCTGGTCGATGCCCGGACGTATCGCCTCGCCGGAAGTGGCCGGGAGCGCTCGTGGTGTGATTAATGGTCTGGGTAACCTTGGCGGTTTTTGCGGTCCATATCTGGTCGGCGTGATGATTTATCTTTATGGTCAGAACGTCGCGGTCTGTGCGTTGGCCGGGTCGTTGATCATTGCCGGAACCATCACTTTCTTGTTGCCGAAGAAGTGCGACCTTGATACCTCCGAGTCGGATATCGCGGTCAATAAACAGCCGCGGAATGCGTAAAATAACGCGGTATAGATCGCACTTATCGTTGTAAGCGTTTTGATTAACTGTCTACACTCTTGCTGATTACTACAGGAGCGAATGCAGGCTAATCAATGATTCTTATAATTTATGCGCACCCTTATCCGCAGCACTCGCATGCGAATAAGCGGATGCTTGAGCAGGCAGGGAGGCTTGACGGCGTAGAGATACGCTCCCTCTATCAACTGTACCCTGATTTTAATATCGACGTCGCCGCCGAACAGGCGGCGCTGGTTCGCGCCGATCTGGTTATCTGGCAGCATCCGATGCAGTGGTACAGCGTGCCGCCGTTGCTGAAACTGTGGATGGATAAAGTCCTGTCGCACGGCTGGGCATATGGTCACAACGGCAGCGCGCTGCGCGGTAAATCGCTGATGTGGGCGGTGACGACCGGCGGCGGTGAAAGCCACTTTGATACTGGCGCTTTTCCCGGTTTTGATGTTCTGGCCCAGCCGCTACAGGCGACCAGTCTGTACTGTGGCATGAAGTGGTTACCACCGTTCGCCATTCATTGCACGTTCGTCTGTGATGATGAAACCCTCCAGGCGCAGGCGCGCCATTATCGGCAACGTTTAATAGAATGGCAGGAGGCACATCAGAATGGATAGCCACACGCTTATACAGGCGCTGATCTATTTAGGTTCTGCCGCGCTGATTGTCCCGATTGCCGTGCGCTGTGGGCTGGGATCGGTGCTCGGCTATTTAATCGCCGGGTGTATTATCGGCCCGTGGGGGCTGCGGCTGGTCACGGATGCTGAGTCAATTCTGCACTTTGCTGAAATCGGCGTGGTGCTGATGCTGTTTGTCATTGGCCTGGAACTGGATCCTCAGCGCCTGTGGAAGCTGCGCGCTTCGGTGTTCGGCGGTGGGGCGTTGCAGATGGTGGTCTGCGGCACGCTGATTGGGCTGTTCTGTATGTCGCTTGGCCTGCGCTGGCAGGTGGCGGAGCTGATAGGTATGACTCTGGCGCTCTCCTCAACGGCGATTGCGATGCAGGTGATGAACGAGCGTAACCTGATGGTGACGCAACTGGGCCGTAGCGCTTTTGCGGTGCTGCTATTCCAGGATATTGCCGCTATTCCGCTGGTGGCGATGATCCCGCTGCTGGCGGCGAGCGGCGGCTCGACGACGCTGGGCGCGTTTGCCCTGTCGGCGCTGAAGGTCGTGGGGGCGCTGGCGCTGGTGGTGGTGCTCGGGCGCTACCTTACCCGACCGATGCTGCGCTTTGCCGCACGTTCCGGCCTGCGAGAAGTGTTCAGCGCCGTGGCCTTGTTTCTCGTATTTGGTTTCGGATTGCTGCTCGAAGAGGTTGGCCTGTCGATGGCGATGGGCGCGTTCCTTGCCGGGGTGCTGCTGGCGAGCTCGGAGTATCGTCACGCGCTGGAAAGCGATATCGAACCGTTTAAGGGCCTTTTGATGGGGCTCTTTTTTATCGGTGTCGGCATGTCTGTCGATTTTGGTACCCTGGCGACCCATCCGCTGCGCATTCTGATTTTACTGGTGGGTTTTCTGGTGATTAAATCCCTGATGCTGTGGCTCATTGCCAAACCGCTGAGCGTACCGCGCGCCCAGCGCCGCTGGTTTGCGGTACTGCTGGGACAGGGGAGTGAGTTTGCCTTTGTCGTGTTCAGCGCAGCGCAGATGGCCGATGTGCTGGACAGCGAATGGGCGAAGGCGTTAACGCTGGCCGTCGCACTGTCGATGGCGGCAACGCCGATTCTGCTGGTACTGCTGACGCGTCTGGAAAAATCTACGGGGGGCCAGCAGCGCGAAGCTGATGAAATTGATGAAGAGCAGCCGCGGGTGATTATCGCCGGATTTGGTCGTTATGGGCAGATCGTCGGTCGTGTGCTGCTCTCCAGCGGCGTAAAGATGGTTATCCTCGATCATGATCCTGACCATATCGATACCTTGCGCAAATTTGATATGAAAGTGTTTTACGGCGATGCCACGCGCGCTGATCTGCTGGAATCCGCCGGGGCGGAGAATGCGGAAGTGTTGATTAACGCTATCGATGATCCGCAGACCAGCCTGCAACTGGTGGAACTGGCAAAAGAGCACTTTCCGCATCTGCACATTATTTCCCGTGCCCGTGATGTTAACCATTACATCAAGTTGCGTCAGGCCGGGATAGAAGCACCGGAACGTGAAACCTTTGAAGCGGCGCTGAGATCCGGGCGCATGACCCTGGAGGCTCTGGGGCTGGGGGCATACGAGGCCAGGGAGCGCGCCGATCTGTTCCGCCGTTTTAATCTGCAAATGGTTGAGGAGATGGTGGTCATGGCGGAAAACGATTCGGCTTCCCGGGTGGCGGTGTTCAAGCGTACCAGCGAGATGCTGGCCGATATCATCAACGAAGATCGCAACCATTTGTCGCTGGTTCAGCGTCATGGCTGGCAGGGGACGGAAGAAGGAATACATACTGGCGATATTGCTGATGAGCCGCAGAATAAGCCGGTGTCATGAAATGAATTCAGGGTGTCACGTGAGTTTTACAAGTAATATTTTGTTTTCCATTTAAATCCGCTGCTGGCGGCTCACCAGGCTTACGTGGGCTTGCCAGCAAATCTAAAAATTTCCTTATTCTTTACTCTCTGTCCAGTCGACGAAGTATTACGCTTTCCGTATAGTGGCGGCAATTTTTTGTATTCGGGAATTAATCAATGATCAGTCTTATTGCGGCGTTAGCGGTCGATCGCGTTATCGGTATGGAAAACGCCATGCCGTGGAATGTGCCCGCCGATCTCGCCTGGTTTAAGCGCAACACGTTAAACAAACCGGTAGTGATGGGGCGTCTGACCTGGGAATCCATTGGTCGCCCTTTACCCGGGCGTAAAAATATTGTTATCAGCAGCCAGCCAGGCACCGACGAACGCGTACAGTGGGTAAAATCGGTTGATGAAGCCATTGCCGCCTGCGGCGATGTCGAAGAGATGATGGTGATTGGCGGCGGTCGTGTTTATGAACAGTTTCTGCCGAAAGCGCACAAGCTCTATCTGACGCATATTGACGCGGAAGTCGAGGGTGATACCCACTTCCCGGATTACGATCCGGATCAGTGGGAGTCCGTATTCAGTGAGTTCCACGACGCCGACGCGCAGAACTCTCATAGCTACTGTTTCGAGATTCTGGAACGTCGTTAATCGGTCGTGGTCATGCAGATTTGTCGGCCTGATAAGCAGCTATCTCAGATAATGATGTGGCGTGAATGCCGGATAGCGGCGTAAACGCCTTATCCAGCCGACAACATAAGACTCAGGCGTTTACCGCTTCGCCTTTGCCTGAATCAAGATGACGGTTCGACGGCTGCACAAAGTAGCGTTTATCTTCCCAGCGCAGGCAGGTGAGATCCCCGCCCCAGCAGCAGCCGGTATCCAGCGCATAGATCCCTTCCGGCGTGCCTTTTCCTTCCAGCGAAGCCCAATGACCGAAAGCAATGCTGTATTCGCTGGCCACCGGGCCAGGAATGGCAAACCACGGTTTTAGCGGCGCGGGGGCGTTTTCCGGCGCCTCTTTGGCGTACATATCCAGTTGCCCGTTCGGAAAACAGTAGCGCATGCGGGTAAAGGCGTTGGAAATAAAGCGCAGGCGCGCCAGGCCGCTGAGTTCATTGCTCCAGTTATTTGGCATATCGCCGTACATGGCGTCGAGGAAGAACGGGTAGGAGTCGCTGGACAGCACCGCTTCCACATCGCGAGCGCACTGTCTGGCGGTGGCCAGATCCCATTGCGGGGTAATCCCGGCATGGGTCATCACCAGCTTTTTCTCTTCATCGATTTGCATCATCGGCTGGCGACGCAGCCAGTTGAGCAACTCATCGGCATCAGGCGCTTCAAGCAGTGCTTTTAGCCGATCCTTCGGCTTATTGCGGCTGATACCGGCGAAAACCGCCAGCAGATGAAGATCGTGATTACCCAGGACGATGCGTACGCTATCGCCAAGCTGTTTCACGAAACGCAGCACTTCGAGAGAACCGGGACCGCGCGCGACCAGATCGCCGGTGAGCCACAGGGTATCAACCTCAGGATTAAACTCCACCTGCTCTAATAATGCGATCAATTCATCGTAACAACCGTGAACGTCGCCAATAAGGTATGTAGACATTGTTTTAATGGATGAGCGTTGGTACTGCGAGACGGAAAACAGGGATTTCAATGGCGAACGGCGTACCGTTCACATCGATCATTTCATAATGACCCTGCATGGTGCCCAGCGGCGTTTCGATAACCGCGCCGCTGGTGTATTGAAATTCGCCGCCAGCGGGAATATATGGCTGTTCGCCGACAACCCCTTCCCCCTGAACTTCGGTCTCACGACCATGACCGTTGGTGATAAGCCAGTAGCGGCCAAGAAGCTGAACCTGAGTCCGCCCCAGATTGCGAATGGTGACGGTATAAGCGAAGACGTAGCGCTCTTCTTCCGGGGAAGATTGCGATTCGATATAGACGCTTTGCACCTGCACACACATTCGGGGCGAATTAATCATGGTTAGCTCTCCTTGACAGGGGGATGATCGGATAACCAGTTAGCTAGCTGACAGTACTGCGCCACGGAAATATTCTCTGCGCGCATTGCCGGATCGATGCCCAGTTCGCTCAGAACCTCTATGCTGAACAGATTACCAAGGCTGTTGCGGATGGTTTTGCGCCGCTGGTTAAACGCCTCGGTCGTAATACGGCTCAGCACGCGTACTTCTTTTACCGGATGGGGCAATGTGCGGTAAGGCACCAGACGTACGACGGCGGAATCGACTTTAGGCGGCGGCGTAAAGGCGCTCGGCGGCACTTCAAGCACCGGGATTATCTGGCAGTAATACTGCGCCATTACGCTTAACCGACCATACGCCTTACTGTTCGGCCCGGCGACCAGACGATTGACCACCTCTTTTTGTAGCATAAAGTGCATATCGGCAATGGCATCAGTATAGCTGAACAGATGAAACATGAGCGGCGTTGAGATGTTATATGGCAGGTTGCCGAAAACGCGCAGCGGCTGGCCCAGGCTCCGGGACAGCTCGCCGAAGTTCATGGTCATGGCATCCTGCTGATAAATCGTCAGCTTTGGCCCGAGAAACGGGTGGGTTTGCAGACGGGCGGCCAGATCGCGGTCCAGCTCGATGACGGTCAACTGGTCGAGGCGTTCGCCGACCGGCTCGGTCAGCGCGGCGAGGCCGGGGCCGATTTCAACCATTGCCTGACCTTTTTGTGGATTGATGGCCGAGACAATGCTGTCGATCACGAAGCGATCGTTGAGAAAGTTTTGCCCGAAGCGTTTACGGGCTAAGTGGCCCTGATGGACTCGATTATTCATTGAGTATTAACAATCATTTTGATGGCGAGATTAAGCGCCGTGATAAAACTGCCGACTTCCGCTTTCCCCTGGCCCGCAAGTTCAAGCGCGGTACCGTGGTCAACGGAAGTGCGAATAAAAGGTAAACCGAGCGTAATATTCACGCCGCGGCCAAAGCCCTGGTATTTTAGCACGGGCAGGCCCTGATCGTGATACATCGCGAGTACCGCATCGGCATGGTCGAGATATTTTGCCTGAAACAGGGTATCCGCCGGTAACGGGCCGCTGAGGTTCATGCCCTTCGCGCGCATCTCTTCCAGCACCGGAATTATCGTATCGATCTCTTCCGTGCCCATATGGCCGCCTTCACCCGCATGCGGGTTCAGGCCGCAAACCAGTACGTGCGGGTCCTTGATGCCAAATTTGCTGCGCAAATCATGATCGAGGATGGTGATGATTTCGCGCAGCAGCTCGGGGGTGATCGCCTCGCTTACCGCTTTGAGCGGCAGATGGGTGGTCACCAACGCCACGCGAAGCGCTTCGGTTGCCAGCATCATGACCACTTTACTGGCCTGTGAACGCGCTTCGAAGAACTCAGTATGGCCGGTAAAGGGGATTCCCGCGTCGTTGATAATACCTTTATGCACCGGCCCGGTAATCAGCGCGGCGAATTCGCCGTTCAGGCAACCATCGCAGGCGCGAGCCAGCGTGTCGACCACATAACCGCCGTTTTTGACGTTGAGCACGCCCGGTTCAACCGGCGCATTGAGGGCGACGGGAAGCAGCGTCAGGGTACCTGCGCGTTGCGGTGTCGCCGGCTGCGTGGGTTCGTAAGGCAAAAGGGATAAAGAGAGACCGAGCAGCTTTGCTCTGTCAGACAACAGCGCGCCGTCGGCGCAAACGACCAGTTCGACCGGCCAGTCGCGCTGTGCAAGCTGCACCACGAGGTCGGGGCCAATCCCTGCGGGTTCGCCGGGAGTGATAACAACGCGATTCATACACTTCATCCTTCAGACGATCTCTTACTGGCTGCGCTTCGTCACCCCGGTCAAAGGCCGGGGCGATTCGCTTAGCCGCCTCGATACACCCTGAACGATGTTGTGTATGAGGCTTATGCGATTAGTTGTTCAGAATCTTAACGTAGGCGCTGGCGCGCTGTTCCTGCATCCAGGTGGCCGCTTCTTCAGAGAATTTGCGGTTCATCAGCATGCGGTAAGCGCGGTCTTTTTGCGCGGCATCGGTTTTGTCAACTTTGCGGGTATCCAGCAGCTGAATCAGGTGCCAGCCGAAAGAGGAGCGAACCGGGGCGCTGATCTGACCTTTGTTGAGATGCATCAGCGCATCGCGGAACGCCGGATCGAAGACATCCGGCGCCGCCCAGCCTAAATCACCGCCCTGGTTGGCGGAACCCGGATCTTCGGAAAACGCTTTCGCTGCCTGAGCGAAGGTGGTTTTACCGCTCTTAATGTCAGCCGCGATCTGCTCCAGCTTCTCGCGTGCCTGATCGTTGTTCATAATCGGCGACGGTTTCAGCAGGATATGTCGAGCGTGAACTTCGGTGACCGAGATGTTCTGGTTGCCGCCGCGCATATCGTTAACCTTCAGGATATGGAAGCCAACGCCGGAACGAATCGGGCCAACAATATCGCCTTTCTTCGCGGTACTCAGCGCCTGAGCAAAGATGCCTGGCAGCTCCTGAATACGCCCCCATCCCATCTGGCCGCCTTTCAGCGCCTGCTGGTCGGCAGAATAGGTAATAGCCAGTTTGCCGAAGTCTGCGCCGTTGCGCGCCTGCTCAACCACCGAGTTTGCCTGCGCCTGCGCAGCGGCAACCTGCTCGGAAGTTGGATTTTCCGGCAGCGGGATCAGGATGTGGCTAAGGTTCAGTTCAGTGCTGGCATCGTTCTGATCGCCAATCTGTTTGGCCAGCGTTTCCACTTCCTGCGGCAGAATGGTGATGCGACGACGAACTTCATTGTTACGCACTTCCGCAATCAACATCTCTTTGCGAATTTGATTACGATAGGTGTTGTAGTTGATCCCGTCATAGGCCAGACGGCTACGCATCTGATCCATGGTCATATTGTTTTGTTTGGCGATGTTGGCGATGGCCTGGTCGAGCTGATCGTCAGAGATCTTCACGCCCATTTTCTGGCCCATCTGCAGAATGATCTGGTCCATGATCAGCCGTTCGAGGATCTGATGACGTAAGGTTGCGTCATCCGGCAACTGCTGCCCGGCCTGGTGGGCGTTAAGTTTTACCGATTGCATCAAACCATCGACGTCGCTTTCCAGAACAACGCCATTATTGACGACAGCCGCTACTTTATCGATAACCTGTGGGGCAGCGAAACTGGTATTCGCGATCATGGCGATACCGAGAAGCAGCGTTTTCCAGTTCTTCATACTTTTTCCATTTCAATTAACCGCAATTGCGGATTACGTTGTAAACCAGCCACATCACAGGGAGCTCTGGTACGGTAAAATGTTCGAACGCAGCATTTGTTGGGTGCCGAGACCGTAGTTGGAACTCAGACCACGCAGCTCAATGTTAAAGCCGAAGGTATTATCGTATTTGCTTTCGCTGCTGTCGTTATCCCAGCCGTTGATCTTGCGTTCATAGCCGACGCGGATAGCGTAACAGCAGGAGCTATACTGCACCCCTAACATCTGGTTCGCTGATTTTCTGGTATTCGTGTCGTAGTAGTACGCGCCGACGACAGCCCAACGATCGACGATTGGCCAGCTGGCGGTGATACCTACCTGCGAAATCCCATCTTTATACTGCTTAGCGGTGGAATACGAAGGCAGTGTCGCCTGAATGTACTCCGGGCTTGCGTAACGGTAGTTAAGTTGTACTAAACGGTTTTCGTCGCGACGGTATTCCACGGTTCCGTTGCCGGTTGCGACGTTATCCAGACGCGTATCGTACTGAATGCCCCCGCGTAAACCCCAGTCATCGGTGATGCGCCAGTAGGTGTCGCCAGCCCATACCAGTGAACCTCGCGTGTCGTTGTTCTCCCAGTTGATGTTGTCGTCACCGGTTCGTGCCTCGGTGAAATAGTAGATTTGACCAACGGAAATATTAAAACGTTCAACGGCGGCGGAATCATAAACGCGCGATGTGACGCCGGTAGTCAGCTGATTGGCCGAAGCAATACGGTCGAGGCCGCTATAGGTGCGGTCGCGGAACAGGCCATTGTAGTCCGATTGCAGCAGCGTGGAGTCGTAGCTGCCGATCTTGCTCTGGTCACGATAGGGGATATACAGATACTGCACGCGCGGTTCAAGCGTCTGGGTATAGTTCTCTTGCATATCGCGCTCGAAAACCATTTTGCCATCGACTTTAAACTGCGGCATGACGCGGTTAACGGAATCTTTATAGTCAGTCCCGTTGGCTGCGTTATAAGTATCAAGGTTGCTCTGCTGATAATGCGTTGCCAGCAGTTTTGCCTCGGTATCGAGACTTCCCCAGCCGTTAGACAGCGGCAGATCGATGGTCGGTTCAAAGTGAACCCGGGTGGCTTCCGGCATATTGCTGTTTGAGTTAACAAAGTGCACCGCCTGGCCATAAAGATGGGTATCAAACGGGCCGACATCGTTCTGATAATAATTGACATCCAGCTGCGGTTCGGCGGAATAGGCGTTACTTGATTCCCGGTTAAAGACCTGGAACTGCTTCGTCGACACGGTGGCGTCAAAGTTCTGATTGGCGTAGCCCGCGCTCAGTTTTTGCGTGGCGTAGCCGTCGGTACTGGAACCGTATTTGGAGCTAAAATCGTTGAAGTAATCGGGATCGCTGACTTTGGTGTAGTCGGCATTCAGACGCCACACCTGGTCGATAACGCCGGAATGCTTCCAGTAGAACAACCAGCGGCGGCTGTTGCCGTCGTCCGGGTGATCGTTGCGATAAATGCTATCCGATGGCAGATAATCGAACTCCAGCAGGCCGGTGCCCGCCTCGGTGAGATAGCGGAACTCGTTTTCCCACATGACGCCGCCGCGCTTGCTCATGTAGTGCGGGGTCAACGTGGCATCGAAGTTAGGCGCGATATTCCAGTAGTAAGGAAGATAGAACTCCACGCCGTTTTTGGTACTGTATTTGGCGTTCGGGATCAGGAAGCCTGAGCGGCGTTTATCGCCTACCGGCAGTTGCAGGTAAGGGCTGTAAAAAATCGGCACCGAGCCGAGTTTAAACCGCGCGTTCCAGATTTCCGCCACCTGCTCCTGGCGGTCGTGGATAACTTCGCTGCCGACGACGCTCCAGGTGTCAGACCCTGGCAGGCAGGAGGTAAAGCTGCCGTTTTCTAATATCGTATAGCGGTTTTCGCCGCGCTGCTTCATCAGGTCAGCGCTGCCGCGGCCCTGACGACCCACCATTTGGTAATCGCCCTGCCAGACGTTAGTATCTTTGGTGTTCAGATTCGACCAGGCCTTCGGCCCTTTCAGGATCACCTGATTGTCGTCATAGTGAACATGGCCGAGGGCGTCAATCGTGCGTACGGGTTGCGCCTGGCCTGCGGCCTGCTGCTGATGAAGCTGAACCTCATCGGCCTGGAGACGGCTGTTCCCCTGATTAATATCAACGTTGCCGGTAAATACGGCATTATCAGGATAGTTGCCTTTCGCGTGATCGGCATTAATCGTCACCGGCAGGTCGTTGGGCTTCCCTTCAACCAAAGGACGTGTATAGGCAGGGACGCCAAGCATACACTGCGTGGCGAGATCGGCAGCGAAGCCTTGTTGGCTATACAAGGCGCTGGCAATCATGGTTGCCAGTAGGCTGGGAATACGTTTTTTCATACGTTGTATTTGTTGTTCCGTCATCATGTAGCAGCGGCTTGCAAACGGTCAGAGCCTAACGTACTCATCTTAATCGCGCTAGTGTTAATCCGGCCCGTTTTATTCCCGAGCGTTAGGCACCGTGTAGAATGACGAGTATGATAAAGCAAATTATAGGCTATGTCCCATAATTGACCGAGGCGTCAGCGCTTTGTAATGTGCGGTCAGATATAGCTTAACTGGCGGCTGAGAGATTGGGGAGTCTATGCAGTATTTGGGGAAAATAATTGGCGTTGCGGTGGCGTTGATGATGGGGGGCGGCTTCTGGGGCGTGGTGCTGGGCTTCTTAGTCGGGCATATGTTTGACCGTGCACGTAGTCGCCGTTTGAATGTGTTTGCCAACCAGCAGGAGCGCCAGTCGCTGTTTTTTTCCACCACTTTTGAAGTGATGGGGCATCTGACCAAATCGAAAGGGCGTGTCACTGAAGCGGATATTCATGTCGCCAGTCTGATGATGGATCGGATGAATCTGCATGGCGAAGCGCGTACCGCGGCACAGCAGGCATTTCGGGTCGGAAAATCAGATGATTATCCGCTGCGCGAGAAAATGCGTCAGCTGCGTAGCGTCTGTTTTGGGCGCTTTGATTTAATTCGGATGTTTCTGGAAATTCAGTTGCAAACCGCCTTCGCCGATGGCGAGTTGCATCCGAATGAGCGTGAAGTGCTGTTTGTTATTGCCGATGAGCTGGGGATTTCCCGCGCCCAGTTCGATCAGTTCCTGCGTATGATGCAGGGCGGCGCGCAGTTTGGCGGTGAGTCGCAGCAGCAATCGTATGGCCAGCGCGGCGGCCATGCCGGTTGGCAGCAGGCGCAGCGAGGGCCAACCCTTGAAGATGCCTGTAACGTATTAGGGGTAAAGCCCACTGATGACGCCGCGACCGTTAAGCGCGCCTATCGTAAACTGATGAACGAACACCATCCGGATAAACTGGTGGCGAAAGGCTTGCCGCCGGAGATGATGGAGATGGCCAAGCAGAAAGCGCAAGAGATCCAGAAAGCCTGGGAGCTTATTAAAGAGCAGCGCGGATTCTGAATTACCGCCCTCTCCCCGGCGCGGGAGACGGCGTTACGATGTGCCGACGGCGCGGCGGTACATCCGCCGCGGATGGCCGATTTTGCCGTATAGCATTTCCACATCCAGAAAGCCGATTTCCACGCAGTGTTCCAGATAGCGTCGGGCGGTGGTTTTACTTAACCCCGCCTCATTCACCACTTCATCAACCGAAAAGCAGCGATCTTCTCTGTCGGTAAACAGGTTTTGCACCCGCGCCAGGGTTTTTTCTTCAATGCCTTTGCTGCCGCTATCGGCGCGGAAGTTTTTCGCCTGCAACTGATACAGTGAATCAACGTTCTGCTGGTCGACAATCTTCCATTCGCGCTGTTGATCGTAGAACTGCACGAACCGTTCAAGCGACTGGCTCAGACGCTTCCATGACACCGGCTTGAGGATGTAGTCGAAAGCACCGTTGCGGATTGCCAGACTGCAGGTTTCCATGTCACTGGCGGCGGTAATAAAAATCACCGAACAGTTAGCCTGGGCCAGAATGGGGTCGTTCATCAGGGTGACGCCTTTTCCGTCCGGCAGGTAGTTATCAAGCAGTAGCAGCTGCGGCGGCCTGGCGTTGAGTATCTGCCGCGCCTGGGCGAGGGATGCCGCCATTCCCGTGAGTCGCATGCGCGGGTGTTTGTGGATAAGCTCGGCGTGCAGCCGCGCCAGTTCGCTTTCATCTTCGATGATCAGTACATCGACCAGGTCATGATGCATAGTGCGTCTCTTGTTGCGGAAGGGCTGGCCCGTTGGCGGGAATAAACAGCGTGAAAATCGCGCCGCGCGGCGTGTTATCGGCCACTTCAATCGTGCCGCCAGCCTGGGTGACATAGTGCTCAATAAGATAAAGACCAATACCATGATCGCCACGGGTTTTGGTTGTGATGCCGCGTTCAAAAATGCGCTCGCGGATTTCCGGGCGAATACCGATCCCGCGGTCAGCCACCTCAATGATCAATTCCCGGGCATTAAGCTGAATCAGGATCTCGACCGCTTCGTGCGGCGTCGCAGCGCGCTGGGTGGCCTCAATGGCGTTATCCAGCAAATTACCGATGATAGAGATAAGTTCAGACTCCATCAATGACGGCAGCGGGCGGTCAATACGGCAGGCGGGGTCAAAGCTGAGTTCCACCCCTTTCTCCCGTGCGCGGGCGGCTTTACCCAATAGCAGGCCGCACAGCGTCGGGGAATGAAAACGCGATGAGATAAAGTCCAGCAGTTCCTGGGCGTGTTCCGACTGGGCCTGAATATAGCGAATCGCCTCATCATAGTGGCCCATATGCAGTAGACCGGAAAGCGTCGTCATACGGTTTAGCTGCTCGTGACGCATAATACGCAAGTTATCGACATAGCGTTTTACCTGGCTGAGCTGGGCGCTAAGGGAGTTAATTTCATCGCGATCGCGGAAGGTAATCACCCAACCCTGTAGCGCATTTTCCAGCATGATGCGTACCCGGCTGGCGAGGACGGTAAGCTGGTTAAATCGGCACAACTCATCGTGAGTATCGTTTTCGAGCATCTCATCGCCGGTGAAAAACGGCTGTGGGGTAATGACGCTATCGATTGATTTACCGCGCAGTTGGTGCGCGGGCTGGGTCAGCCCGAGCAGGCTGCGGGCAGCGTGGTTAATCACTTCAATGCGCCGATTATGATCGATCGCAATCACGCCTTCGTATATCGATTCCATCATTGCTTTTTGCTGGCGAACCAGCAGGCCGATTTCGCGTGGTTCCAGCGAAAAAATCTGTTTTTTGATGCTGCGGGTGAAGTACCAGGAGAATACAAACAGTGCGATCAGCAGTATCAATGCGGCGATAAAGAGATTGAGCGCTTTTTCCAGCGTAATGCTGTCGAGATAGCTGGTGAGGTAGCCGACGGAAACAATCCCGATAACCTGGCCTGCGTCATTGAAAACGGGCGCTTTGCTGCGCAGGGAAACCCCCAGCCCGCCTTTACGGATGGTGGTGATGCTTTTCCCCTCCAGTACGGCCCGGTTATCGCCGCCAACCAGCCGGGTGCCAACCCATTCCGGATGGACCGAATGAAACAGATGCAGGCCATGCTTGTCGCCAATCACAATAAAACTGGCGTCGCTGCGGCTGGCGATATGTTGCATAAACGGTTTGATGGCTTGAGCGTCTTCACGCGCCACCCACTGACGTAAATCCGGCATCAGGGCGATTTCTTCTGCCTGTATTTTCGCCCGGGCGCTCATTTCCTGATAAAGCTGATGGCTGGCGTCGAAATAATAATAAACGCCGAACAGTGAGAACAGCACTGAGAAAAAGGCGACCAACGAAATGAATAACTTAAATTGAAATGAAACTTTCATAAGTATTATGCACAATATCAGAGTGGCGGCAGGCGATCATCTTTTGCAATGCCAACAGGGTTCTTGAGGGAAACTTTTGAGCGTCCACGCAGGGCAGGTGCTTGGTACCAGCATTATCCGCTGGCGGTGATTTATCAAGGTGAATTCGGCCACGGATTTAAAAACCATAAAAACCACGCCAATAAATCAGCGCGATATCACACCAATAATAAAAACCATAAAAACCATAGTGACCATAAAAACTTCGTTTTTAATCTGTTGATCCTCACATTAAGTCTGTGCGTGGCGCTCTAATCTGCAAAGGAATAATAATCAGAGGGCTTAATCATGAGCACCACAGACAACGCATTCCCTGCAACCATCGATCCTATTAATACGCCGAAAGCACCGCTAAAACAGCGCTGGTGGCACATTCTTGATAACTGGAAAGTCGGTATTATCCCCTTGCCGCTGTTTTTGCTGGCCGGCGGCCTGATCGCGATAGATTGTCTGGGCGGCAAGCTACCGAGCGATATTGTGGTTATGGTGGCGACACTGGCTTTTTTCGGTTTTGCCTGCGGCGAATTTGGTAAACGCCTGCCGGTGCTGGGGAAGCTCGGGGCGGCGGCCATCTGCGCGACCTTTATTCCTTCGGCGCTGGTGCATTACGGACTGCTGCCGGATGTGGTAGTGGAATCAACCACCAAATTCTATAAATCGACCAACATTCTCTATCTCTATATTTGCTGCATTATCGTCGGCAGCATTATGAGCATGAACCGTACCACGCTGATTCAGGGTTTTTTGCGGATTTTCTTGCCGATGCTGTGTGGGGAAATCGTTGGCATGCTGGTGGGGGTCGGCGTCGGTACCGTGCTGGGTCTGGAGCCGTTTCAGGTATTCTTCTTTATTGTGTTGCCAATTATGGCCGGTGGCGTAGGGGAAGGCGCGATACCACTGTCAATTGGCTACGCCGCGCTGATGCATATGGAACAGGGCGTTGCTTTAGGTCGGATTCTGCCGATGGTGATGCTGGGGAGTCTGACCGCGATTGTTATATCCGGCGGCTTGAATCAGTTGGGTAAACGCTTCCCGCATTTAACCGGTGAAGGGCAACTGATGCCAAACCGCCGCAACGAGATACAGGGTGAAAAGGCTGCCGAGGGCAAAATGGATGTGACGACGCTGGCGTCCGGCGCGCTGTTGGCGGTACTGCTGTACATGCTGGGTATGCTGGGGCAGAAGATGATCGGCTTGCCAGCGCCGGTGGGAATGCTGTTCCTCGCGGTGCTGCTCAAACTGGCGAACGGCGTCTCTCCGCGTCTGCAGGAGGGGTCGCAGATGGTGTATAAGTTCTTCCGCACGGCGGTGACTTACCCGATTCTGTTTGCTGTCGGCGTGGCGATCACCCCGTGGCAGGAGCTGGTTAACGCATTTACCGTGACCAATCTGCTGGTGATTATCAGTACCGTGTCGGCGCTGGTGGCGACGGGGTTCCTGGTAGGGAAAAAGATTGGCATGTACCCGATTGACGTGGCGATTGTCTCCTGCTGCCAGAGCGGTCAGGGCGGTACCGGCGATGTGGCGATTCTGACGTCCGGCAACCGCATGAATCTGATGCCGTTTGCCCAGATTGCCACGCGAATCGGCGGCGCGATTAATGTTTCGCTGGGATTGCTTTTTCTTAGTCATTTCCTGGCATGATTTAACTTTTTTGTAACGATTAAGTCTGTTATTTATCGCAAAATGACGCAGAAAATTTCTGCGTCCTGTCTCCAAAATGCGGTGCATTTAGCGATACAATCAGCGCCGAAATTGGTGAGAGCGACGGTCGCCTGAGCGCTGTCTTTTATTGATGAGGAGAGAAACAAATGTCGGTGGATAGTCCCGCCTGTGAGGGCGTAAGCATGGAGGCGCTGCTGGCGGCGAGAGAGCAGCGTGCGGCTCGCCAGGCCGACTGGCTGGCCCATTATCAACAGCCGGTCATTTCGTTGACCCTGGTAACGCCTGGCGCGGTAAAAGACAGCATTCGCTATCGCAATATGATGGGCGTGGCGCTGCAGGCCTGTGACCAGATGTTATGGACACACCGCTGGCACACCCTGGACCGTCAGGTGCTATGGCTGCCGACCGGGCCGGAAGCGCTGTGGTGCGTTGAACATAACGCGAGTGAAATCAAAGCGTTTTGTACCGATCTGGAGCAGAGTCATCCGCTGGGCCGTCTGTGGGATATTGATGTGATCTGCCCGAAAAATGGCCTGGTTGGCCGGCAGTCGATGGGAGAAGATAAGCGCCGTTGCTTGCTGTGTGAAGAACCGGCGCACGCCTGCGCCCGTAGTCGTCGTCACGAAACCGGGCAGGTTGTTGCCCGCGTTGAACAGATGATTGATGCGTGGTTTGCCCGCGATTAACGCGAGCTTCCTGTTAGGTACTATAAGCGTCCCGGGTGCGCCGCTGGCGGCACGACCGGGACGGAGATCGTCGACCGGTCAGAAATCGATCGGCGCGCGGAACGTCATCGCGTTACCGTAAGCGGGATGGGTAATGGTCAGCGTTTCGGCGTGCAGTAACAGACGCGGTGCCATGGCCAGCGCTTCCGGCGGAGCATAAAAGCGATCGCCGAGAATCGGATGGCCCAGCGCCAGCATATGCACCCGCAACTGGTGCGAACGCCCGGTAATGGGCTTCAGGCGCACGCGGGCAGTGTTATCTTCCGTGAATTCCAGCACTTCATACTCGGTTTGCGCCGCTTTGCCGGTTTCGTAACACACTTTCTGCTTTGGCCGGTTCGGCCAGTCGCAAATCAGCGGCAAATCCACCAGACCTTGCGCTTTTTCCGGATGCCCCCACACGCGGGCGACGTACTGCTTTTTCGGCTCTCGTTCGCGGAACTGGCGCTTGAGTTCGCGCTCTGCCGCTTTGGTCAGGGCGACCACAATCACGCCGCTGGTGGCCATATCCAGCCGGTGCACCGATTCGGCCTGCGGGAAGTCGCGCTGAATGCGCGTCATCACGCTGTCCTTGTGCTCCTCCAGCCGACCCGGCACGGACAGCAAGCCGCTGGGCTTGTTGACCACCATAATGTGCTCATCCTGGTAGAGGATAATCAGCCAGGGATCCTGCGGCGGATTGTAGTTTTCCATCGCCATATTCGCGTTCCGTTACTGGTGAGTGACCACGATTAAGCGCAGCGCATCAAGACGCCAGCCTGCTTGTCCCAGGGCGTCCATCACCTGCTGACGGTTGTTCGCGATAGCCGCCAGTTCATCATCGCGGATGTTCGGGTTAACGGCGCGCAGCGCTTCCAGACGCGACAGTTCAGCGCTCAGCTTGTCGTCCGCCTCGCTACGCGCGGCATCGATCAGCGCCTGGGCCGCTTTTGCCGCCTGGCCCTCGCCCTGTAGCAAAATTGCGTGCACATCCTGCTGGACGGCGTTGACCAGTTTACTCCCGGTGTGACGGTTAACGGCGCTCAACTGGCGGTTAAAGCTTTCAAACTCGACTTGACCGGCGAGGTTATTGCCGTTTTTATCAAGCAGCATGCGCACCGGCGTCGGCGGCAGGAAGCGGTTAAGCTGCAGATGTTTCGGCGCCTGCGCTTCCACGACGTAAATCAGTTCCAGCAGCAGTGTTCCTACCGGTAGTGCTTTGTTTTTCAGCAGCGAGATGGTGCTGCTGCCGGTATCCCCGGAGAGGATCAGATCCAGACCGTTGATAATCAGCGGGTGTTCCCAGGTGATGAACTGCGCATCTTCACGGGACAGGGCGACATCACGTTCGAAAGTAATGGTGCAGCCATCTTCCGGCAGGCCCGGAAAATCCGGGACCAGCATATGATCGGACGGGGTCAGCACAATCAGGTTTTCGCCGCGATCGTCCTGGTTGATACCGACGATATCAAACAGGTTCATGGAGAAGGCGATCAGGCTGGTGTCGTCGTCCTGTTCTTCGATTCTTTCCGCAAGCCGCTGGGCTTTTTCACCGCCGTTGGAGTGGATCTCCAGCAGACGGTCACGGCCCTGTTCCAGTTGCGCTTTCAGCGCTTCGTGCTGCTGGCGGCAGGTTTTGATTAGCTCATCGAAACCGTCGTTGTTTTCCGGCGCGGCGAGATAGTTAATCAGCTCGTTATGCACGCTATCGTAGACGGTGCGACCGGTCGGGCAGGTATGTTCGAAGGCGTCGAGTCCCTCGTGATACCAGCGCACCAGCACCGACTGGGCGGTTTTTTCCAGATACGGCACGTGGATCTGAATATCGTGGGCCTGGCCGATACGGTCAAGACGGCCGATACGCTGCTCCAGCAGATCCGGGTTGAACGGCAGATCGAACATCACCAGATTGCTGGCGAACTGGAAGTTACGCCCTTCGGAGCCGATTTCAGAACACAGCAGCACCTGAGCCCCGGTATCTTCTTCGGCAAACCAGGCGGCGGCGCGGTCACGCTCGATGATGGACATCCCTTCATGGAACACCGCCGCACGAATACCTTCGCGCTCACGCAGCACCTGCTCCAGCTGTAGCGCAGTGGCCGCTTTGGCGCAGATCACCAGCACTTTCTGCGAGCGATGACTGGTGAGATAGCCCATCAGCCATTCGACGCGCGGGTCGAAGTTCCACCAGGTACCCGTATCGCCTTCAAATTCCTGGTATATCTGCTCCGGGTAGAGCATATCGCGGGCACGTTCCTCTGCGGTTTTGCGTGCGGCCATGATGCCGGAAACCTTGATGGCCGTCTGGTACTGGGTCGGCAACGGCAGACGAATCGTATGCAGTTCGCGTTTCGGAAAGCCTTTGACGCCGTTACGGGTGTTGCGGAACAGCACGCGACTGGTGCCGTGGCGGTCCATCAGCATGGATACCAGTTCCTGACGCGCGGTCTGCGCGTCATCACGGTCGCTATTGGCGGCCTGCAATAACGGTTCAATATCCTGCTCGCCGATCAGGTCGCTAAGCGCGTTCAGCTCGGCGTCGTTCAGCTTCTTACCAGCCAGTAGCAGGGCGACGGCATCGGCAACCGGACGGTAGTTTTGCTGTTCTTCAACAAACTGGGCGAAATCGTGGAAACGGTTGGGATCGAGCAGGCGCAAACGGGCAAAGTGGCTCTCCATCCCCAGTTGTTCCGGGGTGGCGGTGAGCAGCAGAATGCCCGGCACGCGTTCCGCCAGTTGTTCGATGGCCTGGTATTCACGGCTCGGCGACTCTTCGCTCCACACCAGGTGGTGCGCTTCATCGACCACCATCAGATCCCATTCGGCGTCACACAGATGTTCCAGACGCTGTTTACTGCGGCGCACAAAATCCAGCGAGCAGATAACCAGTTGTTCGGTTTCGAACGGGTTAATGGCGTCGTGCTGGGCTTCGGCGTAGCGCTCGTCATCAAACAGGGAAAAGCGCAGGTTAAAACGACGCAGCATTTCCACCAGCCACTGGTGTTGCAGGGTTTCCGGTACCACGATCAGTACGCGTTCGGCAGCGCCGGAGAGCAACTGCTGATGGAGGATCATCCCGGCTTCAATGGTTTTTCCTAAACCGACTTCATCCGCCAGCAGGACGCGGGGCGCGTGGCGGCGACCGACGTCGTGGGCGATATTCAGCTGATGTGGGATCAGGCTGGTACGCTGGCCGCGCAGACCGCTCCAGGGCATGCGATACTGTTCGCTCTGAAATTTGCGCGCGCGATAGCGCAGGGCGAAACGGTCCATACGGTCGATTTGCCCGGCAAACAGACGATCCTGGGGTTTGCTGAAGACCAGCTTGCTGTCGAGCAGGACTTCCCGCAGGCTGATGTTGGTTTCCTGGGTATCGAGACGGGTTCCGGTATAGGTCAGCAGGCCATTCTCTTCTTTAACTTCGTCAATCTGGAGTTGCCAGCCTTCATGACTGGTGACGGTATCGCCCGGGTTAAACATTACGCGGGTGATGGGGGAGTCGTTGCGTGCGTACAGACGGTTTTCGCCGATGGCGGGGAAAAGCAGGGTAACCATGCGCGCATCCAGGGCAACGACCGTCCCTAATCCCAGTTCGCTCTCTGTATCGCTAATCCAGCGTTGACCAAGTGTAAAAGGCATATATGTTCGGCTCTTTAGTTCTTTAATTGCAGGCAATAGTTGCTTATCTCCGAAAGAATCGAAGATGCGTTAAAATTGGGTCCGGGAATGGAAAGGGCGCTATATTACTGGATGGCGGAACGTTCGTCACCACCTCCTCGCCCTTCATTTTTCGGCTTTTGTGCCAGCGGCGTGCGTAAGGCAATATCAAAATAGGCCCAGTTGCCCGGTCACAATTGTAGCAAAATCATCGTCGACAAAGGGAAGAATTCCTTCGGCGACCGGCTGTAATTGCTTTGACAAATAGTGCTCATAATCCAGCGGTGATTGTTGATAATCCACCGGCTCAGGGCCGTTGAGGGTCCAGACGTATTTAATGCTGCCGCGTTGCTGGTACTGCTGCGGCCTGCCCAGCCTGACGTTTTGCTCATCCGCGAGCCTTGCGGCGCGGACATGGGGCGGCACGTTACGCTGATACTCCACCAGCGGACGGCGCAGGCGTTTACGATAGACCAGCCGATCGTCAAACTCGCCGCTCATTAGCTTATCGATGGTCTCGCGCACATAGTCGCGATAGGGCTGATGGCGGAAGATGCGCAGATAGAGCTCCTGCTGAAACTGCTGGGCCAGCGGCGTCCAGTCGGTACGCACCGTTTCCAGCCCTTTAAACACCATTCGCTGTTCGTTTTCTTCCTGAATCATCCCGGCATAGCGCTTTTTACTGCCGGTGTCGGCGCCGCGAATGGTGGGCATTAAAAAGCGACAGAAGTGGGTTTCAAACTCCAGCTCCAGGGTGCTGGTGAGCTCCTCTTTGCCCAGCGCCGTCGCCCACCATTCGTTGACGAAGGCCACCAGCGAGCGGCCGATGTTGCAGGCCTCCTCTTCGCTATGGGCTCGTTTGAGCCACACGAAGGTGGAGTCGGTATCGCCATAGATAACGTCATAGCCCCGGGATTCAATCAGCGCTTTGGTCTGGCGCATAATCGCGTGTCCGCGCATAGTGATGGATGAGGCCAGACGCGGATCGAAAAAACGGCAGGCGCTGGTGCCGAGCACGCCGTAGAAGGCATTCATGATTATTTTCAGCGCCTGCGCCAGCGGTTTGTTTTTATGTTGTTTGGCCTCGTCGCGCCCGTGCCAGATTTGCCCGACAATCCCCGGCAGGCAGTGCTTTTCTCGCGAGAAACGGGCGCCAAGGAAGCCTTCGGTGCTGTGCGCGTCATCGGGCTGCGCCAGCCCTTCAACCAGCCCCACCGGGTCAATCAGAAAGGTGCGGATAATCGACGGGTACAGGCTCTTATAGTCCAGTACCAGCACCGAGTCGTACAGGCCGGGGCGTGAGTCCATCACGTAGCCGCCG
This sequence comes from Klebsiella sp. KE9456, assembly GCF_043832615.1. Taxonomy (NCBI): domain Bacteria; kingdom Pseudomonadati; phylum Pseudomonadota; class Gammaproteobacteria; order Enterobacterales; family Enterobacteriaceae; genus Klebsiella; species Klebsiella sp. KE9456. The sequence continues at coordinate 169,812 of NZ_JBDYQK010000002.1, forward strand.
GGACTGGCCTGCGGCGGCACTTCGCCGAGGTTCGGCGCGACGTAGCCCAGCCGGTGCATACGCGGGAAATAGAGATGGCTGAAGGCCGCTACCGAGCCGCCGTGACGATCCGCCGGCAGGCCGTTGACCGTAGCGCGTTCCAGCAAAAACGGCATGATCTCGGTTTTATGGAAGATGCGGGTGACCAGCTCGCAGTCCTGCAGGTTGTAGGTAGCCAGCGCTGGTTTATCCTGGTGAAAACGGCGGTCGATTTCATCCATCCGATCCCAGGGATTATCAATGGCTTTGCCCTCGCCGAGCAGTTCGCGGGCGACCGACTCCAGCGCAAAAGAGGAGAAGTTCCAGAATGCCGATTTAAGCGCTTCAATGCCGTCGATAATCAGGCGGCCGTTGGCCTGGGCGAAGAAGACGCCGTTTTTAAAACCGTGCTCGCGCCACTCCAGTTCACTGTTGCCGCGGCCGAGTATTAGCGGGATACGGTAACGCTCGGCGTGCTTTTGTAAAACGCGTAAATCGAACTGCACCACGTTCCAGCCGATCAGCACATCAGGATCGTGAACGGCAAACCAGGCGTTTAGCTTTTCCAGCAGTTGCGGGCGGCTGGCGACGTAGTGCAGATCGAAATCGACCGCAGGCGCTGAGGCGGGTTCAGGACCAAGCATATAGACAACTCGCTGACCACATCCTTCAAGACCGATGCAGTAGAGTTCGCCGTTACGGCTGGTTTCAATATCCAGCGAAACCCATTTCAGCGGCGGGCGGTAGTGGGGATTGGGCTTCATCCGGGCGTTGACCAGTTGCCGACCGCGCGCGTCGCCTTCTACCCATACAGGCGCGTTAATAAAGCGTTCCATCAGGTAACGCTCCGGCGGGCGAATATCGCCTTCGTATACCGTGACGCCGTTTTCGCGCAGCTTCTTTTCCAGCCGCATAAGCTGGCGATGCGCACGGCAGTAGAGGCCAAAAACGGGCTGGCGGTGAAAATCTTTCAGGGCGAGAGGCGCAAGGCGCAGGCCGTTTTCCCCCTGCAGCAGGCGCTCAACCTGCGCGCGCTGGGATTCAGGGATAAACGCGACGGATTCCTGCGGCGGCAGCATAACCTCCAGCGGGCCATTATCGGTCGCCAGCCAGAACGTCAGTTCGGTGCCCTGCGGGGTATCTCGCCAGTGACGGGTGAGTAAAAAACCTTCTCGTGGCTGCGTCACGCCGTGCTCTCATCAATAAAAACCAGGCCTGATTATAACCTGGTTTATGGCGTGATGCTGGGGTTTTATACAGGTGTGGCGCGCGCTATCTCCCGGAGGCGGCGCTGCGCACCTGTCCGGGCTACCAGTCCCGCAGACGGCTGTGCACCTGTTGCCCGGCTAAGCGCAGCGCGAGCCGGGAATGCTGTGCCGCTACTGCCCGTAATAGGCTTTCGCGCCATGTTTGCGCAGGTAGTGTTTATCCAGCAGCGTCTGCTGCATATCCGGCAACTGCGGCGCCAGCTGGCGGCAGAAAATGCCCATATAGGCGATCTCTTCCAGCACGATGGCGTTATGTACTGCATCCTCGGCGTTTTTCCCCCAGGCAAACGGCCCGTGGGAGTGCACCAGCACGCCGGGCATTTGCGCCGGATCGAGGCCTTTTTCACGGAACGTTTCGACGATCACCGCCCCGGTCTCCCACTCGTATTCACCGTTGATTTCATCGTCGGTCATCAGGCGAGTACAGGGGACTGCGCCATAGAAATAGTCGGCGTGGGTGGTGCCGGTCGCGGGAATCGACAACCCGGCCTGCGCCCAGATGGTGGCATGACGGGAATGGGTGTGGACGATGCCGCCCAACGTCGGGAATGCCTGATACAGCAGACGATGCGTTGGCGTATCAGAAGAGGGTTTCTTATTGCCTTCAACCACTTCGCCCGTTTCCAGGCTCACCACAACCATATCCTCGGCGGTCATTATGCTGTAGTCGACGCCGGAGGGTTTGATCACCAGCACGCCCCGTTCACGGTCAACGGCGCTGACGTTGCCCCAGGTCAGCGTGACAAGGTTGTGCTTTGGCAGGGCCAGATTAGCTTCCAGTACCTGGCGTTTGAGATCTTCTAACATAATGTGCTCCGAAATAGCAGGCAAGTCAGATTTCCTTCACCCCGGCCTCTCCCAAAAGGAGAGGGCGAAAATCGGCAGGATGATCGGGTTTTTCTCCCGGGCTTACATCGCGCGATCGGTTCTCTCTCCCCGTTGAGGGGGAGAGGGTGAGGGGACAGCCGCTTAGCGTTTTGAACCGTAATAAACGTCGTTCCAGCGCAGCGCATCCTTGAAGGACGGCAGGCGCGTTTCGTTATCAATCACCGTCAACTCGATATCCTGGAGTTCGGCAAACTGGCGCATATCGTCGAGCGTCAGCGCCTGGCTGAAGACGGTGTGATGCGCGCCACCGGCAATAATCCAGGCCTCGGAGGCGGTGCGCAGATCCGGATGCGCTTTCCACAGGGCATTGGCCACCGGCAGCTTCGGTAGCTCGTGCGGAGTTTTTACCGCTTCAATGGTATTCACCAGCAGACGATAGCGATCGCCGAGATCGATCAGACTGGCAACGATCGCCGGACCGCTCCGGGTGTTGAAAATGATACGCGCCGGATCGGCCTTACCGCCGATGCCCAGCGGCTGGACGTCGAGAATCGGTTTCTCGGCGGTGGCGATGGTCGGGCAAACTTCCAGCATATGCGAGCCCAGCGCCAGATCGTTGCCGTTCTCGAAGTGGTAGGTGTAATCCTCCATAAAGGAGGTGCCGCCCTGCAGACCGGTTGCCATCACCTTCATGATGCGAAGCAGAGCGGCGGTTTTCCAGTCGCCTTCGCCGGCAAAGCCATAACCCTGCTGCATCAGGCGCTGTACGGCGAGCCCTGGAAGCTGTTTCAGGCCGTGTAAATCTTCAAACGTGGTGGTGAAGGCGTGAAATCCACCTTGTTCAAGGAAACGCTTCATTCCCAGTTCAATCCGCGCGGCATCAAGGAGGTTCTGCCGCTTTTCGCCGTGGATTTGTACCGCAGGCGTCAGGCGATAGCTGCTTTCGTACTCATCAACCAGCGCGCTGATTTCGCCATCGGTAACGGCGTTGACCACCTGCACCAGATCGCCAACCGCCCAGGTGTTAACCGAGAAACCAAACTTGATCTGCGCGGCGACTTTATCACCGTCGGTAACCGCCACTTCGCGCATGTTGTCGCCGAAACGGCACACTTTCAGATGGCGGGTATCTTGTTTAGAAACCGCCTGACGCATCCATGCCCCGATACGCTGATGGGCATCGCGATCCTGCCAGTGGCCGGTTACCACGCTGTGCTGCTGACGCATACGCGCGCCGATAAAGCCGAACTCGCGGCCGCCGTGCGCGGTCTGGTTCAGGTTCATAAAGTCCATATCAATAGTGTCCCACGGCAGCGCCGCGTTGTACTGGGTATGGAACTGCAGCAGCGGTTTGTTGAGGATAGTGAGGCCGTTAATCCACATTTTCGCCGGTGAGAAAGTATGCAGCCATACCACCATCCCGGCGCACTTATCATCATAGTTCGCGTCGCGGCAGATATGAGTGATCTCATCCGGCGTGGTGCCCAGCGGTTTAAGCACCAGTTTGCACGGCAGTTTGGCTTCCGCATTCAGACTGTTCACCACATGTTCTGCGTGTTTCGTAACCTGGCTTAGCGCTTCAGGGCCATACAGATGCTGGCTACCGATGACGAACCACACTTCATAATTATTAAAAATAGTCATTTTCATGTCCTTAATGGGTGAGGGCGGCCTGGGATTGCGGGGCTGTTTCCGCCTTTGCAGTCGAAGGGAGATAAAGCTGTTCTGCGCTGACCGACCACTGCTGGTAGCGCTGATAGAGTTGTTCAAACCGTTGCGCCTGATTAGGGTGCGGCTGAAGGGTGCGTTCCACCTGGCTGGCCATATGCTGCTGTGCGGCGGGAATATCGGCGTAGACGCCAGCGGCGACGGCGGCAAAGATAGCCGCGCCAAGCGCGCAGCACTGATCGGACGCGACGATTTGCAGCGGGCGATTCAGCACATCACAGCAAGCCTGCATGATCACCGGGTTTTTCCGCGCGATACCGCCAAGCGCCATCACGTTATTCACCGGAATGCCCTGTTCGGTGAAGCACTCCATAATGGCGCGCGCGCCGAAGGCGGTGGCGGCAATCAGCCCGCCGAACAGCGCCGGGGCGTCGGTGGCGAGGTTCAGATCGGTAATCACCCCTTTCAGGCGTTGGTTAGCGTTCGGCGTGCGGCGACCGTTAAACCAGTCCAGCACCACCGGGAGATGATCGAGTGACGGATTGTTTGCCCAGGCTTCGGTCAGCGCGGGCAGCAGCTGTTTTTGGCTGGCTGTGATCTGCTCTTTTAGTTCCGGATGGGTCTGCGCCAGTTGTTCCAGCGGCCAGCCGAGAATGCGGCCAAACCAGGCGTAAATGTCGCCAAAAGCGGATTGCCCGGCTTCCATACCGATAAAATCAGGGACAACGCTGCCGTCGACCTGGCCGCAAATCCCCTTCACCGTGCGCTCGCCAACGTTTTGCTTATCGGCAATCAGGATGTCGCAGGTTGAGGTGCCGATCACTTTGACCAGGGCATTCGGCTGCGCGCCAGCGCCGACGGCGCCCATATGGCAGTCGAAAGCGCCGCCGGAGATGGTGACGGTTTGTGTCAAACCGAGGCGCTGAGCCCACTCGGCGGTCAGGGTGCCGACCGGGATATCCGCGGTGAAGGTATCGCTGAACATCGGGTAGGCGAGGTTCTGATTAATTATTGGGTCGAGTTCATCGAAGAAGCCGGCCGGCGGCAGGCCACCCCAGCTCTCATGCCACAGAGATTTATGCCCGGCGCTACAGCGACCGCGGCGAATATCCTGGGGACGTGTCGTCCCGGAAAGCAGGGCGGGCACCCAGTCGCATAGCTCAATCCATGACACGGCGGCGCGGGCGACGGCGCTGTCCTGGCGGGTGACATGAAGGATCTTGGCCCAGAACCACTCGCTGGAGTAGATACCGCCGATATAGCGGGAGTAATCCTCTTTGCCCGGCTGGTGGCACAGGCGGGTAATCTCCTCCGCCTCCTCTACCGAGGTATGGTCTTTCCACAATACGAACATTGCGTTCGGGTTACTGGCGAACTCTTCGCGTAGCGCCAGCACATTACCGTCGGCGTCAACTGGCGCGGGGGTTGAGCCGGTGCTATCGACGCCGATACCGACAACGGTAGCGCGTTGCTCAGCGCTCAGTGATGCCAGGACGCTTTTCAGCGCCGTTTCCATCGATTCGATATAGTCGCGTGGATGATGACGGAACTGATTGTTTGGGGCATCGCAGAACAGCCCTTTTTGCCAGCGCGGATACCACTCGACGCAGGTGGCCAGCTCTTCGCCGGTTGCGCACTCTACGGCCAGCGCGCGTACTGAATCACTGCCAAAATCGAGGCCAATCGCAATTGCCATGCTGTTACTCCATGCTAAAAATCATTCATGGTGAAACAGTAGATAGTCAGGCAGAAAACCGTCAGGCCGTATTCGCTAATCTTATGGACTATATTGCTGTGACGCTGCAAAGTGTGACATCGTGCAAATATTCAATGTGGACTTTTCTGCCGTCTTTATAGACACTTCAGTTATGCGCTGAAAGCGGTGGAATTGTCCGATTTTCTCAGTTATTACCGAGAAGCGGCGGGTTTTAATTCGATTTCAAACCCGCGTCGCAGTACAGGCTGTCAGCCAGGCGATAAAATGCAAGGTATGGACAATTGGTGTCCTTAATGTCTCCGGGAGAGCTGAGGTTATGGCCGAAACGCAAAACGATCCTTTATTGCCGGGTTACTCTTTTAATGCCCATCTGGTGACGGGCCTGACGCCGATTGACGCCGATGGCTATCTGGATTTCTTTATCGATCGTCCGCTGGGCATGAAGGGCTATATCCTTAATCTGACGATCCGTGGCGAAGGGGTGATCAAGAACCACGGGGAGCAGTTTACCTGTCGGCCTGGGGATATGCTGCTGTTCCCGCCGGGCGAAATTCACCATTATGGCCGTCATCCCAATGCTGGCGAATGGTATCACCAGTGGGTTTACTTCCGTCCACGCGCTTACTGGCATGAGTGGCTTAACTGGCCGACGATTTTTGCCCAGACCGGGTTTTTCCGCCCGGATGAGCAGTGGCTGCCGCGCTTTGGCGAGCTGTTCGGGCAAATCGTTGAGGCCGGGCAGGGGGCGGGGCGCTATTCCGAACTGCTGGCGATCAATCTCATGGAGCAACTGCTGCTGCGGCGTATGGAGGCGATCAATGAATCGCTGCATCCGCCGCTGGATAACCGGGTGCGCGACGCTTGCCAGTATATCAGCGATCATCTGGCGGACAGCCATTTCGATATTGCCAGCGTTGCCCAGCATGTGTGCCTGTCGCCGTCGCGGCTGTCGCATCTGTTTCGCCAGCAACTGGGGATCAGCGTGCTGGGGTGGCGTGAAGATCAGCGGATTAGCCAGGCGAAGCTGCTGCTCAGCACCACGCGGATGCCGATAGCCACCGTGGGGCGTAACGTCGGCTTTGAAGACCAGCTCTACTTTTCACGCGTCTTTAAGAAGTGCACCGGCGCCAGCCCCAGTGAGTTTCGCGCTGGATGCGAATAGAAAGTAAAGAAAGTGAAATGATGGTCCGGTTAATTAACGCAGCCAGTAAACAGGATCTACGCTAAATAATTCACGTTGCCATCTGCAACGTAAAATATGACGGGTAGAAACAATTGATGGCTTGACGAAGTATTCACGGCTCCGGAGAATCCGTGCTTCGTTTTAAAACCGGGTACATTATGCAAGCATTGCTGGAACACTTTATTACGCAATCCACGGTCTATTCTCTGCTGGCTGTTCTGCTGGTCGCTTTCCTCGAATCGTTGGCGTTGGTCGGGCTTATTCTGCCGGGAACGGTGATGATGGCCGGGTTGGGCGCGCTGATCGGTAGCGGCGAGGTTAATTTCTGGCAGGCATGGCTGGCGGGGATTATCGGCTGCTTGCTCGGCGACTGGGTGTCATTCTGGCTAGGCTGGCGGTTTAAGAAGCCGCTGCATCGCTGGTCTTTTTTGAAGAAAAATAAAGCGCTGCTCGATAAGACCGAGCATGCGCTACATCAGCACAGCATGGTGACCATTCTTATCGGGCGGTTTGTCGGGCCGACGCGTCCGCTGGTGCCGATGGTCGCCGGGATGCTTGATCTGCCGGTGGCGAAATTTATCCCGCCAAATATTATTGGCTGCCTGCTGTGGCCGCCGCTCTATTTTTTACCGGGAATCCTCGCCGGGGCGGCGATTGATATTCCGACGGATGAACACAGCGCCAGCTTTAAGTGGCTGCTGCTGGGGGCGGCCCTGCTGGCCTGGCTGGCGGCCTGGTTGTGCTGGCGACTGTGGCGGGGCGCTAACAGCGCGGGCGATCGTTTAACCCGTTTCCTGCCGCGTTCGCGCCTGCGGTGGCTAACGCCGCTGACGGTATGCGTTGCCGCGGCCGCGCTGGTTTTTACCTTCCGCCACCCGCTTATGCCGGTCTATCTTGATATTCTGTATAAGGTTATTGCGCGCTAATCCCCAGCAGCGCTGAGGCGCTGCTGTTGCCCCTGAGCAGCGCGGTAGTCTCGCCGTCCCAGAGTATCCGTCCCTCAGCCACTACCAGCGAACGCGGCGCGATGCGCGCCGCGTCCTCTACGCTGTGCGACACCATTAATAGCGTCAGTTGCTGCTGCTGGCAGACGTCGGCAACCAGCGCCAGCATCTCCTGACGTAGCGCGGGATCGAGCGCTGAGAAGGGTTCATCCAGCAGCAGTACCGGTTGCTGACGCACCAGACAGCGCGCCAGCGCCGCACGCTGGCGTTGCCCGCCGGAAAGCTCGCCAGGCAGGCGATCCAGCAATGCGTCAATCGCCATCTGCCCGGCAATGGTCTGCAAACGGGTGGCCTGCTCTGCGTTCAGCTTTAATCCCGGATGCATCCCCAGCGCGATGTTCTGGCGGATAGTCAGGTGATTAAAGAGATTATTTTCCTGAAACAGCATCGATACCGGACGGCGCGCGGGCGGCGTGTGAGTATGAGGCTGACCGTCGATCTCAATGCTGCCGCTGGCGGGTGATAAAAAACCGGCGATCAGATTCAGCAGGGTACTTTTCCCGGCACCGCTGGGACCGAGGACGGCCAGGCATTCGCCGCGTTCAGCAGAGAGGGTAAAACGCATCGGCAGATGCTGGTAAAGCCAGGTGACATCATTCAGTTTTAGCATCACGCCCCGGAAGTTTTTCAATTACGCTAAAGAGTAAAAAGCACAGCGCCAGCAGCAGCAGAGCGGTAACGGCGCCGTCCTGGCTACGATAAGCGCCAATTTGCTGATACAGATAGAACGGCAGGGTACGAAAATCTTCATTGCCGAACAGCGCCACGACGCCGAAATCGCCGATCGACAGCACGCAGGCGAAAGCCAGCGCCTGGGCCAGCGGGCGCGTTAAGGCGCGAAGCTCCACCACCCTAAGGCGCGTAAAGCCGTGCAAATCCAGCGACTGGCAAAGCGCGCCATAGCGGGTGCTGATATCGCGCATAGGATTTTCCAGCACCTTTAGCGCATAGGGAATCGCCATCAGCGCATTGGTGAAAATCACGATACCGTCGGCGGATTCCGGTAGCCCTGTGCTGTTATTGAGCAGCAGGAAGAATCCGGTGGCCAGTACGATGCCCGGCATGGCGAGGATCAGCATGCCGCTGAGTTCGAGCGCCTGTCCGGCCAACGGGCGATTACGGGCGCGAAGTTCGCGACTGCTCCACAGCAGCATCATGGTCAGCATCACGCTTAACAGCCCGGCGGCAAGGGCGATACGCAGTGAGGTCCCTAGCGCCTGCCATAGCGCAGGCTGTTGCAGGACGCTAAACAGATTGTTATTCAGACCGTCGTATATCACCGCCAGTAGCGGAGGCAGCAACAGTAAAAGCGCGATGACAATGAGCGCAATGTCGCTCAGTCGACTGAACAAACGGTCGTCAGGATCGCGCCAGCCGTGGATGTTGCTGACCCCGATGGCGAGGGCTTTGCTCAGGCGCTGGCTGAGTAATACCAGCCCGAGGCAGCAGACCATCTGGATCAGCGCCAGCATCGCCGCGCGCGCCGGGTCATAGTCGAAATTGAGCGCCTGGTAGATCGCCAGTTCGATCGTGGTCGCGCGCGGGCCGCCGCCCAGCGACAGCACGGTCGCAAAGCTGGCGAAACAGAGCATAAAGATCAGCGCCGCGACAGGCAGAATTTGCCGACGCAGCCATGGCCATTCAACCAGCCGGAAGAAGGCGTAGCCGCGCATTCCTAGCTGGGCGGCGATTTGCCGCTGTTCGCCGGGGATATTTTCCAGCGTTTGTAGCAGCAGGCGCGTGGCCATTGGCATATTGAAGAACACATGCGCCAGCAGGATCCCTTGTAATCCGTAGGGTGAAAACGTCCACTGCCAGCCGAACACGGTAAACAATTCAGCCAGCCAGCCCTGGCGACCGTAAACGCTAAGAATGCCGAATACCGCCACCAGCACCGGCAAGATTAAGGTCATCGCGCACAAGCGCAGCAGCAGCGTGCGCCCGGGGAAGCGCCGACGGTAGAGCGCGCGGGCGAGAAAAATCGCTGGTATCACGGAAAGCAGCGCGGAAAGAAACGCCTGCCAGAAAGAAAAGCGCACCACATGCCAGAGATAGCTATCGCTAACCATCGATCCCCAGACCGCTTCCGGCGCGCTGAACCACAGCGCCAGAAAAGCAGCCAGCGCGACGGCGACCAGTAAGGTCGCCGCCGTCAGGCCGGGCAGCAGCCAGCCGAAAGTTAGCGGCTGACGGCGCGTTGCCATGCGCTGATCCAGTTCTGGCGCTCAGCCGCCACCTGTTGCGGCGTAAATTCAAGGGTGGTTTGCGGTTTGATCAGCCCGTCAAAACCTGCGGGAAGCGCAACCTGGGTAACCGGATACATCCAGTTGCCGGTGGGGATCGTGTTCTGGAAGCCGGGAGAAAGCATAAATTTGAGGAATTTCTCTGCCAGCTCCGGTTGTTTGCTGGCCGCGGTGCGGGCGGCAACTTCGACCTGCAAATAGTGGCCTTCCGCGAAGTTGGCCGCCGCGTAGTTATCTTTTTTCTCTTCGATAATGTGATAAGCCGGGGAGGTGGTGTAGCTGAGCACCAGGTCGCTTTCGCCCTTGAGGAACAGGCCGTAGGCTTCGCTCCAGCCTTTGGTGACGGTGACGGTTTTCGCCGCCAGTTTCTGCCAGGCTTCCGGCGCGTTATCGCCGTAGACTTTTTGCATCCACAGCAGCAGGCCGAGGCCCGGCGTGCTGGTGCGCGGATCCTCATAAATGACCCGCCATTTCTGCTTGCCCTCAACCAGTTCTTTCAGGCTTTTCGGCGGATTTTTGAGCTTGTTTTTATCGTAAACAAAGGCGAAATAGCCGTAATCGAAGGGAACGAAGGTATCGTTGCGCCAGCCGCCGGGTATGCTGACCGCGCGGGTAGATACGCCGCTTTTGGCGAACAGCCTGCTCTGGGCCGCGGCTTCCAGCAGGTTGTTATCCAGTCCAAGCACCACATCGGCTTTGCTGTTTTTGCCTTCCATTCGCAGACGATTGAGCAGCGAGACGCCATCTTCCAGCGCCACGAACTTCAGTTCGCAGTCGCAGTCCGCTTCAAAGGCTTTTTTGACCGCCGGGCCTGGCCCCCAGTCGGCGGCGAAGGAGTCGTAGGTATAAACGGTCAGGGTGGGTTTGGCAAAAACCGGCGCGGCGACCAGCGCCAGCAGGGGAAGTAATTTTTTTAACACTTTGCACCTCAGAAGAAGGGGGGGCAAAGGATTTTGAGTGGGCCTCAAATCCCTTCGCCGGCGTTATCCGGATCAGGTTCGACGGGTATTTTCTCAGCCCATACGCTTTATCTTTCTGGTTGCTTCCGGGCTAACCGCGCGTCGATGCAACTCGAATGATATTGTGTATGTTTATTAGCACCCCGTTGAGAACGGCAGTTAGTGTAATGATTTTATCTGCTAACGAAAAGCGTTACGGCTCCGGCGGCGCAAACCAGGCTGACTTAAAGTCAAACCAGCCAAGGGTGTTCATTCGCACGCCGCGCATACTGCGTTGCCCCTGGATCATCAGCCAGTGGTGAATGAGCGGCACGATAGTTTGCGTGGTGAGCAACTGCTGGCTCCAGGCCGCCGGATTAAGCTCTCCCGCGCGCCAGCGGCCGGCATCGCGCTCCCAGTCAATGGGAATACATTTGCGAATCAGCGGGACTTCATACAGCCAGGCAAACAGGGAAAAATCGATCGGCAGCGTAAAGTTGGCGCTGTTGAGCCACACGTCACTCACTACCTCTCCGCGATGCCACTCTTCGTATTCCAGTTCCTGAATCTCCAGCTTCACCTGATGTTCGGCCAGCAGCGTCGCCATGATCTTGCCCATGACGCGATGTTCGACGTGCTCCTGATAGTAGGTCAGCCTGACCGTTTCCAGACCTGGCGGTTTTTCACAGGCATGGCTGCGCGCATGATGCCAGCGGGGCAGCAGGCCATAGGCTGGAAACCAGTTGCCCTGGTAGTGTTCACCAGCGTGATAGAGCAGGTTAGCGGGCTGGAACAGATAACTTAACCACTGGCGTACCGCCGTATTACCGCCGAGCGGGCTGCGGGAGTCGAACAGCAGGTAATAGCAGCCTTCTTCAAGGCGGCTTTCTACCGCTTTTTCACTCTCCGTACTTCCCTGAAGCGTTAACCCGCCGTTGGACTCTTCACCAATTTCCGGCAGTACCCAGACGTTGACTTCATCAATTAGCGCCCGGTAGCCGAAATAGTCGTCGAAAGCGTGAATTTTAAGTTGATTCTGGTTATTACGCACAACCGAGTAAGGGCCGGTGCCAATGGGCGTGCTGGCGAATTTTTCCATCGACCGCCACTCCTGGGGCAGGATCATCGCCTGAACCTGGCTGAGTAACCACGGTAGCCAGCGGTCGGGCTGACTAAGATGAATATCCAGGGTCCATGCGGTGGGGGAGTCGATACGCTCAATATGGGAGAAGAGCGGCAGCGTGTTGCTACGCTGTAAGGAAGAGATGACATCCGCCATCTCCAGTTCCCGACCATGATGAAAATGTATGCCCGGACGAAGAAAAAAACGCCAGTGAGTGGCGGTGATCTGCTGCCAATGGTGAGCAATATCCGCTTCCAGTTCCCCATTTTCCTCATTTACTCGCGTCAGCGCGCTAAAAATCTGCCGCACGATGTGCGTTTCTGAGCGGCGCAGCGCGCTGCCTGGCAGCAGATTTTTCATCGGTCGATAGTAGAGCACGCGCAGAATATGCCGACCCTGGCGGAAGCTGCGGCCAAGATGGGAGATCAGCATCTGTCGGACGGCGGCTTTATCACCGACTAACTGTACCAGCTGATCGATCCTGTCCTGTTCCAGCAGATCTTCCGCTCTTTGCTGCTGCAGGGCCAGACCGGTATAGAGAAAAGCCAGTCGGGAACGCTTACCGCGTCCGGCTTCCGCCTGCCAGGTCAGCCAGCCACGCTCTTCCATCATATTCAGTAAGGTGCGCATATGGCGGCGCGAGCAGCTCAGCATATCTGCCAGTTCATTAAGCGTCGTCTCCTGCGACTTACCGTCGCAGCACTGCCATAAGCGGATGAACTGCTGTTGTAAACGGCTGGAAGACATAAAAGGGGAACTCCTGATAAAAACTCAGCAATTTATGACTTCCTATATTAAGTCAATAATCACCTTCGATGAAGTGAGGAGGTGAATATGATGAGGTCTACCACACAACAGTTCTACCAACGCTACTTTTCTGCGACGCAGGATGCGTCCTGGCTGGCCCGCCTGATGGCAGGAAGACAGCAGAAAATGCTCGGCGAACTGATGCAGTGGGGAGTGACGTCGCAGACCTCGGTTCATTGACTTGCAGACATCATGTGTGACTGAGTATTGGTGTTATATTCGCCCGTTTTTCAAGCTGCAGTTATCTGTGTCGCCAGAGATTGACAGTCTGGCTGCATGATTCAGCCTGGGTCCCTCCTCTGGTGAGCCAGGGTAAGCGCTGTTCAGTAACCTTTGTATAGTTATTGTCCTGCAACTCGAAATTCATAGAGTATAGAATCACCCGCCAGCAGAAATCTTCTGCTGGCTTTTTTCTTTTTTTCGCGCGCTAAAGGATATGTGATGCTGTGGTTAATGACGATGGGGCGCCGTCTTAACGGCGTGTACGCCGCTTTTATGCTGGTCGCGTTTATGATCGGTATTGCAGGCGCGCTGCAGGCGCCGACGCTCAGTTTATTCCTTAGTCGCGAAGTGGGCGTGCAACCCTTTTGGGTGGGACTGTTCTATACGGTTAACGCGATTGCCGGCATTCTGGTCAGCCTGGCGCTGGCTAAGCGCTCGGATAGCCGGGGCGATCGTCGACGCCTGATCATGTTCTGCTGCCTGATGGCGGTAGGAAACGCGCTGCTGTTTGCGTTTAATCGTCATTATCTGACGCTGATCACCGGTGGCGTGATGCTGGCCTCGGTGGCGAACGCCGCGATGCCGCAGCTTTTTGCGCTGGCGCGGGAATACGCCGATAGCTCGGCCCGTGAAGTGGTGATGTTCAGTTCGATAATGCGTGCTCAGCTCTCGCTGGCATGGGTGATCGGTCCTCCGCTGGCCTTTATGCTGGCGCTTAATTATGGCTTCACGACCATGTTTTCGATAGCGGCGGGGATCTTTGTCATCAGTCTGGCGCTCATCGCTTTCAGGCTCCCGTCGGTCGCCCGTGTTGAACAACCCTCGGAGGAGGGGGGAGTGCTGAGGCAGGTCGGGGGATGGCACGATAAAAATGTCCGTATGCTGTTTATCGCCTCCACGCTGATGTGGACCTGCAACACTATGTATATCATTGATATGCCACTGTGGATCAGTAGCGATCTCGGACTGCCGGACAGCCTCGCCGGAGTCCTGATGGGGACGGCCGCCGGACTGGAGATTCCGGCGATGATTCTGGCGGGTTACTTCGTTAAGCGCTGGGGCAAGCGCAATATGATGGTGGCGGCGGTTGCCGCGGGCGTGCTGTTTTATATTGGCCTGATTCTGTTTCACGGCCGCGTGGCGCTGCTGGTTTTACAGCTGTTTAATGCGGTGTTTATCGGTATTATCGCCGGGATTGGCATGCTGTGGTTTCAGGATCTGATGCCCGGACGAGCAGGGGCGGCAACGACGCTATTTACCAACAGTATCTCCACCGGGGTCATTCTGGCAGGCGTCATTCAGGGCGCGCTGTCGCAAAGCTATGGGCATACCAGCGTTTACTGGATGATTACGGCGATTTCGCTGGTGACGCTGTTTATGACCAGCAGGGTTAAGAATATTTAGCGCCTGAGTGCTCCGGCAGCCTGCCGGAGCACTGTCCGTCATGCGTTATTTCAATACAATTCGTTTGATATCGCCGATAATGAAGATATACGCAATAACGCCAATCAACGCGGTCACACCGATATAAATGAGCGCGTAGAAGAAATTACCGGTCATTGAGATGATAACGCCAATGATTAATGGGGTAATGATTGACGCCATATTTGCACAAAAATTAAAAATCCCCCCGGTAAGCCCGGCCATATTCTTCGGCGCTATATCTGAGATCAATGTCCAGCCTAGCCCGACCATGCCCTGGCCAAAAAAGGCAATTGACATGATGATAATAACGGCGGTGTTACTATCCACCCAGTTAGCGGTAATTATTGTGCCGGAAAGTAATAGTCCGGAAATAATCGGGAGTTTTCTGCTAATATTTACTGAACATGTCTTTTTTAATATTTTATCCGATATCCAGCCGCCGAAAATAATGCCGATGGCCGCTGCCAGAAAGGGCCAGGAAGCAAAGAAACCAACGTGAAGCCACGGTAAATGACGCTCGTTCGCGAGATAGGTCGGGAACCAGGTCAAAAAGAAAACCAGCGTCGTGTTACCGGCATATTGCCCCAGGCTGGCGCCAATGATTTGTCGGCAGCACAGCAGGCGTTTCGCATCAGGCCAGTTAAAGGGAATATTTTCATTGGGTTGTGCGGTATTTTCTGCGCCGATATATTCCAGTTCGGCTTGATTTGCGGTTTTTGACTCATGAGGTTCATGATAAAACTTCCACCACACAAAGGTAAATACAATACCTAATCCACCGGTAATAAAAAATAATGTTCTCCAGCCATGATGTTCAAGAATTAAAAAGAGCAATGGAGAAAAAGCGGCCAGGCCAATATATTCTCCGACGGTGTAGGTCGCCGTTGCGCGCGCGCGTTCATGCTGTGGAAACCATTTACTGACAACCCGGCTGTTGACCGGGAAACAGGGCGCTTCGCTGATACCTAACCCTAAACGCAGCAGCAGTAGGGATTTCAACCCCACGCTAAAGCTTTGTAATAGGGTAAAGGTGGACCAGAAAAAAATTGACAGGGCATAGGTTAATTTATTGCCAAAACGATCTAAAAACATCCCGCCAGGAATTTGAGCCAGCGCATAAGTCCAGGCGAAAGCGGAAAAAACGATACCCATCATCGTCGGGTCGATATGTATTTCGCGGGTTAAACTGGGTGCAACAATACCCAAAATGGTACGATCGAGATAATTTATCATCGTCCCAATAGAGAGTAACAGTAGAATGACAATTCGCGTTTTGCTTCGTTTCTGTGTGGCCGACGGCAGAATCGGCCGTTCCTCAGCATTTATCGTCCTCATATAGAATTCCTTTAAAGTTTAAAATATTTTTGCATGACTACAGGCATGCAAAAATACTCTGTTGCAGGACCGATACATCGATCATCGGCAATACCGTATGCGTCGCTGGCATTAAATAACAAAATAATATTTGATATAGCCCTGGTATTTCTCTTTTATGGCTTATCAGCGATGGCTTGTATGGTATATTAGATCTATTTTTATATTATACGAGAAAAAATAATGAACCTGAAGCAACTTTATTATTTTAAGAGACTGGCGGAAACGGAGCATTACACGGAAGCAGCCTCCAGTCTTTTTATCACCCAACCCTCCCTGAGCCATGCTATTTCTGAACTGGAGAAAGAGCTGGGCGTCGCGCTGTTCGCCAGAAAAGGGCGCAATGTTAAGATCACGCAGAATGGCAAACGCTTTCTGCCCTATGTCGAGGATGCGCTGGCCTCTTTAGAAAATGGCCGTATGACGTTGCAAAAAAATAATTCAGAGAACAAAGAAAACATTCGCATCGCGTTTATTTACACCATGGGAGAGCATGTTGTTCCACGGTTAATCCATAAGTACTCACTTTCACCCTCTCGTCACAATGTGACATTTTCTTTTACTCAGGGTACCTCGCTAAGTTTATTGCAGGATCTTAAGGCCGGGAAAAGCGACCTGGTTATTTGTTCCTATATTGCTGATGAACCGGATATTGATTTTATTCCCATTATTCAGCAAGAGCTGGTGGTCGTGACGGCGAAAGATCATCCTCTGGCCAGATTGTATGAAAATGAAGTCGATCTGGCGGAAACGATTCATTATCCCTATATCTATTTTTCAGAAAACAGCGGGCTACGACCTTTTATTGATAATGTCTTTATGCAACAAAAACTGGTGCCGGATATTGCCTGCTATGTGGAAGAGGATACGGCGATGGCGGGACTGGTCAGTATTGATTATGGTATTGCGATCATGCCGCGAATTTCCGCACTCTCATATTATAACGTGCATATCCTGACGATAAAAAATGCGATTCCTCCTCGTTATATTTATCTGGCAACGATGAAAGAAAGGGTGTTTTCCCCGGCAATTCAGTCATTTAAAGAAGTCATTATCAATGACAGCCAAAAAATCAGTTGAACAGATGCCCGGAGAGATTCTCCGGGCAACCTCATTCTCAGGAGAGAATGTCCATAAGCTCACGCAGTTGGCTAATGGCGATTTGTCCCGGTGCCGAGGCGTGGCCCACGGTACCGAAAGTCATTGCCGAACCGAACAGGCGACCTGTTACCCGGCTAACGCCGCCGGATTTTCCCATCGACATGGTGATTAATGGGCGAGTGGCATATTTTTCTTTCATGGTCAGGGTCGCAGAGAGCAGCGTTAGTACATCCTGCGGTGACTGCGGCATAACCGCGATCTTCGGCAGGTCGGCACCCAGGTCCTGCATACGGCGCAAACGGTAGATGATATCTTCCTGAGCCGGTGTTTTATGAAAATCATGATTACTCATGATGACTTTTACACCAGCAGAGTGCGCATCGTTTACCAGCGAGCGAATTTGCGCTTCGTCGTTGAACAACTCAATATCAATGACGTCGGCCAGACCACTGTTGACCGCCTGGCGATTCAGCTCGAAATAGGCTTCATCGCTGA
The DNA here is from genome assembly GCF_043832615.1 of Klebsiella sp. KE9456. Lineage (NCBI taxonomy): Bacteria > Pseudomonadati > Pseudomonadota > Gammaproteobacteria > Enterobacterales > Enterobacteriaceae > Klebsiella > Klebsiella sp. KE9456. The sequence continues at coordinate 187,226 of NZ_JBDYQK010000002.1, forward strand.
TTTCCGTTTCTCCTCCCTCTTTTTTACTGCGGAAGGTGAACAGCAGCGGCATATTTTTTAGCCGCTGGCGAATTTCACTCAGTGCCAGCAGTACCTGCTCCGTCTCTCTAACCTGCGTGAAGTGATCGACGCGCCATTCGATAATGTCGGCTCCGGCCGTTGCCAGCGCGCAGGCATTGTCTTGCAGCTCCTCAAGCGTTTTGCCGATCAGCGGCACGCAAATTAAGGTTTCCCCTTCCCGGAAGGTAATGTTTTTTACTGTTACTGCGTTCGTCATGTGGGTATCCATTCTTTTTGTCAGCGACTATCAGAGGGTTGCCGCGACATGCGCGGTTTTTGCCGCGGCGCGAGTCTGAAACTGACGATAACCGATGTACAGCGCAATCACAAAACCAATGATGGCGATAAAGAAATCAAACCACATAATGCTGGCGATGCCGATCTTCGAGAGTTTTGCCGTGATCAACGGGATCGTAAAGCTGGCCACACTCCCTGCAGTGTAGAAAATCCCGGTAGCTTTGCCTTTCCCGTCCGGGAAACTCATAGCCATAATGGTCGCCCCTATTTGCATCACCCCGCCGGCGGCGGAGAAGCCAAAAACAAAAGCGAAACCGGTAACTATCATTGGCGTGGGGAACAGGCAGACGATCAGCAGCGAAATCATCGACAGACAGGTGTATATCATCATCGCAACTGCCGAACTGACGACGCCTCTGACAAGCGCGGCGGTGACGAATACGCACGTCAGCGAGCCCATGGTATAGATACTCAGCAGTTTGATGGCTGATGCGTAAGGGATCCCGGCAACAAACTGACCATACTGTGCGAGCCACTGGCTGACCAGATAAAACGTGGCCATGCTGATGTAGCCGTACAGAGTAAATACGATCATATCAAGCTTGTTGGCGTTGCTCTGCGGCGCTGGGGTCACCTGTACTTTTGCGACGCTCTCCTTTTTCGTCTGCTGGTCCGGGAACGGCATTTTCAGCAGATAGAGACCGCTGATAACGAACAGCGCGGCGGCAATGATAAACGACCAGCCAAACCACAGATTTGCCCATATCAGAAAACTAATGATAAATGGCAACAAGAACTGCCCGGCAGAGATAAAGGCTTTGATCAGCACATTCGCGCGGCTGGCAGAGTCAGGAAAAGATTCCATCAGCGCCGGGTAGGTTCCGGAGTCGAGGAAGCTGTTCGCCAGGCCCGCCATAATACCGCAGAAGTAGGCCAGATAGATGTTCTTCGTCATCAATATACCGATAAAGAAGACCAGATAGCTGGCTATCCCGAGATAAACAAAGGGTTTGCGGCCAAAGCGGTCGGACAGGAACCCTGTCACGATCGTGGCGAGCTTACCGATACCAAGCGACGAGATAACAATGGAGACGCCGGCAGCATCAGTTCCCCACTGTGTCTGTAAATTCGCCATATTGAGGGTAATTAACAAAACCCCCATGCCGTGGATCATGTAGTTGAGGTATAGCCCGGCTGCCGTTGGGACATATTTATTTTTCATCGCGCCCCATCCTTAAAAAAGGATACTTTTGACGTGTTCAACCGGCATCTCTTTTCCGGTCCAGATTTCGAAAGCTTTCGCCCCCTGCCAGAGCATCATTCCAAGGCCGTTTAAAGTACGGCAGCCTTTTTTCTCAGCGACTTCGAGCAGATAGGTTTTGCGCGGGTTGTAGACGACATCGGAAACAATCAGGTCCGGTCGCAGGAAGCTGTCGTCAGGCAGTAACATCTGGCCTTCAAACGGTTTCATGCCCACGCCGGTGGCGTTGGTCAGAATGACGCTACTGTCGATCTCGGCGCGCAGTTTATTGTGGTCGGCAATATCGTACAGGTGGATCTCGCAGTCGGTGTTGCGGCGGATCTTGGCGACAGTTTCTTCCGCGTTGGGGAAGAATTTGTCTTTCTGGTTAAAAATAGCGATCTCTTTTACGCCATCCAGCGCCGCCTGTACGCAGATCGCGGTAGCCGCGCCACCAGCGCCTAACACGGTCATTTTTTTGCCAATAATGTCGATGCCCGCTTCAGACAGGGCGCGCATATAGCCGGTGCCATCGGTGATGTGGCCAGTCAGCACCCCATCGTCGTTCACTACGGTATTTACCGCGCCGACCAGTTCCGCCGCCGGAGAGAGTTTATCCAGATACTGGCAAATATCAGTTTTGTTCGGCATTGAGACGTTCCAGCCCCGCAGCTTTAACCCTCGAAAGCCCTGTACCACATCTTTTAATTCCTTATTACCCACCTCGAATGCCAGGTAAACATAGTCCAGCCCCAGATAAGCAAAGGCTTCGTTATGCATGGTTGGCGACATGCTGTGGCGAATCGGGGTGGCAATCAGACCAATCAGCTCAGTATGCCCGGTAATACGTTCTGCCATGATAAAACCCTCAATATGTTAGAAATGGAATTTTTGTTGATTCGAGATTGCCCCCCAGAGCCCCCATATCTTCAAGGATGTCCAGCACGTTGCGTCCTTCGCGTACGCCATCAATGATTCGCCGGGCCATCAGGCTGTCGCCGATGTTCATCACTTTTACGTTATTGTCTCTGGCCCATTGTTCAATCTCATTGAGGCCACGGGTATTGGCGCGCATTCCCAGACAGACGAAGCCGTAATCAAAAGGAATGTCAAAGGTGCCATCTGTGTTTTTAACGGTGAAATGGGTTGGGGTAACGGCCATTAACTGTGTACCCATGTGCTGTTCCACGCGATGCTCATTAAGCATGGTCAACATGGCGTTTTTGGTAATAATGTCCAGGTCGCGGCCAGGGGCATCCTGCATTTCGATAAGTACGGCGTTGACGCCGCGAGTGGAAAAATATTCAATCACATCCAGACCGACGGCTCCCGCGCCGACGACGGCGATACGTTTACCCGCGGCATCGGCAAATCGATCCAGATTATGCAGCATATGGGTAATCGAAAAGACGCTGCCGCCGACGACATCGATGTTCTCGCGCAGTCCCTCAATCGGCGGCAGCAAGGGAACAGAACCGGTGGCATTGACGATTAGATCCGGGCGCAGCGCGGCAACCGATTCGACACTGGCGCGCTTACCGACCTGCAACATCAGGTTATCAAGCGAGGCGATACGGTTTTTCATAAACTGCGGGAAATCGGCGATACGTTTTTTCTCCGGCAGCAGCGAAATCTCACTGGCCAGCCCGCCGATATTGTGTTTCTCCTCAAGCAACCAGGTATGGCAGCCGACTTCAGCCGCGGTGCAGGCCGCTTCCATGCCCGCCGTCCCGGCACCGATAACGACGACGTTGACATCACGGTTTACGCGCCGCTGTTTGTAGGCGTCACCGTGGATAATATCCGGGTTAATAGAGCAACGCAGAGGGCGGGAACGGGCAATACGGTGATCCGCACAGCCGATGTTGCAGGAGATGCATTTGCGCATCAGGCGTTCATTACCGCTCTGCACTTTCTGTACCCATTCTGGTTCGGCGATAAGCCCGCGGCCAATGGCAATCAGGTCGGCATCGCCGCTGGCGATAATGTCCTCGGCGACCTTCGGCGACCGAATATTGCCGGCAATCACCGTCGGCTTATGGAATTTTTCGCGAACCGCCCGTGAGAGGTAGCGTTTCCAGCCATCTTCCAGTGACATCTGGTCAATCTGGAAATTCAGGTTATCGTTTTGTGCGGCGGAGACGTTGATAATATCGACTTTGTCCTGGCACAGTTCGAGGATACGCAGAGAGTCTTCGAGCGTATTGCCGCCTTTCTGGAAATCATCAGCGCTAATACGCAGACTGATCGGGAAACGCGGGCCGACGCAGGCGCGTATTTTATCCACAATTAAGGTTAATATTCTGGTGCGATTCTCTATACTGCCGCCAAATTCATCCGTGCGTTTATTAAATAGCGGCGATAAAAACTGGCTAATTAAATAGGAGTGGCCCGCGTGAATTTCCACGCAGTCAAATCCGGCCCGGCGTACGCGTTCCGCCGCATCGCCAAATTTATTCACCACATGATAAATTTCCTCATGTGTCATCGGCCGGGGAATATTTCCGTTCTTTTTTGACGGTGTGCTGGAGGATGAAAGCGGCATTTCCCCATTCAGGCGATATGCATAGGCTGAAGCGCCCGCATGATTTAATTGAATACTGACGCAGGCGCCGTGTTTATGCAAAGTCTCGGTTAATTTGAACAGTCGCGGGATATATTGATCGTTATCGATGCGCAACTGCGTGGTACCGTTAGACGCAAAAGGAAAATCGATACAAATATTTTCAATAGTGATAAGCCCGGTGCCGCCCCGCGCGCGTAACTCATAGTATTCAATCTGCTCCTGGGTGACTTCACCGTTCAGACTCGCCATGTTGGACCCCATCGGCGGCATGATGATACGGTTTTTGATGGTCATCCCGTTGATAGTCAACGGGGAAAAAAGATGGGGGTAGTGGCTCATATACTCTCTCTCCACGGGATGCCAGGCAGACGCTATACGGTGTCCTGGCCGATCCAAGGTTAATCTCTCTCTGTGGGGGAAGATAACGAGGCACGAAATGGAAAAATAATGCTTTTTTTTACGTTGAGCTATAGGGGAATTCTATAGGATTAACATTTCATTCACGCGCGGATGTTTTTATATTAAATATTTCAATCGATTGTTTACTTGTCCATGTGAATTGACACAAAACAGGTAGCGGAATGATTGAATAGATGCCCAATTGATAATGACTTATTTTTAAAGATTCAAATATTCCTGTCTGGCATAATGGCCAATATGAGTATATGTGCGTCAGGTCTCATTTTCGCGGGAAGAAAAAAAGCCCGAACTCACGTCCGGGCTGAGATATACACTTCTGGCCGCTTTACCCCATAAAGGCCGGCTGCTTGTTCTCATAGGCTGAGATTGCCTCTTCATGCTGCAGAGTCAGGCCAATACTGTCCAGACCGTTAAGCATGCAGTGACGGCGGAAGGCGTCAATTTTAAAGGGATAGGATTTATCTCCCGCTTTGACGACTTCAGCTTCAAGGTCGACTTCAAATTTAATGCCGGGCTGTGACAGGACCAGCTTAAACAGCTCATCGACCTGTTCTTCGCTCAGGGTTACCGGCAGCAACTGGTTGTTAAAGCTGTTGCCGTAGAAGATATCAGCGAAGCTGGGGGCAATAACCACTTTAAAGCCGTAGTCGGTCAGCGCCCAGGGCGCATGTTCCCGCGAGGATCCGCAGCCAAAGTTTTCCCGCGCCAGCAGAATGGATGCCCCTTTATATTCAGGGAAATTCAGCACGAAGTCCGGGTTGGGCTGTTCGCCTTTGTCATCCAGGAAGCGCCAGTCGTTAAACAGGTGCGCGCCAAAGCCGGTACGTGTGACTTTCTGCAAGAATTGCTTGGGAATGATTGCATCGGTATCCACGTTCGCAGCATCCAGCGGAACCACCAGGCCGGTATGTTGGATAAATTTCTCTGCCATAATGGTTTCCTTATTTCAAGCTACGGATGTCGGCGAAATGGCCGGTAACGGCTGCCGCGGCGGCCATTGCCGGGCTGACCAGATGAGTACGGCCACCGCGGCCCTGACGGCCTTCAAAGTTACGGTTGCTGGTGGAGGCACAGCGCTCGCCCGGATTCAGACGGTCATTGTTCATCGCCAGGCACATGGAGCAGCCCGGCAGACGCCATTCAAAACCAGCTTCAATAAAGATTTTATCCAGGCCTTCCGCCTCGGCCTGGGCTTTCACCGGACCAGATCCTGGCACCACCAGCGCCTGGACGCCCGGCGCGACTTTGCGGCCTTTGGCGATTTCCGCTGCGGCGCGTAAATCTTCGATGCGCGAGTTGGTGCAGGAGCCGATAAAGACCTTATCAATCGCCACTTCAGTTAACGGTACGCCAGATTTCAGGCCCATGTAGGCCAGCGCTTTTTCCGCGCTTGCCCGCTCGACCGGGTCAGTGAAGGATGCCGGGTCCGGGATGGTATCGGTGACGGAGATCACCTGACCGGGGTTCGTTCCCCAGGTTACCTGTGGGGAAATGTCTTCCGCCTGCAGAGTCACAACACGGTCAAAAGTGGCATCATCATCGGTGCTCAGGGTCTTCCAGTATGCGACGGCATCGTCAAAATCCTTGCCCTTCGGCGCGTGCAGACGGCCTTTTACGTAATTAAAGGTGGTTTCATCCGGTGCAACCAGGCCCGCTTTCGCGCCTAACTCGATAGCCATATTGCACAGGGTCATGCGGCCTTCCATGCTTAAATCACGAATGGCTTCGCCGCAGAATTCCACAACGTAACCGGTGCCGCCAGCGCTGCCGGTTTTACCGATGATCGCCAGGACGATGTCTTTGGCGGTGATGCCCGGCGCGGCTTTACCCATGACTTCGATCTTCATGGTTTTAGCACGCCCTTGCTTCAACGTCTGGGTCGCCAGCACGTGTTCAACCTCGGATGTACCGATACCGAAGGCCAGCGCGCCGAATGCGCCATGCGTCGCCGTGTGGGAGTCGCCGCAGACAATGGTCATCCCAGGCAGCGTCACGCCCTGTTCCGGGCCCATGACATGAACAATCCCCTGGTACGGGTGATTCAGGTCATACAGTTCGACGCCAAACTCTTTGCAGTTTTTAATCAGTTCCTGCATCTGGATGCGTGCCATTTCGCCGGAGGCATTAATGTCTTTGGTCTGCGTCGAAACGTTGTGATCCATCGTGGCGAAAGTTTTGCCTGGCTGGCGCACCGGGCGGTTGTGAACGCGCAGGCCATCGAAGGCTTGCGGAGACGTCACTTCATGCACCAGATGACGGTCGATATACAGCAGCGGAGTTTCGTCAGGCGCCTCATAAACCACATGAGCATCAAACAATTTTTCGTATAACGTCTTCGCCATGATTACACCCCTTCAGCGACATAGCGGGCAATGATATCACCCATTTCATCGGTACTCACCGCCGCCGCGCCGCGCGCCAAATCGCCGGTACGTACGCCTTCTTCTAACGCACGGTTGATTGCATTTTCGATAGCCGTCGCCGCGTTATCCGCATCCAGGCTATAGCGCAGCAGCAGCGCAAGCGACAGGATTTGCGCGATCGGGTTGGCGATATTTTTGCCAGCGATATCCGGGGCGGAGCCACCAGCGGGTTCATACAGACCGAAGCCTTGTTCATTGAGGCTGGCGGACGGCAGCATCCCCATTGAGCCGGTGATCATCGCGCACTCGTCAGACAGGATGTCGCCAAACAGGTTGGAACACAGCAGTACGTCGAACTGGGACGGATCTTTAATCAGCTGCATGGTGGCGTTGTCGATGTACATATGCGCCAGTTCAACGTCAGGGTACTGCTTACCAATTTCGCTCACGATTTCGCGCCACAAAATAGAAGACTGCAGCACGTTGGCTTTATCGATAGAGGTGACTTTGCGACGGCGTTTGCGGGCGGATTCGAAAGCGATGTGAGCGATGCGCTCAATCTCAAAGCGGTGATAGACCTCGGTATCAAACGCTTTCTCATGCTGACCGCTACCCTCGCGGCCTTTCGGCTGGCCGAAGTAGATGCCGCCGGTCAGTTCGCGGACGCACAGAATATCAAAGCCACTGGCGGCAATATCCGCACGCAGCGGGCAAAACTCTTCCAGCCCCTGATACAGCTTAGCCGGACGCAGGTTGCTGAATAATTTAAAGTGCTTACGCAGCGGCAGCAGCGCGCCACGCTCCGGCTGCTCTGCGGGGGGCAGGTGTTCCCATTTCGGCCCGCCAACGGAGCCGAACAGAATGGCGTCGGCCTGCTCGCAGCCCTCAATGGTGGCCTGCGGCAGCGGGGTACCCTGATGGTCGATGGCGATGCCGCCAACGTCATGCTGGCTGGTGGTAATACGCATATCAAAACGATGACGAACGGCTTCCAGTACTTTCATCGCCTGGCTCATGACTTCCGGGCCAATACCATCACCTGGTAAGACAGCGATATGGTAATTCTTCGACATTACACGGTTTCCTTATTGTTCTCTTTATTTTGAGCTTTGCGTTGCAGCTCTTTTTCGACTTCTGCGGCGCGCCAGATGTTGTTCAGGACGTGAACCATCGCTTTCGCGGACGATTCCACGATATCCGTTGCCAGACCCACTCCGTGGAAACGACGGCCATTGTAGTTAGCGACGATGTCTACCTGACCCAGCGCGTCTTTGCCCTGGCCTTTGGCGTTCAGGTCATATTTGACCAGCTCAACGTCATAGCCGGTAATACGGTTAATTGCCTGATAAATCGCATCAACCGGGCCGTTGCCGTTGGCGGCTTCGGCTTTGGTCTCTTCGCCGCAGGCCAGTTTCACGGACGCGGTTGCGATATCGCTGGAGCCTGACTGCACGCTGAAGTAATCGAGGCGGAAATGTTCCGGCTCTTCCTGCTGTTTGTTGATGAATGCCAGTGCTTCCAGGTCATAATCGAAGACCTGGCCTTTTTTGTCCGCCAGCTTCAGGAAGGCGTCGTACAAGTGATCCATATTATAGTCGGTATCTTTGTAGCCCATCTCTTCCATGCGGTGTTTCACCGCGGCACGGCCGGAGCGGGAGGTCAGGTTCAGTTGTACCTGGTTCAGACCGATGGATTCCGGCGTCATGATTTCGTAGTTTTCACGATTTTTCAGCACACCGTCCTGGTGGATACCGGATGAGTGCGCGAAAGCCCCGGTGCCGACGATGGCTTTGTTGGCAGGGATAGGCATATTACAAATCTGGCTGACGGTTTGGCTGGTGCGCCAGATTTCATTGTGATTAATGCGGGTGTGCACATCCATAATGTCTTTGCGCACTTTGATAGCCATGATCACTTCTTCCAGCGCGCAGTTGCCCGCGCGTTCGCCGATACCGTTCATCGCGCCTTCAACCTGGCGAGCACCAGCGTGAACCGCAGCAATGGCGTTACCGACCGCGATGCCTAAATCGTCATGGGTATGGACGGAGATAACCGCTTTGTCGATGTTAGGAACCTGTTGGTACAGGCCGGTAATGATGTTGGCGAACTCGAACGGCATGGTGTAACCGACAGTGTCGGGGATATTGATCGTGGTCGCCCCCGCGTTGATGGCGGCCTCGACGACGCGAGCCAGATCGGCAATTGGCGTACGGCCGGCATCTTCACAGGAAAACTCAACATCGTCGGTGTAATTACGTGCGCGTTTAACCATATAGATCGCCCGTTCAATCACCTCATCCAGGTTACTGCGCAGCTTGGTCGCAATATGCATTGGCGAGGTGGCGATAAAGGTGTGGATGCGGAACGCTTCCGCGACTTTCAGTGATTCTGCTGCCACATCAATATCTTTTTCGACACAGCGTGCCAGGGCGCAAACGCGGCTATTTTTAACCGTGCGCGCGATGGTTTGCACGGATTCAAAGTCGCCCGGAGATGAGACCGGAAAGCCGACTTCCATCACGTCAACGCCCATACGCTCCAGGGCCAGGGCAATCTGCAGTTTCTCTTTCACGCTCAGGCTGGCTTGTAACGCTTGTTCTCCGTCGCGTAAGGTCGTATCGAAAATAATGACTTGCTGGCTCATGGTTTAGATCCTTGGTCTGTGTCCTGGCGCCTTGCTCGCGAGCATAAAAAAACCCGCGCATTGGCGCGGGTTTTATCGTCTTGCTGGAAGATGACTTAACGATGAACGTCGCCCAACAGCCTACCGCGCAAAATGGATGCGTTTAGTAGTAGTAGGCTGAGTAAGCGAATGCTGCGAATCATTACGTCATGCTCCAGATGAAATCGTTATGCCTTTAGAGTTACTGGATATGGCTTTTGATGTCAACCCCCGAGAGAAGAAAACGGCTTTTTACCAAAAAGAGTCGTCAGCGTATTATGCTGGCGACTGCGCTTTTTTTACGACGATCGTTTTGTGCTATCAGCCGGGCCGCTTGCTGAGTGACTTTGATATCGTGATGTAGAGGGATCTTCAATTAAGCTCCGGGTCCATCAGGTAACGATATCTGTATAGCCATTTGTTTTACGGCTGTTATTTATGTGTGGGTTGGGTGTTGTGAATGATAATGATATGTAAATTAAAAAGGGGTAAACATATCGTATAATAAAACCCATGTCGTGGTTAGCGTTATCTGTTTTTATTCATTTTTAGAACCTATCCCACCAGGCGTTATTGGCGCAGACAGTTTGAACACGGCCAGCGCGGAAGAACCGGGCGTACACGTAGTACGTGAGGATTCTGAGCACTGCCCAGGTTCAAAATGACAAGCAAAATAGCCCTAATGGGATAGGCTCTTAATCTTTATGTGACACTTAATACTATTAAATAAAAGATAGAGATTTATTGAATACAGATGCTGTCAAATTGTTCGATTTCTGCCGGTATTCATAATCTTGATATATTCCTAAAATCGATTCCGACCCTTTTGTCAGTGTCATATGCATGATAAATGATATTCTCTGAATTAATTAATGTATTTCGGTAAAAGGATTTTAGTGTAACAGGGGAGTTAGATATGTTAAATAAAGGTACTGAATATAAATCTGTTTCTGAGGGAGAAAACAAAAAACCTCAGTTACGCATGGTGGATCTCAATCTGTTGACCGTATTTGATGCGGTAATGCAGGAACAAAATATTACGCGTGCGGCGCATTCTCTGGGGATGTCGCAGCCAGCGGTCAGTAATGCCGTATCGCGTCTGAAAGTGATGTTTAATGATGAGCTGTTTGTTCGTTATGGGCGCGGCATTCAGCCAACAGCAAGGGCTTTTCAGCTATTTGGAGCCGTTCGTCAGGCATTGCAGCTGGTACAAAATGAATTACCCGGCTCTGGCTTTGAGCCACTCAGCAGCGAGCGGGTATTTAATTTATGCGTTTGCAGTCCGCTGGATAACTACCTGACTTCAGTTATCTTTAATAAAGTCGCTGAGATTGCGCCGAACATTCATTTAGTTTTTAAATCTGCCTTGAATAAGAATACTGAGCATCAATTACGTTATCAGGAAATCGAATTTGTTATTGGTTATGAAGAGTTTCGTCGTCCTGAGTTTGCCTGTGTCCCTTTATTTAAAGATGAAATGGTGATGGTGGCGAGTCGGAAACATCCACGAATTTTCGGGCCGTTGGCGGGGAGTGATATTTATCAGGAAGAGCACGCCGTCGTCGCGCTTGATAGTTATGCATCATTTAGTCAGCCATGGTATGACACGGTTGATAAACAATCCCGTATTGCTTATCAAGGTAATGCGATGATAAGTGTATTAAATGTGGTTGCCAAAACCAACATGGTTGCTATTGCGCCACGCTGGCTGGCGGGTGAATTCGCCGATAAGCTGGACCTAAAAATATTGCCTCTACCGCTGAAAGTGAATAGCCGGACTTGCTATCTTTCCTGGCATGAAGCGGCCGGGCGTGATAAAGGTCATCAATGGATGGAAGAACTGCTGGTGAGTATTTGCCAACGTTAACCGCGTGTACAAAGGGGGGCTTCGGCTCCTTCTTTGTGTGATAAAAATCACAAAATGCAGCATTTTATGCTGTTTGCATTTATCACATGCTCTCTGTATCAGATAAAAAATGGATGATTTCCTGTAGTTAGTTATTTTCTCCGAGTATTGGCTATCATATTTTCTTATATCTGAAGTTTTTCACCGTCTTTTGCTCCGGATTCTATCTTTTCTTCTTTTTATGCGTCTCTTGCGCCGACGGTCACCAATTGCCTGCCCGTTAGTGAGCAGTTATGGTAACGCCATGCAGTCTATTCACCTCAATGCGGAGCCGTTGTGCTCCGTCTTGTGCGAGCGCGCGGAAATCGGATTCCGCTGTCGTTAAAAACAATAAGCCGGGAGGCAAATCATGGAGATGTTGTCAGGAGCCGAGATGGTCGTCCAGTCGCTGGTCGATCAGGGCGTCAAGCAAGTGTTCGGTTATCCCGGGGGCGCAGTCCTCGATATCTATGATGCGTTACACACCCTTGGTGGCATCGATCACATTCTGGTTCGCCATGAGCAGGCTGCCGTGCATATGGCCGATGGCCTTGCTCGTGCGACGGGCGAAGTTGGCGTTGTGCTGGTCACGTCCGGCCCCGGGGCAACGAACGCGATTACCGGTATTGCGACGGCCTATATGGACTCCATTCCGCTGGTGATCCTGTCCGGGCAGGTGGCAACGTCATTAATCGGCTACGATGCTTTCCAGGAGTGTGACATGGTGGGGATCTCCCGACCGGTGGTGAAACACAGTTTCCTGGTGAAGCAAACCGAGGATATTCCCGGCGTGCTGAAAAAAGCCTTCTGGCTGGCGGCCAGCGGGCGTCCTGGCCCGGTTGTCGTCGATTTACCGAAAGATATTCTGAACCCGGCTAAAAAACTGCCTTATAGCTGGCCGGACACGGTTAGCATGCGCTCTTATAACCCGACGACGATGGGCCATAAAGGGCAGATCAAACGTGCGCTGCAAACGCTGATGACGGCAAAAAAACCGGTGGTTTATGTCGGCGGTGGCGCGATTAACGCGCAATGCGAATCCCCGTTATACACGCTGGTTGAGAAGTTGAAGCTGCCGGTGGTTTCTTCGCTGATGGGGCTGGGGGCTTTTCCTGCATCGCACCAGCAGGCATTAGGGATGCTGGGCATGCATGGCACTTATGAAGCTAATATGACCATGCACCATTCCGACGTGATTTTCGCCGTCGGCGTGCGCTTTGACGATCGTACGACGAACAATCTGGCAAAATACTGTCCGAACGCCACGGTGCTGCATATTGATATTGATCCCACGTCTATTTCAAAAACCGTGTCTGCTGATGTGCCTATCGTGGGCGATGCCCGTCTGGTGCTGGAACAAATGCTGGAGTTGCTCGCATCTGATGACTCTCAGCAGCCGCTGGATGACATCCGTGACTGGTGGCGGCAGATTGAACAGTGGCGTGCGCGCCATTGCCTGAAATACGACACGCAAAGCGACAAGATTAAGCCGCAGGCGGTGATTGAAACGATCTGGCGTCTGACCAACGGCGATGCGTATGTCGCGTCCGATGTCGGCCAGCATCAGATGTTCGCCGCACTCTATTATCCTTTCGATAAACCGAGGCGCTGGATTAATTCCGGTGGCCTGGGCACGATGGGATTCGGTTTGCCTGCCGCCCTTGGCGTCAAAATGGCGCTGCCGGACGAAATGGTTATCTGTGTGACCGGCGATGGCAGTATCCAGATGAATATTCAGGAACTCTCTACCGCGCTGCAATACGAATTGCCGGTACTGGTTCTGAATCTGAACAACCGCTATCTCGGAATGGTTAAACAGTGGCAGGACATGCTCTATTCTGGTCGCCATTCACAATCCTATATGGCGTCGCTGCCCGACTTTGCCCGCGTGGCGGAAGCTTATGGCCATGTCGGGATTCGTATTAGCGAACCCCAGGAGCTGGAGGAGAAACTCGCTCAGGCACTGGAACAGGTGCGCAATAACCGTCTGGTTTTCGTTGATGTGGCGGTTGATGGCAGCGAGCATGTCTATCCGATGCAGATTCGCGGTGGCGGTATGGATGAAATGTGGTTGAGCAAAACGGAGAGGACCTGATTATGCGCCGGATATTATCAGTATTACTGGAGAACGAATCGGGGGCGTTATCCCGTGTAATCGGCCTCTTTTCGCAGCGTGGTTATAATATTGAAAGCCTTACGGTCGCGCCGACCGACGATCCGACGCTTTCCAGAATGACAATTCAGACCGTCGGCGATGAGAAAGTGATTGAGCAGATAGAAAAGCAACTGCACAAGCTGGTGGACGTCTTACGCGTTAACGAGCTTGGCCAGGGCGCGCATGTTGAGCGTGAAATTATGCTGGTGAAAGTGCAGGCCAGCGGTTACGGACGTGACGAGGTGAAGCGTAATACGGAAATTTTCCGTGGGCAGATTATCGATGTGACGCCCTCTATCTATACCGTGCAACTGGCCGGAACCAGCGACAAGCTGGATGCGTTTTTGGCTTCTTTGCGTGATGTCGCACGAATTGTCGAAGTGGCCCGCTCGGGGGTCGTTGGATTGTCCCGTGGCGACAAAATCATGCGCTGATCCCCTGAAATTGATGTAAAAATAGCCCGGCACAGCTTGTCGGGCTATTTTTTTGCGAAATCGGTGGGAACTGTAGACTAAAGCGGTTGCTGTGCTAACTTTTCTGCGTTTAGATGTTATAAAAATGAAGCCATACCTGAAGAATGGTTATGTTTTGTACTTATTACCCAAGGGGCAATTGTGAAACTGGATGAAATCGCCCGGCTGGCCGGTGTCTCGCGAACCACCGCCAGCTATGTGATTAATGGTAAAGCGAAGCAGTATCGCGTTAGCGATAAGACTGTTGAAAAGGTGATGGCGGTTGTTCGTGAGCATAACTATCATCCGAATGCGGTCGCTGCCGGCTTGCGTGCAGGACGTACGCGCTCTATTGGTCTGGTTATTCCGGATCTGGAGAACACCAGCTATACGCGTATCGCCAATTACCTGGAGCGCCAGGCGCGTCAGCGTGGTTATCAACTGCTCATTGCCTGTTCCGAGGATCAACCGGATAACGAGATGCGCTGTATTGAGCATCTGCTGCAGCGCCAGGTCGATGCGATTATCGTCTCCACTTCGTTACCGCCTGAGCATCCGTTCTACCAGCGCTGGGCCAACGATTCGTTCCCGATTGTTGCCCTTGACCGCGCGCTCGATCGCGAACACTTTACCAGTGTCGTTGGCGCCGATCAGGATGACGCTGAAATGCTCGCGGCGGAATTACGCAAATTTCCGGCGGAAACGGTACTGTATCTTGGCGCATTGCCGGAGCTTTCGGTGAGCTTCCTGCGTGAGCAGGGATTTCGTACCGCGTGGAAGGACGATCCACGAGAGGTGCATTTCCTCTATGCAAACAGTTACGAACGTGAAGCGGCGGCGCAACTGTTCGAAAAGTGGCTGGAGACCCATCCTATGCCACAGGCGCTGTTTACGACTTCGTTTCCGCTGCTGCAGGGCGTAATGGATGTTGCGCTGCGCCGGGAAGGGAAATTGCCTTCTGAGCTGGCGATTGCCACTTTTGGCGATAATGAACTGCTGGATTTTCTCCAGTGTCCGGTGTTAGCCGTTGCTCAGCGCCATCGCGATGTTGCGGAACGCGTTCTGGAGATCGTGCTGGCCAGCCTGGATGAACCCCGTAAACCGAAACCGGGCTTGAGCCGTATCCGGCGTAATTTGTATCGTCGCGGCACGCTAAACCGCCGCTGAGCATTTGCGCTAATAGGTTACCAGGATTATGCGTAAAGCGTTCGCCAGACCGATGCGCGTCTGGCGATAATTCGGATGAATGGTGTAAAAATGGCAGGGTGAAGCATCTTTCAGATAAATCCTTAATCTTTCTGCCACCTTTTTTAATTTTATTCTTACGGCCAATTATTTTGCGCTTTTATTACTCGCTAAATGGATTGGCTAAACTGTTTGTATTATTTTGTTACACTCAATCGGCGCGTTGCTGAATTAATCCTCGTTTTCTCACTATTATGCTGGCCACGAACCCTGCCTCACGCTGTAAAAGGCCCTCTCAGGCGCTAACTGATGCTGTTAACCCGCATCAGAATGACCTAAAATGCCGCTCGCGTCGCAAACTGACACTTTAATATTTTCCTGCCGAAGATATTTTGCAGCTTTTAACTGTTACACGTTTGTTGGTTATTTTCTTACCGATATTCATAGCGTTAATTTGCCTCGTTTGTTGGTTGATTTTTCGTCAGGGCGAATATCGGCTGTAAATAATGGGTTTTTAGGCTCCGTTGGTATTCGTGCTAGCTTGACAAGCTTTTCCTCCGCTCCGTAAACTCCTTCTTGTGGGAATTTGTGGGATAAAGTGGCGAAAAGAGGTGAGGCTGGCATGTTCCGTGGGGCAACGTTAGTCAATCTCGACAGTAAAGGCCGTATGGCTATCCCGACGCGCTATCGCGACGGGCTGATCGAGGGCGCTTCCGGTCAACTGGTATGTACCATTGACCTCCATCACCCATGCCTGCTGCTTTACCCCTTGCCTGAATGGGAAATCATCGAGCAAAAATTGTCGCGTTTATCGAGCATGAATCCCGCTGAGCGGCGCGTACAGCGTCTGCTTCTGGGGCATGCCAGCGAATGTCAGATGGATAACGCCGGGCGGCTGTTGATAGCGCCGGTGCTGCGGCAACATGCCGGGCTGACAAAAGAAGTGATGCTGGTCGGGCAGTTCAACAAGTTTGAACTGTGGGACGAAACGACCTGGTATCAACGGGTCAAGGAAGATATTGACGCTGAGCAGTCCGCTTCCGGGGAACTGTCGGAGCGCCTGCAGGATTTGTCTTTGTAAATGATGGAAAATTTTAAACATACTACGGTCCTTCTGGATGAAGCCGTCAATGGTCTGAATATTCGTCCGAACGGTATCTACATTGATGGCACTTTTGGACGCGGTGGTCACTCGCGTCTGATTCTCTCCCGGCTGGGAGCGGAAGGACGCCTGCTGGCAATCGATCGTGACCCGCAGGCTATTGCCGTGGCAAAAACTATTGATGATCCTCGTTTTTCCATCGTTCATGGTCCTTTTTCACTGCTGGCTGACTATGTTGGCGAGCGCAATCTTACCGGTAAGATCGACGGTATTTTGCTCGATCTTGGCGTCTCATCACCGCAACTGGATGATGCGGAACGTGGTTTTTCGTTTATGCGCGATGGCCCGCTGGATATGCGTATGGATCCGACTCGCGGCCAGTCAGCCGCTGAGTGGTTACAAACCGCCGATGAAGCCGATATCGCCTGGGTGATAAAAACCTTTGGCGAAGAGCGTTTTGGCAAACGCATTGCGCGTGCGATTGTCGAGCGTAACCGTATTGAGCCGATGACGCGAACCAAAGAACTGGCGGAAGTGGTGGCGGCGGCAACGCCGGTAAAAGACAAATTCAAACATCCCGCGACCCGTACCTTCCAGGCGGTGCGCATTTGGGTGAACAGTGAACTGGAGGAGATAGAGCAGGCGCTAAAAAGCTCGCTCAGCGTGCTGGCCCCGGGAGGGCGGCTTTCCATCATCAGTTTCCACTCGCTGGAAGACCGTATTGTGAAGCGTTTTATGCGTGAGCAAAGCCGCGGTCCGCAGGTTCCCGCGGGGTTGCCGATGACGGAAGAGCAGCTCAAAAAACTGGGCGGCCGTGAGCTAAGAGCATTAGGCAAGTTGATGCCGGGCGAAGAAGAAGTGGCGGAAAATCCACGGGCCCGTAGTTCAGTGCTGCGTATTGCAGAGAGGACGAACGCATGATCGGCAGAGTGACAGAAGCCCTCAGTAAGGTTAAAGGATCGATAGGAAGCAACGAGCGCCATGCTTTGCCTGGCGTGATCGGAGACGATCTTCTGCGGTTTGGGAAACTGCCACTCTGCCTGTTCATTTGCATCATTATCACGGCGATTACGGTGGTGACGACGGCGCATCATACGCGCCTGTTAACTGCGCAGCGCGAACAGCTGGTTCTGGAGCGTGATGCGCTGGATATTGAATGGCGCAACCTGATCCTTGAAGAGAACGCGCTGGGCGATCACAGCCGGGTTGAGCGGATTGCGACGGAGAAATTACATATGCAACACGTCGATCCATCACAAGAAAATATCGTTGTACAGAAATAAGGATTATTGCGACGCATGAAAGCAGCGCCGAAAACGTTAAAAGCAAAACGTCAGGAAGAACAGGCCAACTTTGTTAGTTGGCGTTTTGCGTTGTTATGCGGCTGTATTCTGTTGGCGCTGGGTTTTCTGCTGGGCCGCGTGGCCTGGCTACAGGTGATTAGTCCCGACATGCTGGTGCGTCAGGGCGATATGCGTTCGCTGCGTGTGCAGGAAGTGTCCACCGCACGTGGGATGATAACCGATCGCTCCGGTCGTCCGCTGGCAGTGAGTGTGCCGGTGAAAGCGATTTGGGCCGATCCGAAAGAGTTGCATGATGCCGGCGGCGTCACGCTGGACAACCGCTGGAAGGCGCTGGCAGATGTGCTGAATATGCCGTTGGATCAGCTGGCTTCGCGTATCAATACCAATCCACGGATGCGCTTTATCTATCTGGCGCGCCAGGTTAATCCTGATATGGCCGATTACATCCGTAAGCTGAAGTTGCCGGGGATTCATCTGCGCGAAGAGTCCCGCCGTTACTATCCGTCAGGCGAAGTAACCGCTCACCTTATTGGTTTCACCAACGTCGACAGCCAGGGGATCGAAGGCGTTGAAAAGAGCTTTGATAAGTGGCTCACCGGTCAGCCTGGCGAACGTATTGTGCGTAAAGACCGCTATGGTCGTGTGATTGAGGATATCTCCTCTACCGATAGCCAGGCGGCGCATAACCTCGCGCTAAGCATTGACGAGCGTTTGCAGGCGCTGGTGTATCGCGAGCTGAACAACGCCGTGGCGTTTAACAAAGCGGAGTCGGGAAGCGCGGTACTGGTGGATGTTAACACCGGTGAAGTGCTGGCGATGGCTAATAGCCCATCCTATAACCCTAACAATTTCTCCGGAACCGCCAAAGATGCCATGCGTAATCGCGCCATTACCGACGTGTTTGAGCCGGGTTCAACGGTGAAGCCGATGGTAGTGATGACGGCGCTTCAGCGCGGTATTGTTAACGAAAATAGCGTGCTGAATACGATTCCTTATCGAATTAACGGTCACGAAATTAAAGACGTGGCGCGCTATAGCGAATTAACCCTGACCGGGGTACTACAGAAGTCGAGTAACGTCGGTGTTTCTAAGCTGGCGTTAGCGATGCCGTCCTCAGCGTTAGTGGATACTTACTCACGTTTTGGACTTGGAAAAGCGACCAATTTGGGGTTGGTCGGAGAACGCAGTGGCTTATACCCTCAAAAACAACGGTGGTCTGACATAGAGAGGGCCACCTTTTCTTTCGGCTATGGGCTAATGGTAACCCCGTTACAGTTAGCGCGAGTCTATGCGACGATCGGCAGTTATGGCATTTATCGCCCGCTGTCGATTACCAAAGTTGATCCCCCGGTTCCCGGAGAGCGCGTGTTCCCGGAATCCATCGTGCGTACCGTTGTTCATATGATGGAAAGCGTGGCGCTGCCAGGCGGCGGCGGCGTGAAGGCGGCCATCAAAGGCTATCGCATCGCCATTAAAACCGGCACGGCGAAAAAAGTCGGGCCGGATGGCCACTATATCAATAAATATATTGCTTACACCGCAGGCGTTGCGCCCGCCAGTCACCCACGCTTCGCGCTGGTGGTGGTGATCAACGATCCGCAGGCGGGTAAATACTACGGCGGCGCCGTTTCCGCGCCGGTCTTCGGTGCCATCATGGGAGGCGTGTTGCGTACCATGAACATTGAACCGGATGCGTTAGCAACGGCCGAAAAAAGTGAATTAGTGATTAATAAAGGCGAGGGGACAGGTGGCAGATCGTAATTTGCGCGACCTTCTCGCTCCGTGGGTGCCTGGCGCGCCGGAGCGAATTCTGCGAGAAATGACGCTGGACAGCCGGGTGGCGGCTTCTGGCGATCTTTTCATTGCGGTTTTAGGTCATCAGGCGGACGGGCGTCGTTATATCCCGCAGGCGATAGCGCAAGGTGTTGCTGCCATTATTGCTGAGGCCAAAGATGAGGCTAACGACGGTGAAATCCGTGAAATGCACGGCGTACCGGTCATTTATCTGAGCCAGCTCAATGAGCGTTTATCTGCGCTGGCCGGGCGCTTTTACCATCAACCTTCGGAGCAACTGCGCCTGGTCGGCGTAACCGGGACGAACGGCAAGACCACCACCACTCAACTGCTGGCGCAATGGGCGAAGCTACTCGGCGAAACCAGTGCGGTAATGGGCACAGTCGGGAATGGCCTGCTGGATAAAATCATCCCGACGGAAAATACCACCGGTTCGGCAGTCGATGTTCAACAGGTGCTTTCCCGCCTGGCGTCGCAGGGCGCGACCTTTGCCGCGATGGAGGTTTCCTCTCACGGTCTGGTACAGCACCGCGTCGCCGCGCTGAAGTTTGCTGCATCGATCTTTACCAACCTGAGCCGGGATCACCTTGATTATCATGGCGATATGGAGCATTACGAAGCGGCGAAATGGCTGCTCTATTCAACCCACCATTTTGGTCAGGCTATCGTCAATGCGGACGATGAAGTCGGCCGCCGCTGGTTAGCGAAACTGCCGGATGCGGTTGCTGTATCAATGGGAGAACACATTAATCCGAACTGCCGGGGACGCTGGCTCAAAGCAACCGCCGTAAACTATCACGACGGCGGCGCGACCATTCAGTTTGACTCCACCTGGGGCAAGGGGGAGATCGAAAGCCGCCTGATGGGCGCCTTTAACGTCAGTAATCTGTTACTGGCGTTGGCGACGCTGCTGGCGCTGGGTTATCCGTTGGCTGAGCTATTGAAAACGGCTCTTCGCCTGCAGCCGGTTTGCGGGCGAATGGAAGTGTTCAGCGCGCCGGGAAAACCGACAGTAGTGGTCGATTATGCCCACACGCCCGATGCGCTGGAAAAAGCGCTACAGGCGGCGCGTCTGCACTGCGCCGGTAAACTGTGGTGTGTGTTTGGCTGCGGCGGGGACCGCGACAAAGGCAAACGCCCGCTGATGGGCGCTATCGCGGAAGAATTCGCCGACATTGTTGTGGTCACCGATGACAACCCGCGCACCGAAGAGCCGCGGGCGATTATTAACGACATCCTCGCCGGTATGCTCGACGCGGGGCGTGCTAAAGCGGTTGAGGGGCGTGCCGAAGCGGTAACCAGTGCGGTGATGCAGGCGAAAGAAAGCGATGTGGTGCTGGTGGCGGGAAAAGGCCACGAAGATTACCAGATCGTTGGCAATCGCCGGCTTGATTATTCTGACCGCGTCACCGTTGCGCGTCTGCTGGGGACGGTCGCATGATTCGCTTGACTCTCAGCCAGCTTGCCGACATTACGCGCGGCGAACTGCACGGCGGCGATGTGGCGATTGATGAGGTCACGTCGGATACCCGTAAGATCACGGCTGGCTGCCTGTTTGTGGCCCTGAAAGGCGAGCGCTTTGATGCCCATGATTTTGCCGACCAGGCAAAAGCCGCTGGCGCCGGGGCATTGCTGGTCAGCCGTCAACTGGCGTGCGATTTGCCGCAGGTGGTGGTGAAGGATACCCGACAGGCCTTCGGCGAACTGGCGGCATGGGTGCGTCAGCAGGTTCCCGCGAGGGTCGTCGCGCTGACCGGTTCTTCCGGTAAAACCTCGGTCAAAGAGATGACCGCCGCGATTCTGAGCCAGTGCGGCAATACGCTGTATACCGCAGGCAACCTGAACAATGATATCGGCGTGCCAATGACGCTGCTGCGTCTGACTAAAGACCATGATTATGCGGTTATCGAGCTAGGTGCCAATCACCAGGGCGAAATTGCCTGGACCGTTAGCCTGACGCGACCTGAAGCGGCGTTAGTCAATAACCTGGCCGCCGCGCATCTTGAAGGTTTCGGCTCGCTGGAAGGTGTTGCGAAGGCCAAGGGCGAAATTTACACCGGTCTGCCCGTCAACGGTATTGCCATTATGAACGCCGATAACAATGACTGGCTGAACTGGCAAAGCGTGATTGGCGAACGTAAGACCTGGCGCTTCTCGCCGAACGCCGCCAATAGCGATTTCACCGCGACGAACGTTCGCGTGACCTCACGCGGTACAGAATTTACCGTGTGCACTCCAACGGGCAGCGTTGATGTCCTGCTGCCATTGCCGGGACGTCACAACATTGCCAATGCGCTGGCTGCCGCCGCGCTCTCGATGGCGGTGGGGGCGACCCATGCGGCGATTAAAGCCGGTTTGCAGGGGCTGAAAGCGGTGCCGGGAAGATTATTCCCGATCGCGTTGACCGATAGCCAGCTTCTGCTGGATGACTCCTACAACGCCAACGTCGGCTCAATGACCGCCGCGGTACAGGTGCTGTCAGAGATGCCGGGTTATCGGGTGCTGGTCGTTGGCGATATGGCCGAACTCGGTGTGGAAAGTCAGGCCTGCCATCGTCAGGTCGGTGAGGCGGCGAAAGCGGGCGGGATCGATCGCGTATTAAGCGTTGGTACATTGAGCGCAGCCATTAGCGACGCCAGCGGCGTCGGCGAACACGTTAGCGATAAAAGGCAGCTGGTGACGCGACTACAAGAATTGATGTCAGAACACAAAATTATGACCATTTTAGTGAAGGGTTCACGTAGTGCCGCCATGGAAGAGGTAGTACGCGCATTACAGGAGAACGGAACATGTTAGTATGGCTGGCCGAGCATCTGGTCAAATATTATTCCGGCTTTAACGTCTTTTCCTACCTGACGTTTCGTGCCATTGTCAGCCTGCTGACCGCGCTGTTCATCTCTTTGTGGATGGGCCCGCGGATGATCGCCCGTCTGCAAAAACTCTCTTTCGGCCAGGTGGTGCGTAACGATGGCCCGGAATCACACTTTAGCAAGCGCGGCACGCCAACCATGGGCGGGATCATGATCCTGACCGCCATTGTCGTTTCCGTTCTGCTGTGGGCCTATCCATCCAATCCTTATGTCTGGTGTGTGCTGACGGTACTGGTCGGCTACGGCGTTATCGGTTTCGTTGATGACTATCGCAAAGTGGTGCGTAAAGACACCAAGGGGCTGATCGCCCGCTGGAAATACTTCTGGATGTCGGTGATTGCGTTAGGCGTCGCCTTCGCGCTGTATATGGCGGGTAAAGAGACGCCCGCCACGCAACTGGTGGTGCCATTCTTTAAAGACGTGATGCCGCAGTTGGGGCTGTTCTATATCCTGCTGGCCTATTTTGTCATCGTCGGTACCGGCAACGCGGTCAACCTGACCGATGGTCTCGACGGGCTGGCGATTATGCCGACCGTATTTGTTGCCGCCGGGTTCGCGCTGGTGGCCTGGGCCACCGGTAACATGAACTTTGCTAACTATCTGCATATTCCCTATTTGCGTCACGCCGGTGAGCTGGTGATTGTCTGTACGGCAATTGTCGGCGCCGGTCTCGGTTTTCTTTGGTTTAACACCTATCCGGCGCAGGTCTTTATGGGAGACGTTGGGTCGCTGGCGCTGGGCGGCGCACTGGGGATTATCGCTGTGCTGCTGCGCCAGGAGTTCTTGCTGGTGATTATGGGGGGCGTTTTCGTCGTTGAAACATTGTCGGTGATTCTGCAGGTCGGCTCCTTCAAGCTGCGCGGTCAGCGCATCTTCCGTATGGCGCCGATTCACCATCACTATGAATTGAAAGGCTGGCCGGAACCGCGCGTTATTGTGCGCTTCTGGATTATTTCGCTGATGCTGGTGCTGATTGGCCTGGCGACGCTGAAGGTACGTTAAACATGGCAGATTATCAGGGTAAAAAAGTCGTCATTATTGGGCTGGGCATGACCGGCCTGTCGTGCGTGGACTTTTTCATGTCTCGCGGCGTGACGCCGCGGGTAATGGATACCCGTGTCGCGCCTGCCGGGCTGGATAAACTGCCGGAAGCCGTTGAGCGCTATGTCGGCGGTCTGAACGATGACTGGCTGCTGGCGGCGGACCTGATTGTCGCCAGCCCTGGCATCGCGCTGGCGCATCCTTCCCTGAGTGCTGCGGCAGATGCTGGGGTGGAGATCGTCGGCGATATCGAACTGTTCTGTCGTGAGGCGCAGGCGCCAATCGTCGCGATTACCGGCTCTAATGGCAAAAGTACCGTGACCACTCTGGTCGGCGAAATGGCGAAAGCGGCGGGCGTCAATGTCGGCGTAGGGGGCAATATTGGTCTCCCTGCGCTGATGCTGTTGGCCCCTGAACGTGAACTGTATGTACTGGAACTTTCCAGTTTCCAACTGGAAACCACCTTCAGTCTGCGGGCGGTAGCGGCGACGATCCTCAACGTTACCGAAGATCATATGGACCGCTATCCGTTGGGGCTGCAGCAGTACCGTGCCGCTAAGTTGGGCATTTATGAGCATGCCCGGGCCTGCATCGTTAATGCTGATGATGCCTTAACCATGCCGGTACGCGGCGCTGATGAGCGCTGCATCAGCTTCGGCGTTGACGTTGGCGATTATCATCTGAACCGCCAGCAGGGAGAAACCTGGCTGCGCGTAAAAGGTGAGAAAGTACTCAACGTTAAAGAGATGAAAATTAGCGGTCAACACAATTACAGCAATGCCCTGGCGGCATTAGCGCTGGCCGATGCCGCAGGCCTGCCGCGCGCCAGCAGCCTGAAAGCGTTGACCACATTTACCGGGCTGGCGCATCGCTTTCAACTGGCGCTGGAACATAACGGCGTGCGCTGGATCAATGATTCCAAAGCCACTAACGTCGGCAGTACCGAAGCGGCGCTCAATGGCCTGCATATCGATGGCACGCTGTATCTGTTGCTGGGGGGCGATGGGAAATCCGCCGATTTCACTCCGTTAAGCCGCTATCTGACAGGGGAAAATATCCGGCTGTACTGCTTTGGCCGCGATGGCGCGCAGCTGGCGGCGCTGCGCCCGGAGGTTGCTGTGCAGACGGAAACCATGGAACAGGCAATGCGCCTGATCGCTCCTCTGGTCGTTGCCGGCGATATGGTGCTGCTGTCGCCGGCGTGCGCCAGCCTCGATCAGTTTAAGAACTTTGAACAACGCGGCGATGTTTTTGCGCGTCTGGCGAAGGAGTTAGGCTGATGCGTTTATCACTCCCGCGCCTGAAAATACCGCGACTGAGACTGCCGGGAATGTCTATTTTCGCCTGGCTGTTCGCCGCGCTGAAAGGGTGGGTGATGGGTTCGCGTCCGAAGGACAGCGATAGCCTGGTGATGTACGATCGCGTGCTGCTGTGGCTGACCTTTGGCCTGGCGGCAATCGGTTTCATTATGGTGACCTCGGCCTCGATGCCGGTAGGACAGCGTCTGGCCAACGATCCGTTTCTGTTTGCCAAACGTGATGGTTTATACATTCTGCTGGCGTTGGGGCTGGCGATGGTGACGCTGCGCCTGCCAATGGAGTTTTGGCAGCGCTACAGTACCGCGATGCTGATCGCCTCTATCGTGATGCTGTTGATCGTTTTAGTGGTCGGCAGCTCGGTTAACGGCGCGTCGCGCTGGATTGCACTGGGGCCGTTACGTATTCAGCCTGCGGAGTTTACCAAGCTGTCACTGTTCTGCTACATCGCCAACTACCTGGTGCGTAAGGCTGATGAAGTTCGTAATAATCTGCGCGGCTTCCTCAAGCCGATGGGCGTGATTTTTGTGCTGGCGATTTTGCTGCTGGCGCAGCCCGATCTCGGTACAGTCGTCGTGCTGTTTGTGACCACTCTGGCCATGCTGTTTCTTGCGGGCGCCAAGCTGTGGCAGTTTATCGCGATTATTGGTATGGGCATTTCTGCAGTGGTGCTGCTGATCCTCGCCGAGCCGTATCGTATTCGCCGTGTCACCTCTTTCTGGAATCCGTGGGAAGATCCGTTCGGCAGCGGTTACCAGTTAACTCAGTCGCTGATGGCTTTTGGTCGTGGTGAGATGTGGGGGCAGGGCCTCGGCAACTCAGTACAGAAACTGGAGTATTTGCCTGAAGCGCATACCGATTTCATCTTCGCCATTATCGGTGAAGAACTCGGTTATATCGGTGTGGTTCTTGCGCTTTTAATGGTATTCTTCGTCGCTTTTCGCGCCATGTCCATTGGGCGTAAAGCGCTGGAAATCGACCATCGTTTCTCCGGTTTTCTGGCCTGCGCCATTGGCATCTGGTTTAGCTTTCAGGCGCTGGTTAATGTCGGCGCGGCGGCGGGTATGTTGCCGACCAAAGGTCTGACGTTACCGCTGATTAGCTACGGTGGTTCGAGTTTGTTGATTATGTCGACGGCCATCATGTTGTTGTTACGTATTGATTATGAAACGCGTCTGGAAAAAGCCCAGGCGTTTACACGGGGTGTGAGATGAGCGGTCAGGAAAAGCGGTTAATGGTGATGGCGGGCGGTACCGGCGGGCATGTGTTCCCGGGACTGGCCGTTGCGCACCATTTAATGGACCAGGGCTG
Source organism: Klebsiella sp. KE9456 (assembly GCF_043832615.1). NCBI lineage: Bacteria > Pseudomonadati > Pseudomonadota > Gammaproteobacteria > Enterobacterales > Enterobacteriaceae > Klebsiella > Klebsiella sp. KE9456. Next base: position 213,189 of record NZ_JBDYQK010000002.1, read on the forward strand.
GCAGGTTCGCTGGCTGGGTACCGCGGATCGTATGGAAGCGGATTTAGTGCCGAAGCACGGTATTGACATTGATTTTATTCAGATTTCTGGTCTGCGAGGCAAAGGTCTGAAAGCGCTACTGCTGGCGCCGCTCCGTATTTTCAACGCCTGGCGCCAGGCTCGGGCGATTATGCAGCGTTTTAAGCCGGATGTAGTGCTGGGCATGGGCGGATATGTTTCCGGGCCTGGCGGTCTGGCGGCATGGTCGTTGGGGATCCCGGTTGTGCTGCATGAGCAAAACGGTATTGCCGGGTTGACCAATAAATGGCTGGCGAAAATTGCCAAAAAGGTGATGCAGGCGTTTCCCGGCGCTTTTCCCCATGCCGATGTCGTCGGTAACCCGGTGCGCACGGATGTGCTGGCGCTGCCGCTGCCGGAGCTGCGCTTGATCGGGCGTCAAGGGCCGACGCGCGTATTAGTGATAGGCGGTTCGCAGGGCGCGCGCGTGCTCAACCAGACGATGCCGCAGGTGGCGGCGAAGCTGGGATCTGCCGTGACCATCTGGCACCAGAGCGGCAAAGGTGGCGAGGAAACCGTGCAGCAGGCATATGCCGATGCCGGCCAGCCGCAGCATAAAGTGACCGAATTTATTGATGACATGGCGGCAGCTTATGCCTGGGCCGATGTTGTTGTGTGTCGTTCCGGCGCGTTGACGGTGAGTGAAATTGCCGCCGCGGGGTTACCGGCGCTGTTTGTGCCTTTTCAGCACAAAGATCGTCAGCAGTACTGGAATGCACTGCCGCTGGAGAAAGCGGGCGCAGCAAAGATCCTTGAACAACCGCAGTTTACCGTGGATGCCGTCGCCCGGATCCTGGCCAGTTGGGATCGGGAAACGCTGCTGGATATGGCGGAGCGAGCGCGTAGAGCCTCGATTCCGGACGCTACCGAGCGGGTAGCAGAAGAAGTGAGCGCCGCAGCACTGGCGCGCTAATCGCGGTGAATATCACCGTCCGAATAAAGAAGTTGATGGCGTAAAGAATGAATACACAAGATCTGGCAAAACTCCGTTCCATCGTGCCCGAGATGCGTCGCGTCCGGCACATTCACTTTGTTGGCATTGGTGGTGCCGGCATGGGCGGTATTGCCGAAGTTCTGGCTAACGAAGGTTATCAGATTAGCGGCTCCGATCTGGCGCCGAACCCGGTAACCCAGCAGTTGACCCGGCTTGGCGCCACGATTTATTTCAACCATCGCCCTGAGAACGTGCGTGATGCGAGCGTGGTTGTTGTTTCCAGCGCGATTTCTGCGGATAACCCGGAAATTGTCGCTGCTCATGAAGCGCGTATTCCGGTGATTCGTCGCGCCGAGATGCTGGCGGAATTGATGCGTTTTCGTCACGGTATTGCCATTGCCGGGACGCACGGAAAAACCACGACGACGGCGATGGTATCGAGCATTTATGCAGAGGCGGGGCTTGATCCCACCTTTGTTAACGGCGGACTGGTGAAAGCCGCGGGCGTGCATGCGCGCCTGGGGAATAGCCGTTATCTGATCGCTGAAGCGGATGAGAGCGACGCTTCGTTCCTGCATTTGCAGCCGATGGTCGCTATCGTGACGAATATCGAAGCCGATCATATGGATACTTACCACGGCGACTTCGAAAATCTGAAGCAGACGTTTATTAACTTCCTGCACAATCTGCCGTTCTACGGACGCGCGGTGATGTGCGTGGACGATCCGGTTATCCGTGAACTGCTGCCGCACGTTGGTCGCCAGATCACGACCTACGGATTCAGCGATGATGCTGATGTGCGCGTTGAAGATTATCGCCAGATCGGCGCTCAGGGGCATTTCCGTCTGGTGCGCCAGGACAGAGACGTTATCCAGGTGACGCTGAACGCACCGGGGCGTCATAACGCACTGAACGCGGCTGCGGCGGTTGCCGTTGCGACGGAAGAGGGCATTGACGATGTCGCCATCCTGCATGCGCTGGAAAACTTCCAGGGAACCGGACGTCGTTTTGATTTCCTTGGCGAATATCCGTTAGCTGCGGTGAACGGTAAAGATGGCACCGCCATGCTGATTGATGATTATGGCCATCATCCGACGGAAGTTGACGCTACCATTAAAGCGGCACGCGCGGGCTGGCCGGATAAACATCTGGTGATGCTGTTTCAGCCGCACCGTTTTACCCGTACGCGCGATCTGTACGACGATTTCGCCAACGTGCTAACTCAGGTTGATGCTTTGCTGATGCTGGATGTCTATCCAGCCGGAGAAGCCGCTATCCCAGGTGCGGATAGCCGTTCGCTGTGCCGCACGATTCGCGGGCGCGGGAAAGTGGATCCGATTCTGGTTTCAGATCCGAACCAGGCGGCGGAAATGCTGGCTTCCGTATTGACCGGCAACGATCTGGTGCTGGTTCAGGGCGCGGGAAATATCGGTAAAATCGCCCGCCATCTGGCTGAAATTAAATTGCAACCGCAGAAAACGCCGGAGGAGCGCCATGGCTGATAGAATCGCCGTTCTCTTTGGTGGGACTTCGGCTGAACGTGATGTTTCGCTCAAGTCAGGCTCGGCTGTGCTGGCCGCTTTGCGTGATGCTGGCGTTGATGCGTATCCTGTCGATCCGCGCGATGTTGATATTACCCAATTGAAAAATATGGGATTTCAGAAAGCGTTTATTGCGCTGCATGGTCGTGGTGGTGAAGATGGGACATTGCAGGGGCTGCTGGAATTGATTCAACTGCCTTATACCGGTAGTGGCGTGATGGCCTCGGCGATTTCAATGGATAAGTTGCGCAGCAAATTGCTGTGGCAGGGGGCTGGCTTACCCGTTGCGCCATGGGTGACCGTGACGGGAAAACAATTTAATGCAGGGCTGTCCCCTGAAGTTGAACAGCAAATTTCGGCGCTTGGTCTGCCGCTGGTTGTTAAACCCAGCCGGGAAGGCTCAAGCGTTGGTATGTCGATAGTGAGTGAAAGTTGTGCATTGCAAGCCGCATTGACGCTGGCTTTTCAGCACGATGACGAAGTTTTAATTGAAAAATGGCTCAGTGGGCCTGAATTTACCGTCGCTATCCTTGGAGAAGACATTTTACCGTCAATACGTATCCTGGCGGCTGGAACCTTCTATGATTATGAGGCGAAGTATCTTTCTGATGAGACACAATATTTCTGTCCTGGTCTTGAAGATCCTGCCCGCGAGTCCGAAATCAAGACGCTGGCGCAAAAAGCCTGGGATAGTCTTGGCTGTCGCGGATGGGGGCGAATTGACGTGATGATGGACAGCGATGGTCAGTTTTATCTGCTGGAAGCAAACACATCTCCTGGCATGACCAGCCATAGTCTGGTGCCAATGGCGGCGCGCCAGGCAGGGATGAGCTTCTCGCAGCTTGTTGTTCGAATTTTGGACCTGGCGGGGTGATATGTCGCAGGCTGCGCTGAATACGCGGAACCACGAAGAGGACGAAGGGATCTCTTCGCGTCGAAGCAATGGAACTCGTCTGGCAGGTATCTTCTTCCTGCTGGTGGTCCTGTGTACCGTGCTGGTCAGCGGATGGATGGTTCTGGGCTGGATGGAAGATGCACAGCGTTTACCGCTGTCGAAAATGGTGGTCACCGGCGAGCGCCACTATACGCGCAACGATGATATCCGTCAGGCGATTCTTGCGTTAGGGCCTCCGGGCACCTTTATGACTCAGGATGTCAATATTATTCAAAGCCAGATTGAGCGTCTGCCGTGGATTAAGCAGGCGAGCGTCAGAAAGCAGTGGCCGGACGAATTGAAGATTCATCTGGTTGAATATGTGCCGTTTGCGCGCTGGAATGATCAGCATATGGTCGATGCGGACGGGAATTCTTTCAGCGTGCCTGCCGAGCGCATCGGCAAACAGAATTTACCGATGTTATACGGTCCCGAAGGCAGTGAGAACGAAGTTCTGCAGGGATACCGCGAGATGGGGCAGGCGCTGGCAAAAGATAAATTTACGGTGAAAGTGGCGGCGATGACCGCGCGTCGTTCCTGGCAGTTGACGCTGAATAACGATATTAAGCTCAACCTTGGTCGGGGCGATACCATGAAACGGCTTCAGCGCTTTATAGAACTCTACCCGGTTCTTCAGCAGCAGGCGCAGACCGACGGCAAACGGATAAGCTACGTTGATTTGCGTTATGACTCGGGGGCAGCAGTCGGTTGGGCACCGGTTCCCGTGGAAGAGAGTAATCAACAACAGAATCAGGCACAGGCAGAACAACAATGATCAAGGCGACGGACAGAAAACTGGTAGTTGGACTGGAGATCGGCACCGCGAAGGTGGCCGCTTTAGTAGGGGAAGTTCTGCCCGACGGTATGATTAATATCATTGGCGTGGGCAGTTGCCCATCGCGTGGTATGGATAAAGGCGGAGTGAACGACCTGGAATCCGTGGTGAAATGCGTACAGCGCGCCATTGACCAGGCTGAACTGATGGCGGATTGCCAGATTTCGTCAGTCTATCTGGCGCTTTCCGGCAAGCATATCAGTTGTCAAAATGAAATTGGTATGGTGCCGATTTCGGAAGAAGAAGTGACGCAGGATGACGTCGAGAATGTGGTGCACACCGCGAAATCGGTGCGTGTACGTGATGAGCATCGCGTTCTGCACGTGATTCCGCAAGAGTACGCGATTGATTACCAGGAGGGGATTAAAAATCCCGTCGGGCTCTCTGGCGTGCGTATGCAGGCGAAGGTGCATTTGATTACCTGCCATAACGATATGGCGAAAAATATTGTCAAAGCGGTGGAACGCTGCGGCCTGAAAGTCGATCAGCTCATTTTCGCCGGGTTAGCCTCCAGCTATTCCGTATTAACGGAGGACGAGCGTGAACTGGGGGTCTGCGTGGTGGATATCGGCGGTGGTACAATGGACATCGCCGTATACACCGGTGGCGCGCTGCGTCATACCAAAGTGATCCCGTATGCGGGCAATGTGGTGACCAGCGATATCGCTTACGCCTTCGGAACGCCGCCGAGCGACGCGGAAGCCATTAAGGTGCGTCACGGCTGCGCGCTGGGCTCCATTGTCGGTAAAGATGAAAACGTCGAAGTTCCGAGCGTTGGCGGGCGTCCGCCGCGTAGCCTGCAGCGTCAGACCCTGGCCGAGGTGATTGAGCCGCGTTATACCGAATTGCTCAACCTTGTCAATGAAGAGATTCTGCAGTTGCAGGAGCAACTCCGTCAACAAGGTGTTAAGCACCACCTGGCGGCAGGAATTGTATTAACCGGCGGCGCGGCGCAAATCGAAGGCCTTGCCGCCTGTGCGCAGCGCGTGTTCCATACGCAGGTACGAATTGGGGCGCCGCTGAACATCACCGGATTAACGGATTATGCCCAGGAGCCGTATTACTCAACGGCGGTTGGGCTGCTGCACTACGGGAAGGAATCTCATCTCAGTGGTGAAGCTGAAGTGGAAAAACGCGTGACGGTCGGGTCGTGGATCAAGCGGCTCAACAGTTGGTTGCGAAAAGAGTTTTAATTTTTTAAGAGAACGCAGAAAATTAGCGTTCTCAGGCGACAGGCACAATACACAAAGCCATTTATGTCGCATCGAGTCGGCAACGACGTGAGTTTCCGGGCGCTTATATGGGTAAGCGACCGGGAAGGAACGAAGGCGCTAACAAAGAGGCGGCCTGAAGAGCGAAGTGTAAAACGGAGAGAGAAATTATGTTTGAACCTATGGAATTAACCAACGACGCGGTGATTAAAGTCATCGGCGTCGGTGGCGGCGGCGGCAACGCCGTTGAGCACATGGTGCGCGAGCGCATTGAGGGTGTCGAATTTTTCGCGGTGAACACCGATGCGCAGGCGTTGCGTAAAACGGCTGTTGGCCAGACAATCCAGATCGGTAGCGGTATTACCAAAGGTCTTGGCGCAGGCGCAAACCCGGAAGTCGGTCGTAACGCCGCTGATGAAGACCGTGAAGCGCTGCGTGATGCGCTTGAAGGCGCAGATATGGTGTTTATTGCCGCCGGTATGGGCGGCGGCACCGGCACCGGCGCCGCGCCAGTGGTGGCTGAAGTGGCAAAGGATTTGGGGATCCTGACCGTTGCTGTCGTGACTAAGCCTTTCAATTTCGAAGGCAAGAAGCGCATGGCATTCGCTGAACAGGGTATTACCGAGCTGTCCAAACATGTCGATTCGCTGATTACCATCCCGAACGACAAACTGCTGAAAGTCCTGGGCCGCGGCATTTCGTTGCTCGACGCCTTTGGCGCGGCAAACGACGTGCTGAAAGGCGCGGTGCAGGGTATCGCAGAACTGATTACCCGCCCAGGCTTAATGAACGTTGACTTTGCGGATGTGCGTACCGTGATGTCTGAAATGGGCTACGCAATGATGGGCTCCGGCGTGGCGAGCGGTGAAGACCGTGCGGAAGAAGCGGCGGAAATGGCAATCTCTTCTCCGCTGCTGGAAGATATCGATCTGTCCGGCGCGCGCGGCGTACTGGTCAACATCACTGCGGGCTTCGACCTGCGTCTGGATGAGTTCGAAACCGTGGGTAACACTATCCGCGCATTTGCGTCGGATAACGCGACCGTGGTTATCGGTACCTCTCTGGACCCGGATATGAACGACGAACTGCGCGTGACCGTTGTGGCAACCGGTATCGGTATGGATAAACGTCCGGAGATTACCCTGGTAACCAACAAGCAGGTTCAGCAGCCGGTAATGGATCGCTACCAGCAGCACGGTATGTCTCCATTGACGCAAGAGCAGAAATCGGTCGCTAAAGTGGTTAACGACAATACGCCGCAAACCGCTAAAGAGCCGGATTATCTGGATATCCCAGCCTTCCTGCGCAAGCAAGCCGATTAAGAATTGGCCGGAAGTTGGGCATCTGTGCTCTTTATGCTAAACTGCTCTGCCGAATGTGCTAAATGTATTGTACACTATCGGTTGAATAGGTAACCTGGCGAGATTATACGATGATCAAACAAAGGACACTTAAACGTATCGTTCAGGCGACTGGCGTCGGTTTGCATACCGGCAAGAAAGTCACCCTGACGTTGCGCCCTGCGCCGGCAAATACCGGGGTCATCTATCGTCGCACTGACTTGAATCCACCGGTTGATTTCCCGGCCGATGCCAAATCTGTGCGTGATACCATGCTCTGTACTTGCCTGGTAAACGAGCATGACGTACGGATATCGACGGTCGAGCACCTTAATGCCGCGCTGGCAGGCTTAGGTATCGACAACATTATTATTGAAGTCGATGCGCCGGAAGTCCCGATTATGGACGGTAGTGCAGCGCCGTTCGTTTATCTGCTGCTGGATGCCGGCATTGATGAGCTAAACAGCGCGAAGAAATTTGTGCGTATCAAAGAGACGGTTCGCGTTGAAGATGGCGATAAATGGGCTGAATTCAAACCGTACAATGGTTTTTCACTGGACTTCACCATTGATTTTAACCATCCGGCGATTGATTCCAGCAACCAGCGCTATGCGATGAACTTCTCGGCTGATGCGTTCATGCGCCAGATTAGCCGTGCACGTACTTTTGGCTTCATGCGCGATATCGAATATCTGCAGTCCCGCGGTCTGTGCCTGGGCGGTAGTTTCGATTGTGCCATCGTTGTTGACGATTATCGCGTATTGAACGAAGACGGGCTGCGTTTTGAAGATGAGTTTGTCCGCCACAAAATGCTGGATGCGATTGGCGATCTGTTTATGTGCGGGCACAATATTATCGGCGCGTTTACGGCGTACAAATCCGGTCACGCGTTAAATAACAAATTGCTGCAGGCTGTTCTGGCCAAACAGGAAGCCTGGGAATATGTGACCTTCGAGGACGAAGCAGAAATGCCGCTGGCGTTTCGAGCGCCGACTATGGTTCTGGCGTAATAAGTCAGTCCATGCTAAATGCGACTGGTGACCTGGTACTCTCTCCGGCCAGGAAGCCAGTCGTTTTCTTTTGATATATTTGTTTCCCGCTTCGATTTCTCATCCGTATTTATTGCGCGTTTGTTCCTTTTTTAAACGTTTTTACCTTATGTGGCGCCTCATTCATGCTGCTGTGAAGGCGTATTAATGTTAGTATTTGAACGCAAAAATTTTCTCTGGGTTGCGATAAACAAAAGGTAATGCAAGTGAGTGGATTGCTGACGCGCTGGCGACAGTTTGGCAGACGATATTTCTGGCCGCATCTCCTGTTAGGAATGGTCGCGGCAAGTCTCGGTTTGCCTGCGCTTAGCAACGGTCATGAGCATGAAAGCGCATCGCCTGCAAAGACGACCTCCAGCAACCATAATCCTGCTAAAGTTAATTTCTCTCAGCTGGCGCTGCTGGAGTCTTCCAGCCGTCGGCCCAATTTTGCCGTTGATTACTGGCATCAGCACGCGATTCGCACGGTCATTCGTCATCTCTCTTTCGCGATGGCGCCGCAAACTCTGCCGGTAGCCGAAGAGTCTTCGCCGCTCCAGGCCCAGCATCTGGCTCTGCTTGATACGCTTAGCGCCCTGTTAACCCAGGAGAGCAAACCGCCAGCCGTTGTTCACCCGGTGGCGTATAACCCATCTTATTCCCACTGCGCATTTCGTGTCAGTACCTGGATTAGCCAGGTTGCTGGTATTCGCGCCGGGCCTCAACGTCTCAGCTAAACCAAAAATAAACCATTCCATTTTTGTGACTCCGCATCGCGGGGCGTTTGAGATTTTATTATGCTAATCAAGTTATTAACTAAAGTGTTCGGTAGCCGTAACGACCGTACGCTGCGTCGTATGCGCAAAACTGTCAACGTTATCAATGCCATGGAACCGGCCATGGAGAAGCTCTCCGATGAAGAGTTGAAAGGGAAAACCGCTGAGTTTCGTGCGCGTCTGGAAAAGGGCGAAAGCCTGGAAAGTCTGATCCCTGAAGCGTTTGCGGTTGTTCGTGAAGCCAGCAAACGCGTCTTTGGTATGCGCCATTTCGATGTCCAGTTACTGGGCGGCATGGTACTTAACGATCGCTGCATTGCCGAAATGCGTACAGGGGAAGGTAAAACCCTGACCGCAACCCTGCCTGCATATCTTAATGCGCTGACGGGCAAAGGCGTTCACGTCGTAACCGTCAACGACTACCTGGCGCAGCGCGACGCGGAGAACAACCGCCCGCTGTTTGAATTCCTCGGTATGACCGTAGGCATTAACATGTCCGGCTTGCCTGCACCGGCTAAACGTGAAGCCTACGCCGCCGATATCACTTATGGTACCAACAACGAATATGGTTTTGACTATCTGCGCGACAATATGGCGTTCAGTCCTGAAGAGCGCGTGCAGCGCAAACTGCACTATGCGCTGGTGGATGAGGTCGACTCCATCCTGATCGATGAAGCGCGTACTCCGCTTATCATTTCCGGCCCGGCTGAAGACAGCTCCGAAATGTATAAGAAAGTGAACAAAATTATTCCGCATCTGGTACGTCAGGAGAAAGAAGACTCCGACACTTTTACCGGCGAGGGGCATTTCTCGGTTGATGAGAAAGCGCGCCAGGTTAACCTGACGGAACGCGGTCTGGTATTGATTGAAGAACTGCTGGTGCAGGAAGGTATTATGGACGAAGGTGAGTCTTTGTATTCGCCAGCTAACATTATGCTGATGCACCATGTTACCGCTGCGCTGCGCGCGCATGCGCTGTTCACCCGCGATGTTGATTATATCGTGAAAGAGGGTGAAGTTATTATCGTCGATGAACATACCGGCCGTACCATGCAGGGGCGCCGCTGGTCTGATGGGCTACATCAGGCCGTAGAAGCGAAAGAGGGCGTTGAAATCCAGAACGAGAACCAGACGCTGGCATCAATTACTTTCCAGAACTATTTCCGCCTGTATGAGAAGCTGGCGGGGATGACCGGTACTGCGGATACCGAAGCGTTTGAGTTTAGCTCGATTTACAAGCTGGATACCGTGGTGGTACCGACCAACCGTCCGATGATTCGTAAAGATATGGCGGATCTGGTCTATATGACCGAAGCGGAAAAAATTCAGGCCATTATTGAAGATATTAAAGAGCGTACCGCTGCGGGTCAGCCGGTTCTGGTGGGGACTATTTCTATCGAAAAATCGGAAGTGGTCTCTCATCAATTGACTAAAGCGGGTATCAAGCACAACGTGCTGAACGCGAAGTTCCACGCCAGCGAAGCGGATATCGTTGCTCAGGCTGGTTATCCGTCCGCGGTGACCATTGCGACTAACATGGCTGGTCGTGGTACGGACATTATGCTGGGGGGGAGCTGGCAGGCTGAAGTCGCCCAACTGGAAGACCCGACCCCGGAACAGATCGCGCAGATCAAAGCCGACTGGCAGGTACGTCACGATGCGGTTCTGGCTGCTGGCGGTCTGCATATTATCGGTACTGAGCGCCATGAGTCTCGTCGTATCGATAACCAGTTGCGTGGTCGTTCTGGTCGTCAGGGGGATCCCGGTTCTTCCCGTTTCTATCTGTCGATGGAAGATGCCCTGATGCGTATCTTCGCTTCTGACCGCGTGTCCGGCATGATGCGTAAACTGGGTATGAAGCCTGGTGAGGCGATTGAGCACCCGTGGGTGACCAAGGCGATCGCCAATGCCCAGCGCAAAGTTGAAAGCCGCAACTTTGATATTCGTAAGCAACTGCTGGAATATGATGACGTGGCCAACGACCAGCGCCGCGCTATTTATACCCAGCGTAATGAACTGCTTGATGTGACTGATGTTAGCGAAACGATTAACAGTATTCGTGAAGACGTGTTCAAAGTGACCATTGATGCGCATATTCCTCCTCAGTCGCTGGAAGAGATGTGGGATGTCGAAGGTTTGCAGGAACGTCTGAAAAATGACTTCGATCTTGATCTACCGATCAAAGAGTGGCTGGATAAAGAGCCAGAGCTGCACGAAGAAACTCTTCGCGAGCGTATTTTGCAGAGCGCCATCGAAACTTATCATAGTAAGGAAGAAGTGGTTGGCGCTGAGATGATGCGTCATTTCGAAAAAGGCGTCATGCTGCAGACTCTGGACTCGTTGTGGAAAGAGCACCTGGCCGCAATGGACTACTTGCGTCAGGGTATCCATCTGCGCGGCTATGCGCAGAAAGATCCGAAGCAGGAGTATAAGCGTGAATCTTTTTCCATGTTTGCTTCGATGCTGGAGTCGCTGAAATATGAAGTGATCAGTACGCTGAGTAAAGTTCAGGTGCGGATGCCGGAAGAGGTTGAAGCGATGGAACAGCAGCGTCGCGAAGAAGCCGAGCGTCTGGCGCAGATGCAACGCCTGAGCCATCAGGATGATGACGCCGCCGCTGCCGCAGCGCTGGCCGGGCAAACCGGCGATCGTAAAGTAGGGCGTAACGATCCTTGCCCATGCGGTTCCGGCAAAAAATATAAACAGTGCCATGGACGTCTGAGCTAAGCTTGATAAAATTGAGTATAAAGGCGCAGATATCTGCGCCTTTTTTATGGAATAAGTACAATGAAAAATCTGCAAATTTCAGTGGGCATTATCCGTAATTCGCAAGGGGAGATCTTTATTACCCAGCGGGCTGCCGACGCGCATATGGCGAATAAGCTCGAATTCCCCGGTGGAAAAATAGAAACGGGTGAGTCGGCTGAGCAGGCTTTGGTTCGCGAACTGCAGGAAGAAGTGGGAATTACGGTAAAATCATCCCGCCTGTTTGAGCAACTGCAACATCAGTTTCCTGACCGTCATATTACGCTGTGGTTTTGGCTGGTGGAGGAGTGGGAAGGCGAGCCGTGGGGCAAAGAAGGGCAACCGGGGCGCTGGATCGCACAGCGTGCGCTGACTGCCGCCGATTTCCCTCCAGCAAATGCATCCGTGATTGCGAAGTTAGTTCAGCAGGTTCAGGCAGAATAAGGTAACTTTGGTGAATTGTGGCGGCTGCGCAACGCGTATCCGCCTTTGATGAACTTACGCTTCCTTTTCGCTCCAGCCGTCGCTGTCGGACAGGTCGCTGCTGCTTGGGATGCGTTTTTCTTCCGCAGCCCATTCGCCTAAATCAATAAGCTGGCAGCGTCTGGAACAAAACGGACGGTGGCGGCTCAGTTCGTTCCAGACCACAAGTTTGCCGCAGGTCGGGCAGTTGACGGTTATCTCTTCTGACATGTTCTTGACTCCTTAACAGCAGGCCAGTTCAAAATCAAACCGCTGCGGGATGATGCCGTGTTCGCTGTCCTGCGGTAAAAAACGAATGGCAAAACGGCTCTTATGGCCTGAAATTTGTGGATAGAGCTGGCTGGCAAGGTCCAGACGCAGGCGCAGCAGATCGGCATCCTCACTGTTATCCTGATAAAAGCCATTCAGGCTGGTTTGCTTGCGGAATGTGGCTGAGTTGCGAATCAGATCGAGAATAAGCGTCAGCGATTGCGATAGAGGGTCAAGGCTGGTCAGCCATGTCGAGACCTGCTCATCCCGATGTTCCTGCGGTATATGCAACCAGAGATGCAGCGTCGGGAGATCAAAGTTACAGCAGCCGCCCGGAATACTTAGGCGCTGGCGCACCAGCCCAATCAGGCGATCTTCTCGCAGATATTGGCCGATACGCGGGGCGGACATTAATGTGCTGCCCGATTGTTTCAGTTGCTGGCGAAGCGTGTCGATACGATCCTGATCAACCCCTGGAACTTCCGCCCACGATTGCAGCTTGCGTTGCTGGCGCTCAAGCTCTTTCAGCAGATCGGTACGGACTTCACCGCGCTCAAAAACATCTAAAAGATCGCCGATATTGCGGAAAAAATGCAGCGCATCCGCATGGCTGGTAATGGCCGGATATACGGACAGTTGCTGTAGCAAAAATTCAATACGTAGCCAGGTGCGCATTTTTTCATTAAGCGGATGTTCAAACAGAACAGCGGTATGCATTACGTTTTTTCCTGTGAGACGCCCTGCGATGCCAGCAGTTGATACTTTGCATGCAGGCGGGCAACATCCGAAGCGATGGCATCAGGTGAGCCCATATTTTCAATAACATCATCCGCAACGGCAAGGCGCTGTTCGCGCGTTGCCTGTGCGGCAAGAATATGTTCCGCATGTTGGCGGCTTACCCGGTCGCGAAGCATCGTGCGCTCTATTTGCGTCTCTTGCGGCACATCGACAACCAGCACGCGATCGGCTTTGGCGGACAAACGATTTTCGACCAGTAACGGCACAACCCAGAGAAGATAAGGCGAGGTGGCAAGTTGCATCTGCCGATGCGTTTCCCGTTGAATTTGCGGGTGCAGCAGTGCATTCAGCCAGCGCTTATCCTCGACGTGGGCAAAGATGCGTTCACGCAGAACGCGACGGTTCAGAGTGCCATCTTCGTTGTTGAGTATCTGCGGGCCGAAGCGTTCAGCAATTGCGTCGAGCGCCGGCGTGCCGGGCTCGACAACCTGGCGCGCGATGATGTCTGCATCAATAACGTTAACTCCGAGGCGTGCAAATGCGTCGGCTACGGTACTTTTACCACTGCCGATTCCGCCTGTTAACGCCACTGTGTAGGTCATACACCTCAATCCTGAAACTGACTACATGCATATTGTTTAATAAACAGGACCGTTATTTACAGCACAACGACTCTGCGGCAGTGATTTTATCGATGTGATATCAAACCGACAAACTGTTGTCACCACGCATTCTGATTTTTGGGTGCATGTAAATCAAATGGTTAAAGATAATTCGCTGGCGAGTCGCTACCGCGTATTCGCTTTGGCTATTCACCAGGTAAATTTATACAATTGTAGCGTAAAAAAAGCGAAAATCGCAGTCTTGCGCGGCTATGATTCATGCGTATGATAACGTTACTGGAGTTGTGCTCTCACAATAATGCAATTAACCCCAGGAATTCGCTCATGCGTATTGAAGAAGATTTGAAGCTTGGTTTTAAAGACGTTCTTATCCGCCCGAAACGCTCTACCCTCAAAAGCCGTTCTGACGTACAGCTGGAACGTGAATTCACTTTCATACATTCAGATCAGACCTGGTCCGGCGTGCCGATTATCGCGGCCAATATGGACACCGTCGGCACCTTTGCTATGGCGAAAGCCCTTGCCGCTTTTGGCGTTCTGACTGCGGTACACAAGCATTACAGCGCTGAACAATGGCAGGCGTTTGTACAAAGCGTATCTGCAGATGTACTACGCTACGTGATGGTTTCTACCGGTACTTCCGATGCGGACTTTGCCAAAACGGAACAGATTCTGACGCAGAGCCCACAGATTAACTTTGTGTGTATTGATGTTGCGAATGGTTATTCGGAGCATTTTGTGCAGTTTGTCGCCAAAGCCCGCGAAGCCTGGCCACAAAAAACCATTATCGCAGGTAACGTTGTCACCGGTGAAATGTGTGAAGAGTTGATTCTTTCTGGCGCTGATATTGTGAAAGTAGGGATTGGTCCCGGTTCGGTATGTACGACTCGCGTGAAAACCGGCGTGGGATATCCGCAGCTTTCCGCCGTGATTGAATGTGCGGATGCGGCGCATGGTCTGGGAGGACAGATCATCAGCGACGGTGGCTGTACTATGCCTGGGGATGTGGCTAAAGCGTTCGGTGGCGGCGCGGATTTCGTTATGCTTGGCGGTATGCTGGCGGGCCATGAAGAAAGTGGTGGCGCTGTAGTCGAAGAGAATGGCGAAAAATTCATGCTGTTCTACGGTATGAGCTCAGAGTCGGCGATGACACGTCACGTTGGCGGTGTCGCCGGGTACCGTGCGGCGGAAGGCAAGACCGTTAAGCTGCCTCTGCGCGGCCCGGTGGATAACACCGTGCGCGACATACTTGGCGGTTTGCGCTCCGCCTGCACTTACGTTGGCGCATCACGCCTCAAAGAGCTAACCAAACGCACGACTTTCATTCGCGTACAGGAACAAGAGAATCGCGTGTTTAACACACTGTGATACTGCGCGCTGGCGCGTGGGCGCCAGCGCTATCCCCCCATCCCGCTAATGGCGTCGCCGAGATGAAAAATGGGTAAATACATTGCCACTACCAGTAAGCCGACAAGCGTTCCGGTGACGATCAGTAAGACGGGTTCCAGTATGGTTGCCAGGTTATCTGCCTGCTGATGTGTCTGCTCACTGTGATGGCGAGCCAGATTCTCCAGCATGGTATCCAGCGATCCCGAGGCTTCACCGGTACGAATCAGTTGCAGACAAAGCGGTGTAAAACCTCCGCTGCGGGTGAGCGCCTGCCAGATGGGATCGCCGTGAGTAATGTGCAGGCAGGCCTGCTGTAGCCTTTGTCGCCACAGCGGGCAGCTTAAGGTTTCCTCTACGCTTTGCAGGCCTTGTAAAAAGCTAATACCTGCGCTTTGCGTTAAGGCGAGTACGGTAAAAATTTGGCTAAGTCGTTGCCTGGATAGCAATTTTCCAAATACCGGGAGTGAGTGCAGCAGTTTTTGACGGCGGAGCAACCAGTCTGGTCTCTGGCGAATGAGCCTGTTGAGAACGATCGGTAAAATGCCTGATGCAACGAGCAACGGCCAGGAGTGGGTTAGCCCTGCGCCAGCGCGCATGACCGCACGGGTCAGTAGCGGCAGCGGAGTATTAAAAGTCTGATAAATAGCGGCAAATTCTGGCAAAACGAAGTACAGCATTCCCATAATCACCAGTAGCGCCAGGGATAAAATAATGCCCGGATAGCGTAGCGCTTTTTTCACTTTCTCGGTAAGAAGTAACTGCTCTCGCTGCTGCTGTGCCAGTTGGGCGCAGCAACGTTCCAGTTTACCGGTCAGTTCACCGGTACGGATCATGGCCAGATACAGTGGGGGGAATACTTCTGGCCATTTTTCCAGCGAGCTGGAAAGCGAAACGCCTTGCGCCAGATCCTCCGCCAGCGTTTGCAGAAGCGCCTGCCATTGTGCTTGAGGTTGCTGTTGTGCCAGCAATTCCAGCCCTTCCGACAGAGGGAGGCCAGCCTGCAGCAGCGTGGCTAACTGGCGGATGATTTCGCCGCTGTGGCGGGGATGCCAGAGGCTGTTTTGGACGCTGCAGCGGCGTAGCGAAAGCGGGATGATGCGTTCCTGCTGTAACATTTGCACTGCCTGCGAGCGATTATCACGCCAGAGTGTTCCCTGGCAGGGGATGCCCTGAAGGTTGATACCGCGCCAGCGCCAGAGTCGTTTAGTCGCCATGGGGGAGCCCTAAAACGCGAATCACTTCTTCCGATGTGGTCATTCCTTGCTCCACGGCCAGACACCCGCTTTCAAAGAGCGTTATCATTCCGGCGCCTCGTGCCAGGGACTCAATCTCCGTGGCGCTAAAGCCCTGAGTAATCGCCTGGCGTAGCGCACTATTGACGGGTAAAAGTTCAAATAGCGCCAGGCGACCATAGTAACCGTGATAGCAGTGCTGGCAACCCGGGGTTTCCCAACGCGGAAGCGCCCGTGGCCAGAGATTGTGCGGTATCTCGGTTACGCTGTCGGTTTCCCGACGACAGTGTGGACACAGTTTGCGTACCAGACGTTGAGCAATAACCAGTGACAGCGCAGATGAGATCATCCAGCGCGCAACGCCCATTTGCTGCAGGCGGAGCAGGGTTTCGCTGGTCGAATTGGTGTGCAGAGTGGAGAGAACCAGGTGCCCGGTTTGTGCCGCTTTTATGGCTATTTCAGCGGTTTCCGCGTCGCGTATTTCACCGACCATGATGATATCAGGATCCTGACGTAGCAGGGCGCGCAGCACGCTATAGAAGGTCAAACCGGCCTTTGGGTTAATCTGCGTTTGATTCATGCCCAAAATCGGGATCTCCAGCGGATCCTCTACGCTGCAGATGTTGACTTCATCACGATTTCGCACCTGTAGCGCACTATATAAAGTGACGGTTTTTCCGCTTCCCGTCGGGCCGGTGACCAGCAAAAGCCCCTGCGGCTGATTAAGCGCCGAATGGAAGAGAGCAAGCTGCTGAGATGAGAGCCCCAACGCCTCAATATCCAGAGCTTGTTTGACCTGGTGCAATAAGCGAAGAACGATTTTTTCCCCACCGCGACAGGGTAGTGTGGCGATACGGAAAGAGATCGGGCGATCTGCCAGTGTCAGCGTAAACTGGCCGTCCTGTGGTATGCGGTGTTCGGCAATGTCCAGATTGCCGAGCACCTTAAGCCGGGCGGTGACGGGAGCGGCGAGCTCCGGAGCAAGCGGCACCAGCGGTTGAAGGACGCCATCGACACGTAGACGAATTCTCAGGTGATTTTCACTGGGTTCAATATGGATATCGGATGCGCGTTGGCGTAGCGCTTGCTCCAGAATGTGATTAACCTTGTCAATTACATTGACTGACGTTTCGCTGTGGAGTGAGGCCAGCGCTGTTCCCGGAGCCTGTAGCCGCTTGTCCATCTGCTCCTGGCTCCAGCACTCGATGTCGATCCGTTTCCGGGTAGAGAAACGTAATGCTTCCATCAACTCCGGTGCTGGCGCATCAACGACGGCGATAGTCATGGTGGAATCATCGCTGTCGAGTAGCAGCGCCTGGTAGCGTTGGCAGAGAGGGGTTAATTGTTCAGTGTTCACGGTATGGCCCTCAATTAAAACGGAACACGTCTTCGCAGGCCTGCTTAAGCGCGCTGTCTCCGGAAATGCTACATACGCGCTGCCAGCCGGTGATGCCGCTGGCGTTATCCCAGCCCGGGGTCATGGTGACGCTTAAACCATTGAGGCTTTCCTGACCGGTGAGCGTTACAACGCCTGTGGCTACATTCATCGCTGAAATATAGCGGGTGGTTGCGGGCTCCGGGATCCCGTTGCTGCCGCCATCACAGGTGGTTAATCCGCCGTGCTCCAGCGCGCATAGCTCAATCGCGGTGCGAAAAGGCACGAAGGTTTGTAGCATGTCGGTGAGGGCCGCTTTTCGCAGGTAGTTCTGATAAGCGGGAATGCCGATAGCGCTGAGAATGGCGATGATCCCGATAACCACCATCAGTTCGATTAGCGTAAAGCCGCGTTGTTTGTCCATATGTTGCTCCTTGTTATCTTCGGGAGCACTGTGCCGGGCAGCAGAAGATGATGCGAGCAGGGGATTGTCGGCTGTGAAGCCGGATCCCTGGCTTTTTCAGCCGATTGCACTGAATGGCTACAGGGATGCGAATCGGCTCGTAAAAGAGAGCCCCGGCATGACGCATCTGCCGGGGAAGGGCGGTTAGCGGAAACGCATAGAGAGGTCGAGAGCGTGAACGTGTTTGGTCAGCGCGCCTACGGAGATGTAATCGACGCCGGTCTCGGCGAATTCGCGGATGGTATCAAAGGTGACATTACCGGATACTTCCAGCGCAGCCTGCCCATGAGTGCGTTTAACCGCTTCACGCATCAGGTCGGTAGTGAAATTGTCGAGCATAATGATGTCGGCACCGGCTTTCAGTGCTTCCTCTAGTTCATCAAGCGTTTCGACTTCAACTTCGACCGGGACATCCGGATGCAGCCAGAACGCCTTTTCTACCGCCAGCCGTACCGAGCCGGAAGCGATAATGTGGTTCTCTTTAATCAGGAAAGCATCGGACAGGCCCAGACGATGATTGGCGCCGCCGCCGCATAAGACCGCGTACTTCAGCGCCGTGCGCAGGCCGGGTAGCGTTTTACGCGTATCAAGCAGTTGGGTTTTCGTACCTGCCAGCAGATCAACATAGCGACGGACTTCGCTCGCCACGCCGGATAGCGTCTGTACGAAATTAAGCGCGGTACGCTCTCCGGTGAGCAGGATTCGTGAGGGGCCTTCCAGTTCGAATAACTGCTGATTTGCCTTCACCACGTCGCCGTCGGCAATATGCCACGTGAGGTTGACGTCATCTCCCGCCAGTTGAATAAACACTTCTTCTACCCAGCGCTTACCGCAAAATACGCCATCCTCACGGGTGATCACCACTGCATGGGAACGCGCCTCTTGCGGCAACAATTGGGCGCTGATGTCATTGTTCGCATCCACTTCACCGCCCAGATCTTCCCGCAGGGATTGGGCGACGGCATCGGTAATATCAAGATTAATACGTTCCAGCAGCGCGTCACGGCGGAGGTCGGGATTGTAGCGACGAGGCGACATGATAAAGCTCCAGATAGATAAGATTCAGAAGTAGGAAACATGCTAACCTGAACAACGTTTCCGTACCACATCCACTTCATTTTGCAGGCTGTTTCAGCGCCGGGGCTTTAGCTCCAGAGGGATGAATGAGAGTGCGTATGGCGGCAGGTATGCTTTGGCCACAATGCTGCAGGTGCATAAGTTAGTAAAAGGAGACTCAACATGCAGTTGAACGGGGGATGGCTGGTGGATGTGCGTCGGGTTCCTTCACCCCATCACGATAACCGCCCGGATAATGAAATTCCTTCTTTGTTGGTGGTGCATAATATTAGCCTGCCGCCAGGTGAATTTGGTGGTCCATGGATTGATGCGCTGTTCACCGGCAAGCTTGATCCTGATGCACACCCTTTCTTTGCTGAGATAGCGCATCTGCGTGTTTCGGCGCATTGTCTGATTCGTCGCGACGGCGAAATCGTGCAGTATGTGCCTTTCGATAAGCGCGCGTGGCACGCAGGCGTTTCCTGCTACCACGGGCGTGAGCGTTGCAATGACTTTTCGATAGGTATTGAGCTGGAAGGGACCGATACACTGGCCTATACCGATGCGCAGTATCAGCAACTGGCGGCTGTTACCCGGTCGCTGGTTGCGCGCTATCCAGCGATTGCTGACAATATCACTGGCCATAGCGATATTGCGCCAGTACGTAAAACGGATCCCGGCCCGGCCTTTGACTGGGCAAGGTTTCGCGGTCTGTTGACCCCGATGTCCGATAAGGAGAGGCTATGACGTTGTTTACTACGCTGCTAGTCCTGATTGCTGAGCGTTTGTTTAAGCTGGGCGAACACTGGCAGCTCGATCACCGGCTGGAAGTGTTATTTCGCCGTGTGAAGCATTATTCCCTCTTGAGCACTGTATCGATGGTGGTCGCAGCGGTGGTGGTCGTTTTTATTATTCAGCGTCTGTTGCAAGGGCAGTTGTTTAATGTTCCGCTGCTGGTGTTTTGGATCCTGCTTGGCCTGTTGTGTATCGGCGCGGGTAAGGTCCGTTTGCACTATCATGCTTACCTGAAAGCCGCCTCCCGTGGTGACAGCCGTGCCTGCGATGCTATGGCCAGCGAACTGACCCTGATTCATGGCGTGCCGCCAGGGTGCGATCAGCGTGAGTATCTGAGCGAACTGCAAAATGCGTTGTTGTGGATTAACTATCGCTACTATCTTGCTCCGCTGTTTTGGTTTGTTGTCGGTGGCGCATGGGGGCCGTTAACGCTTATTGCCTACTGTACACTGCGAGCCTGGCAGACATGGCTCGCACGTTACCAGACGCCGCGCCATCGTTTACAGGCGGGGATTGACGCTATCCTGCACGTGGTCGACTGGGTTCCGGTACGCCTGGTCGGCGTGGTCTATGCTCTGGTGGGACATGGAGAAAAAGCCTTACCGGCCTGGTTTGCGTCGCTGGGCGATTTGCACGCTTCTCAGTATCAGGTGCTGACACGCCTGGCGCAGTATTCTCTGGCGCGTGAGCCGCACGTGGATAATGTGGCTACGCCGAAAGCGGCGGTCTCAATGGCGAAAAAAACATCGCTGGTGGTAGTGGTGATTATGGCGCTGCTGACGATTTACGGGACGCTGATTTAATCCGTTTTCCGTCTTTCGAACACATCAAATGCTCTGCGCCCGCCCACCGTACAGGCGGGCACAGAGTCTGGGTATGTTATGCCTTTATCGCACTTGCGGTTTTCTGTTTAAACAGATAGCCGACGCCGAGAACGGCAATCCATACCGGGATCAGGTAGACGGAAATGGCCATGCCTGGGGTCATCAGCATGATAACCAGTACACCCACCATAAACAGCAGGCAAATCCAGTTTCCTAGCGGATAAAACAGCGCGGGAAAGCGAGTCACTACGCCCTGCTGCTGTTTGGCGCGACGGAATTTGATGTGCGCCAGGCTAATCATTGCCCAGTTGATTACCAGGGCAGAAACCACCAGCGCCATCAGCAGACCAAACGCTGATTCCGGGGCAAAGTAGTTAATCAGTACGCACAGCGCGGTGATCACTGCGGAGACGAGGATCGTGTTGACCGGCACACCGCGTTTATCAACGCTCATCAGCGCTTTTGGCGCGTTACCCTGTTGGGCGAGGCCAAACAGCATACGGCTATTGCAGTAAACGCAGCTGTTGTAAACGGAAAGCGCGGCGGTTAATACCACGATATTCAGGGCATTGGCCACCAGGTTATCGCCCAACTCATGGAAGATCAGGACGAACGGGCTGGTATCTGCGGTCACGCGGCTCCACGGCAGCAGGGAGAGCAACACCGCCAGTGATCCCACATAGAAAATCAGGATGCGGTAGATAACCTGGTTGGTGGCTCTGGGAATGCTTTGTTCCGGGTTGTCAGCTTCTGCTGCGGTGATACCCACCAGCTCCAGGCCGCCAAACGAGAACATAATAATCGCCATCATCATCACCAGCCCGGAGAATCCGTGCGGCAGAAATCCACCTTGCTCCCACAAGTTGCGCACGGTGGCCTGCGGGCCGCCATTGCCGCTGAACAGCAGCCAGCCGCCGAACAGGATCATCGCCACAACGGCGACAACTTTAATGATCGCGAACCAGAATTCCAGCTCGCCAAACACTTTGACGTTGGTCAGGTTGATGGCGTTGATGACAATAAAGAAAACGGCAGCAGATACCCAGGTTGGGATCTCCGGCCACCAGAACTGAACGTATTTCCCGACGGCAGTCAGCTCGGCCATCGCCACCAGGACATAAAGCACCCAGTAGTTCCAGCCGGATGCGAAGCCCGCAAAGCCGCCCCAGTATTTGTAAGCGAAGTGACTAAATGAACCTGCTACCGGCTCTTCTACGACCATTTCGCCCAGTTGACGCATGATAAGAAAGGCGATAAAACCGGCAATCGCATAGCCCAGAATAATACCGGGACCTGCATTTTGGATGACGGATGCGCTACCCAGGAACAGGCCGGTACCGATAGCCCCTCCTAGCGCAATAAGCTGAATATGGCGGTTTTTAAGGCCGCGCTTTAGCCGATCGCCATGCTGTTGACCTTCCATCATGAAACCTCGTGTGTGGTTATGGTTATTATGTTTGTACGCGTCATCCTTCAGGTGACCTCTTTTCTTTTCGTCGCTGGCGGGCGCATCGTCAGCGACGAGTCAGTCAGTCTGCGGTCCGTTTCGCCCAGAGTGATGTAACGCACATATTGTTGTGTTTGTGTAATTATGGAATTCCGTTTTTGTACTCATTTCTTTACTCAAGGCCTGGTAGTAATTCATGTAAAAGCCTTTCGTATCATCGAGAATAGTGGTAAGTGCCGGGGAATGCACCTGCTTTGTGAAGGGATGAAGGCGAAGCGAACAAAAAGAAACCATTTGTAAATGATGCCCCGCAATTTAACATTTGTTGTCACTCATTTAGCTATTCACATTTAATGAATTTATATTCATTAAGTGAGGGTTTGAATCGGTTCAGATAGCGTAGTTTTTCGTTTCGATTAAGTTAATTCCCCTGTTTTGCTGGTAAACGCAACATTTGTGCATAGTTACATTTTTGAAATGTTATTTCTGTAAGGTTGTTAAAACATGCCTGCATTAATGATTTCAATCAAAACCTGTATGGACAGAAGGTGAATACTTTGTTACTTTAGCGATACGAATTATAAATTGGTAAGACCAATTGACTCCGGGCTAATGGCAGAGACAGGGAATATGGCCTACAGCAAGATCCGCCAACCAAAATTATCCGATGTGATAGAGCAGCAACTGGAGTTTTTAATCCTTGAGGGGACGTTGCGCCCCGGAGAAAAGCTTCCGCCCGAACGTGAACTGGCAAAGCAGTTCGACGTTTCCCGTCCCTCGCTGCGTGAGGCGATTCAACGCCTCGAAGCCAAGGGATTGTTGCTTCGTCGCCAGGGCGGCGGAACGTTTGTACAGAGCCGCTTATGGCAGAGCTTCAGCGATCCGCTGGTTGAGCTACTGTCCGACCACCCTGAATCCCAATTTGATCTGCTGGAAACCCGCCACGCGCTGGAAGGCATCGCCGCTTATTACGCGGCGTTACGTAGCACGGATGAAGACAAAACCCGCATTCGTGAACTTCATCATGCCATCGAGCTTGCGCAACAGTCCGGCGATTTGGACGCCGAATCCGACGCGGTTCTCCAGTATCAAATTGCCGTGACTGAAGCGGCGCACAATGTGGTGTTGCTCCATCTACTACGCTGTATGGAGCCCATGCTGGCCCAGAACGTTCGCCAGAATTTTGAATTGTTGTATGCCCGTCGGGAGATGCTCCCGCAGGTCAGCAATCATCGTACTCGAATTTTCGAGGCGATCATCGCCGGGCAGCCGGAGCAGGCGCGTGAAGCTTCGCACCGTCACCTGGCGTTTATTGAGGAAATCTTGCTGGATCGTAGCCGTGAGCAGAGCCGTCGTGAACGCTCATTGCGTCGTTTACAGCAAAGAAAGGATGAGAACTCCGGTTCTTAAGCGCCACTTTTAGAGCGCGGCAACTAAACGCAGAACCTGTCTTATTGCACTTTTAGTTGTTCAAAATACTTTTCGATGTATCACGACGGCAAGTGACTGACCCCCAAAACATAGTGAACTATGTGTCAGGGGAGGCGGTATTGCCAGGCCGGATATCACCGGAAAGCAAGATGAAGAACAAAGAGCGCAATGGGACAGGTTCCAGATTAATCAACGATTAGATAGATAAGGAATACCCCCATGTCAGAACGTTTACCAAATGACGTGGATCCGATCGAAACTCGCGACTGGCTACAGGCGATCGAATCGGTCATCCGTGAAGAAGGTGTTGAGCGTGCTCAGTATCTGATTGACCAACTCCTTTCTGAAGCCCGCAAAGGCGGGGTGAAAGTGGCTGCTGGCACATCGACTGGCGGTTACGTGAACACTATTGCCGTTGAAGATGAACCCGAATATCCGGGTAATCTGGATCTGGAACGTCGTATCCGTTCTGCGATCCGCTGGAACGCCATTATGACCGTTCTGCGCGCATCGAAAAAAGATCTTGAACTGGGCGGCCATATGGCTTCCTTCCAGTCTTCTGCAACCTTCTATGAAGTGTGCTTTAACCACTTCTTCCGCGCCCGCAACGAGCAGGATGGCGGCGATCTGGTTTACTTCCAGGGCCACATCTCTCCGGGCGTATATGCGCGCGCCTTCCTGGAAGGTCGTCTGACTGAAGAGCAGATGAACAACTTCCGTCAGGAAGTCCACGGTAAAGGCCTCTCCTCTTACCCGCACCCGAAACTGATGCCGGAATTCTGGCAGTTCCCGACCGTTTCCATGGGTCTGGGTCCAATCGGTGCGATCTACCAGGCTAAGTTCCTGAAATATCTGGAACACCGCGGTTTGAAAGACACGTCAAAACAAACCGTTTACGCTTTCCTCGGCGACGGCGAGATGGACGAGCCGGAATCCAAAGGGGCTATCACCATTGCCACCCGTGAAAAGCTGGACAACCTGGTCTTCGTTATCAACTGTAACCTGCAGCGCCTTGACGGCCCGGTTACCGGTAATGGCAAAATCATTAACGAGCTGGAAGGCATCTTTGGCGGTGCTGGCTGGAACGTTATCAAGGTTATCTGGGGTGGTCGCTGGGATGAACTGCTGCGTAAAGACACCAGCGGTAAACTGATCCAGTTGATGGAAGAAACCGTTGACGGCGATTATCAGACCTTCAAATCCAAAGATGGCGCCTACGTGCGTGAGCACTTCTTCGGTAAATATCCGGAAACCGCCGCCCTGGTGGCTGACTGGACTGACGAACAGATCTGGGCGCTGAACCGTGGCGGCCACGATCCGAAGAAAGTTTACGCTGCACTGAAAAAAGCGCAGGAAACCAAAGGAAAAGCAACCGTCATTCTCGCCCATACCATTAAAGGTTACGGCATGGGCGACACCGCTGAAGGTAAAAACATCGCCCACCAGGTTAAGAAAATGAACATGGACGGCGTACGCTACGTCCGCGATCGTTTCAACGTGCCGGTATCCGATGCCGATATCGAAAAACTGCCGTACGTGACCTTCCCGGAAGGTTCCGAAGAGCACACCTACCTGCACGCGCAGCGTCAGAAACTGCACGGCTACCTGCCGAGCCGTCAGACTCACTTCTCTGAGAAGCTGGAGCTGCCGACCCTGGAAGATTTCGGCCCGCTGCTGGAAGAGCAGAGTAAAGAGATCTCTACCACTATCGCCTTCGTTCGTGCCCTGAACGTGATGCTGAAGAACAAATCCATCAAAGACCGTCTGGTGCCGATCATCGCCGATGAAGCGCGTACCTTTGGTATGGAAGGTCTGTTCCGTCAGATTGGTATCTACAGCCCGAACGGCCAGCAGTACACCCCGCAGGACCGTGAACAGGTTGCGTATTACAAAGAAGACGAGAAAGGCCAGATTCTGCAGGAAGGTATCAACGAACTGGGCGCTGGCGCATCCTGGCTGGCTGCTGCGACCTCTTACAGCACCAACAACCTGCCGATGATCCCGTTCTACATCTACTACTCCATGTTCGGGTTCCAGCGTATTGGCGACCTGTGCTGGCAGGCGGGCGACCAGCAGGCGCGCGGCTTCCTGATCGGTGGTACTTCCGGTCGTACGACGCTGAACGGCGAAGGTCTGCAGCACGAAGATGGCCACAGCCACATTCAGTCTCTGACTATCCCGAACTGTATCTCTTACGATCCGTCTTACGCGTACGAAGTTGCGGTCATCATGCACGATGGTCTGGAGCGTATGTACGGTGAGAAACAAGAGAACGTTTACTACTACATCACCACGCTGAACGAAAACTACCACATGCCAGCCATGCCGGAAGGTGCTGAGGAAGGTATCCGTAAAGGTATCTACAAACTCGAAACCCTCGAAGGCAGCAAAGGTAAAGTTCAACTGCTGGGCTCCGGTTCTATTCTGCGTCACGTTCGTGAAGCCGCAGAGATCCTGGCGAAAGACTACGGCGTAGGTTCTGACGTTTACAGCGTCACCTCCTTTACTGAACTGGCGCGTGATGGCCAGGATTGTGAGCGCTGGAACATGCTGCACCCGCTGGAAACGCCACGCGTTCCGTACATTGCTCAGGTAATGAACGACGCGCCGGCAGTGGCATCGACTGACTATATGAAACTGTTCGCCGAGCAGGTGCGTACTTATGTACCGGCGGATGATTACCGCGTACTGGGTACTGACGGTTTCGGCCGCTCTGACAGCCGTGAAAACCTGCGTCACCACTTCGAAGTGGATGCATCTTATGTGGTTGTTGCGGCTCTGGGCGAGCTGGCTAAACGTGGCGAAATCGATAAGAAAGTGGTAGCGGAAGCCATCACCAAATTCAACATCGATGCAGATAAAGTTAACCCGCGTCTGGCGTAAGAGGTAAAAGAATAATGTCTATCGAAATCAACGTACCGGACATCGGGGCTGATGAAGTTGAAATCACCGAGATCCTGGTCAAAGTGGGCGACAAAGTTGAAGCTGAACAGTCGCTGATCACCGTAGAAGGCGACAAGGCCTCTATGGAAGTTCCATCGCCGCAGGCGGGCGTCGTTAAAGAGATTAAAGTCTCTGTTGGCGACAAAACCGAGACGGGCGCACTTATCATGATTTTCGATTCCGCCGACGGTGCAGCCGACGCTGCGCCTGCTCCGGCAGAAGAGAAGAAAGAAGCCGCTCCGGCAGCCGCGCCTGCGGCTGCGGCAGCGAAAGACGTACACGTACCGGATATCGGCGGCGACGAAGTTGAAGTCACCGAGATCCTGGTGAAAGTGGGCGACACCGTTGCGGCTGAGCAGTCGCTGATCACCGTAGAAGGCGACAAAGCCTCTATGGAAGTGCCGGCGCCGTTCGCGGGCGTGGTTAAAGAGATCAAAGTCAACGCTGGCGATAAAGTCTCTACCGGCTCACTGATCATGGTCTTCGAAGTAGCGGGTGCTGCGCCTGCTGCTGTGCCCGCTCAGGCGGCGGCACCAGCGGCGGCTCCGGCAGCAGCGGCTGGCGCGAAAGACGTTAACGTACCGGACATCGGCGGCGACGAAGTTGAAGTCACCGAAGTGATGGTTAAAGTCGGCGATAAAGTGGAAGCTGAACAGTCGCTGATCACCGTAGAAGGCGACAAAGCCTCTATGGAAGTCCCTGCGCCGTTTGCGGGCGTGGTGAAAGAGCTGAAAGTTAACGTTGGCGACAAAGTCTCTACCGGCTCGCTGATTATGGTCTTCGAAGTGGAAGGCGCCGCCCCTGCCGCAGCGCCGGCTGCTGCTGCTCCGGCACCTGCCGCTGCACCTGCTCAGGCCGCTAAACCGGCCGCCGCGCCTGCGGCAAAAGCGGAAGGCAAATCTGAGTTTGCTGAAAACGACGCTTACGTTCACGCGACCCCGCTGATTCGCCGCCTGGCGCGCGAGTTCGGCGTTAACCTGGCGAAAGTGAAGGGCACTGGCCGTAAAGGTCGTATCCTGCGCGAAGACGTTCAGGCTTACGTGAAAGACGCTATCAAGCGCGCTGAAGCGGCTCCGGCTGCTGCGGGTGGTGGTCTGCCGGGTATGCTGCCGTGGCCGAAAGTGGACTTCAGCAAGTTTGGTGAAGTGGAAGAAGTTGAACTGGGCCGCATCCAGAAAATCTCCGGCGCCAATTTGAGCCGTAACTGGGTGATGATCCCGCACGTTACGCACTTCGACAAAACGGATATCACCGATCTGGAAGCGTTCCGTAAGCAGCAGAATGCCGAAGCTGAGAAGCGCAAACTGGACGTGAAATTCACGCCGGTTGTCTTCATCATGAAAGCCGTTGCCGCTGCGCTTGAGCAGATGCCGCGCTTTAACAGCTCTCTGTCTGAAGACGGTCAGCGCCTGACGCTGAAGAAATACATCAACATTGGTGTCGCGGTTGATACGCCGAATGGTCTGGTTGTTCCGGTCTTTAAAGACGTGAATAAGAAGAGCGTTACCGAGCTGTCTCGCGAACTGACGACTATCTCCAAAAAAGCGCGTGATGGTAAGCTGACTGCTGGCGAAATGCAGGGCGGTTGCTTCACTATCTCCAGCATCGGCGGCCTGGGTACCACTCACTTTGCGCCGATTGTTAACGCGCCGGAAGTGGCCATCCTGGGCGTGTCTAAATCCGCGATGGAGCCGGTGTGGAATGGCAAAGAGTTTGTTCCGCGTCTGATGATGCCGATCTCTCTCTCCTTCGACCACCGCGTGATTGACGGTGCCGATGGCGCGCGCTTTATTACTATCATCAATAACATGCTGAGCGATATTCGCCGCCTGGTGATGTAAGCGAAAAAGCCGGCCTGACGGCCGGCTTTTTTCTGGTAATCTCTTCTGTGTTTTGAGGTTATCGGCAATAAAGGACAAAATCGTTTTTCGTTTGTTGTTTCAAAATTGTTAACAATTTTGTAAAATGCAGGCGGATAGAACGTCCCGGTGGATATGGGCGTAATTTACACAAAAAAATTCGAGTTGCGTCAAGGCGGCAAGGGAGTGAATCCCTGGAGCGTACAAGCGGTACGTGACCGGGGTGAGCGAGCGCAGCCAACGCAGAGGCGGCTTGAAGGATGAAGTGTATAACAATAGCGTCAGACCCGCCGGATACAAATTACAGAGGTCATGATGAGTACTGAAATCAAAACTCAGGTCGTGGTACTTGGGGCAGGCCCCGCAGGCTATTCTGCTGCCTTTCGTTGCGCTGATTTAGGTCTGGAAACCGTTATCGTAGAACGTTACAACACCCTTGGCGGTGTTTGCCTGAACGTCGGCTGTATCCCTTCTAAAGCACTGCTGCACGTTGCGAAAGTTATTGAAGAAGCGAAAGCGCTGGCTGAACACGGCATCGTTTTCGGCGAACCGAATACCGATATTGATAAGATCCGCACCTGGAAAGAAAAAGTCATCACTCAACTGACCGGCGGTCTGGCTGGTATGGCGAAAGGCCGTAAAGTGAAAGTGGTAAACGGTCTGGGTAAATTCACCGGGGCCAACACCCTGGAAGTGGAAGGCGAGAACGGCAAAACCGTGATCAACTTCGACAACGCGATTATCGCAGCCGGTTCCCGCCCGATCCAGTTGCCGTTCATTCCCCATGAAGATCCGCGCGTCTGGGACTCCACCGACGCACTGGAACTGAAATCCGTACCGAAACGTCTGCTGGTTATGGGCGGTGGTATCATCGGTCTGGAAATGGGGACGGTGTACCATGCGCTGGGTTCAGAGATCGATGTGGTCGAAATGTTTGACCAGGTTATCCCGGCGGCAGACAAAGATATCGTGAAAGTCTTCACCAAACGCATCGGCAAGAAATTCAACCTGATGCTGGAAACCAAAGTGACTGCCGTTGAAGCGAAAGAGGACGGTATTTACGTTTCTATGGAAGGCAAAAAAGCACCAGCAGAGGCACAGCGTTACGATGCGGTGCTGGTGGCTATCGGCCGTGTGCCGAACGGTAAAAACCTCGATGCTGGCAAGGCTGGCGTAGAAGTTGACGACCGTGGCTTCATCCGCGTAGACAAACAGCTGCGTACTAACGTACCGCACATCTTTGCTATCGGCGATATTGTCGGTCAGCCGATGCTGGCGCACAAAGGCGTTCACGAAGGTCACGTTGCCGCTGAAGTTATCGCCGGTAAGAAACACTACTTCGATCCGAAAGTTATTCCGTCCATCGCCTACACTGAACCGGAAGTTGCATGGGTAGGTCTGACGGAGAAAGAAGCGAAAGAGAAAGGCATCAGCTTTGAGACCGCCACCTTCCCGTGGGCTGCGTCTGGCCGTGCTATCGCGTCCGACTGCGCAGACGGTATGACCAAGCTGATTTTCGACAAAGAGTCTCACCGTGTTATCGGTGGTGCGATTGTCGGCACCAACGGCGGCGAGCTGCTGGGCGAAATCGGTCTGGCGATCGAGATGGGTTGTGATGCTGAAGACATCGCGCTGACTATCCACGCTCACCCGACGCTGCACGAGTCCGTTGGCCTCGCGGCGGAAGTGTTCGAAGGTAGCATTACCGACCTGCCTAACCCGAAAGCGAAGAAGAAATAAGCTTTCGTTCTGGCAAAATGAACAGGCGGCTCGGTGAGCCGCTTTTTTAATGCCCGATGCTGAGAACGTCTCGGTGTAAATAATACGACATGCCTGTCACTGTCTGCCAAACACTCCTGATCGCATAGGACAAATATTCCGCTCACTGACCAGAAAACCTGTAATATCCTGTCCTTAACGATTCAGCTAATTTTTAATGTTGCTTTTTTGTAAACAGATTAACACCCCGCGAAAATCCTGCTATGCTGCCGATGCGGTATCGGGCATTTACCCTACAAACTGCTGTCTCACAGGAGCGTGAAGAGAATCGCCTGCCGCATTTTACAATGAGAGCGAGGAGAACCGTCGTGCTAGAAGAATACCGTAAGCACGTAGCTGAGCGTGCCGCCGAGGGGATTGTTGCCAAACCCTTAGATGCAACCCAAATGGCCGCGCTGGTAGAACTGCTGAAAAACCCGCCTGCGGGTGAAGAAGAATTCCTGTTAGACCTGTTAATTAACCGTGTACCGCCGGGCGTCGATGAAGCCGCCTATGTTAAAGCCGGATTCCTTGCCGCGATTGCCAAAGGCGAAGCGACTTCCCCACTGCTTACCCCGGAAAAAGCCATCGAATTGCTGGGCACCATGCAGGGTGGTTACAACATTCATCCCCTGATTGATGCGCTGGAAGACGCGAAGCTGGCGCCGATTGCCGCTAAGGCGTTGTCCCATACTCTGTTGATGTTCGATAACTTCTATGATGTTGAAGAGAAAGCCAAAGCGGGCAATGAATATGCCAGAC
This sequence comes from Klebsiella sp. KE9456, assembly GCF_043832615.1. Taxonomy (NCBI): domain Bacteria; kingdom Pseudomonadati; phylum Pseudomonadota; class Gammaproteobacteria; order Enterobacterales; family Enterobacteriaceae; genus Klebsiella; species Klebsiella sp. KE9456. The sequence goes on from NZ_JBDYQK010000002.1 coordinate 244,017, forward strand.
AGGTAATGCAATCCTGGGCTGACGCGGAGTGGTTCCTGAGCCGTCCTCCACTGGCCGACAAAATTACCGTTACCGTTTTTAAAGTCACCGGCGAAACCAACACCGATGACCTCTCGCCAGCGCCGGATGCCTGGTCGCGCCCGGATATCCCGCTGCATGCTCTGGCAATGCTGAAAAATGCCCGTGAAGGTATCGACCCGGATCAGCCCGGCGTGGTGGGGCCGATCAAACAGATCGAAGCGTTACAGCAAAAAGGCTACCCATTAGCCTACGTGGGCGACGTTGTTGGCACCGGCTCTTCGCGTAAATCCGCCACCAACTCTGTGCTGTGGTTTATGGGAGATGACATTCCGAACGTGCCGAACAAGCGCGGCGGCGGACTGGTGCTCGGCGGAAAAATTGCGCCGATCTTCTTTAACACCATGGAAGATGCGGGCGCGCTGCCCATTGAAGTGGACGTAAGCAACCTGAATATGGGGGATGTGATTGACGTTTACCCGTATAAGGGTGAAGTCCGCCATCACGAAACCGGTGAACTGCTGGCGAGCTTTGAACTGAAAACCGACGTGCTGATCGACGAAGTACGCGCGGGTGGTCGTATTCCGCTGATCATCGGTCGCGGCCTGACCACCAAAGCACGTGAAGCGCTGGGACTGCCGCACAGCGATGTGTTCCGTCAGGCGAAAGACGTGGCGGAAAGCGCTCGTGGCTACTCGCTGGCGCAGAAAATGGTTGGCCGCGCCTGCGGCGTCGCCGGTATCCGTCCGGGCGCCTACTGCGAACCGAAAATGACCTCCGTAGGCTCTCAGGATACCACCGGCCCAATGACCCGTGACGAACTGAAAGACCTGGCGTGCCTGGGCTTCTCGTCCGACCTGGTGATGCAGTCTTTCTGCCACACCGCGGCCTATCCTAAACCGGTCGATGTGACCACCCATCACACGCTGCCGGATTTCATCATGAACCGTGGCGGCGTCTCTCTGCGCCCGGGCGATGGCGTCATCCACTCCTGGCTGAACCGGATGCTGCTGCCGGATACCGTGGGTACTGGCGGCGATTCCCATACCCGTTTCCCGATTGGCATCTCCTTCCCGGCGGGTTCTGGCCTGGTGGCCTTTGCGGCGGCGACCGGCGTTATGCCGCTGGATATGCCCGAGTCGGTGCTGGTGCGCTTCAAAGGCAAAATGCAGCCGGGTATTACCCTGCGCGATCTGGTACACGCGATCCCGCTGTACGCGATCAAACAGGGTCTGCTGACCGTTGAGAAGAAAGGTAAGAAAAACATCTTCTCCGGCCGCATTCTGGAGATCGAAGGGCTGCCGGATCTGAAAGTCGAGCAGGCATTTGAGCTGACCGATGCCTCTGCCGAGCGTTCCGCCGCGGGTTGTACCATCAAACTGAACAAAGAGCCGATCATCGAGTACCTGAACTCCAACATCGTCCTGCTGAAGTGGATGATCGCGGAAGGCTATGGCGATCGTCGTACTCTGGAACGTCGCGTTCAGGGGATGGAAAAGTGGCTGGCGGATCCGCAATTGCTGGAAGGCGATGCGGATGCCGAATATGCGGCAGTGATCGATATCGATCTGGCCGATATCAAAGAACCGATCCTCTGCGCGCCGAACGATCCTGATGACGCGCGTCTGCTCTCTGATGTGCAGGGTGAGAAGATTGATGAAGTGTTTATTGGTTCCTGCATGACCAATATCGGTCACTTCCGTGCCGCCGGTAAGCTACTGGATAGTCATAAAGGCCAGTTGCCGACTCGTCTGTGGGTGGCTCCGCCAACCCGTATGGACGCGGCGCAGTTGACCGAAGAGGGCTACTACAGCGTCTTTGGTAAGAGCGGCGCGCGGATTGAAATCCCCGGTTGTTCCCTGTGTATGGGTAACCAGGCGCGCGTCGCCGATGGAGCGACGGTGGTTTCGACCTCAACCCGTAACTTCCCGAACCGTCTGGGGACCGGGGCGAACGTCTATCTGGCCTCAGCAGAGCTGGCGGCGGTTGCGGCGCTGATCGGCAAACTGCCGACGCCGGAAGAGTACCAGACTTATATTGCGCAGGTGGATAAAACGGCGACAGATACCTACCGTTATCTGAACTTCGACCAGTTGGGTCAGTATACTGAGAAAGCTGACGGGGTTATTTTCCAGACCGCGGTGTAACATATGCCCGGGAGGCGTTACGCTTACCGGGTCTGCGTAATATAAGCCGCTATCCGGCAAAATACGTCTAAAAAATCCTTCCCCATTCGGGAAGGATTTTTATTTTACTCCTTCCGCCCGTTCCGCTTTTTTTCTTCGGTTGTACTGCGATAATTACAGCACAGACGCAATGCGGTAATGGCGCATTGCCGGGAGCAGAGGAACACATTATGGATTACGAATTTCTGCGCGATATTACCGGAGTGGTAAAAGTGCGTATGTCCATGGGCCACGAGGTGGTAGGGCACTGGTTTAACGAAGAAGTGAAAGAGAACCTGGCCTTGCTTGATGAAGTGGAACAAGCGGCGCGTGCGCTAAAGGGCAGTGAGCGTTCCTGGCAACGGGCAGGGCATGAGTATACGCTCTGGATGGATGGTGAGGAGGTGATGATCCGCGCCAATCAGCTGGATTTTTCTGGCGATGAGATTGAAGAGGGGATGCGCTATTACGACGAAGAGAGCTTATCACTCTGCGGCGTGGAAGACTTTCTGCAGGTGGTGGTGGCGTATCGTCATTTCATCCAGCAAGGTTAAATATGGCGGAGCCTCCGTGCTCCCCCGTTATGTTTACACGGCAGGGATATTGCGGCCGTAATAGATCTCGCGCATCTCTTTCCACAGCAGGTCGGTAATGACCTTGCGCTCTTCTTCAGTTAAATCTTCCGGTTTGGTATGGAACATGTAGTGCTTAAGATCGAACTCCTTAAGCAGCATTTTGGTATGGAAGATATTTTCCTGATAGACATTCACATCCACCATGTCGTACAGCGACTTCATATCCTCAGACATAAAGTTCTGAATAGAGTTAATTTCATGATCGATAAAGTGCTTCATGCCGTTGATATCACGCGTAAACCCACGCACGCGATAATCAATGGTGACGATATCGGACTCTAGCTGGTGGATCAGGTAATTCAGCGCCTTCAGCGGGGAAATCACGCCGCAGGTGGAAACTTCGATGTCGGCGCGAAAGGTGCATAGTCCGCCTTCAGGGTGGCTTTCCGGGTAGGTATGCACGCAAATATGGCTTTTATCCAGATGGGCGACGACGGCCTCGGGTAGCGGGCCCGGGTGCTCTGTTTTGTCTATAGACTGTGGGTCGACCGGTTCTTCGCTAACCAGGATAGTGACGCTGGCGCCCTGGGGTTCATAATCCTGACGAGCGATATTCAGGATATTTGCGCCGATAATGGCGCATGTCTCTGACAGAATTTCCGTCAGGCGGTTGGCATTATAGAGCTCATCAATATAGGCGATATAACCATCGCGTTCTTCTGCTGTTTTTGCGTAGCAGATATCGTAAATACAAAAACTCAGGCTTTTTGTCAGGTTGTTAAAGCCGTGCAGTTTCAATTTTTTCAATTTAGATCACCCCCTTACTTAACGGTGGACAGCGCATCCTGCAAATATTGCGGTAACGCGAATGCCGCTGTGTGGATAGACGGATTGTAATAACGGCATTTGAGCGCAGTTTGATGGAAACGCGCCTGGATAATTTCACTGGAAAGGTGGCGCAGGGCTTCGTTATCCGTGGCCCATGCGAAGGTCATTATGCCGCCGTAATAGGTTGGAATCGCCGCCTGATAGAAACTCACATCGCGGAAGTAGTGGCTAAGCTTACGGTGGCTGTCAATAGCTTCGTCCTGCTGCAGGAAGCAGACGCCGTTCTGTGCGACAAAAATCCCGCCAGGATTCAGGCAACGTTTACAGCCTTCATAAAATGCGGAAGTAAACAAACTCTCACCGGGGCCGATCGGGTCGGTGCAGTCGGAGATTATTACGTCGAACGTTTGCGTTGTCTGGTTAACAAAATTGACGCCATCGTCAATCACCAGCGTAAAACGCGGATCGTCATACGCCCCGGCGTTATGGGCAGGAAGGTACTGGCGACAGAAAGAAACGACGCCCGCGTCGATCTCAACCATCGTAATGGTTTCTATACTGCGATGACGAGAGACCTCGCGTAGCATGGCGCCGTCGCCGCCGCCGATGATCAATACATGTTTTGCCTGACCGTGGGCCATCAGAGGAACATGAGTCATCATTTCATGGTAGATAAACTCATCGCGTTCAGTCGTTTGCACCACGCCGTCCAGCGCCATCACCCGGCCAAAGGCGGCGTTTTCGAAAATGATTAAGTCCTGATGCGCGGTTTTTTCATGATACAACACATTATCCACACTGAAATACTGACCAAAATGGTCGTGCAATGTTTCATGCCACAGCTCGTTGTCAGCCACAGGTCGTTCCTCCTTTGTTAACATCCGTTACCCCCATTAAAATGAGCGCAACATCATAGCCAACTATAGATGATGATGCACGGTGGATAAATCAGCAGGGGATACTCTGATGCCGGACAGTTAAGCCGTCGATCGGGGGATTCCGGTGAATAGCCTTGTCACGAACCGCCTTCTGGTTGTCGTCCTCGCGGTCAGGCCGATTTTCTAAGGAGGGTAACGTCTTGTGGCTACGTGGGGCCGAAGGTCATAAAAGTAAATGCTCACCGAAATAATTCAGATGGAATTAAGAGCCTATCCCGTTAGGGCTATTTTGCTTGTCATTTTGAACCTGGGCAGTGCTCAGAATCCTCACGTACTACGTGTACGCTCCGGTTCTTCCGCGCTGGCCGCGTTCAAACTGTCTGCGCCAATAACGCCTGGTGGGATAGGATCTAAGCTTCCGGTAAGTAAACAATATCGGGTTTTCGCCAAAACCACCGACAGGTCATCACTGTTGTGTGATTTAGCATCAAGTGGCTTCTGTAGTTGATGGATGGCTCAGACTTTGTGAGCTGCGGCCGGATGATATTTTCGGGCGGCTTGTCGGGGATGTTTCCGCGCTTATAGCGCCTGTCGGCAAGGATCAATACGCGCCTGCTCTGCTGCGTTGTCACAGGAATTATTGGCGATAATTATTTTACGTAAGCCAGCAAGCTCAGTGAATCACGCGCCAGCGCTTTGCATTTTTTACTGGTGGGGATTTTTATTCCGCGGAGGTCCCGGTAGCTGTCTTCGCCCAATGCTTTCATGTTGAAGCTATCATAATTGTTTAAATCCCACTGATTCTGCTGAGCGAAGAAGATCAGCGCCCGGCGGATTTGCGTGTTAGGCAGATTTTGATAACCGCAGTCGTTCTTCAGAAAGACAAATACTGCCGTTAAATCAGCCATATCTTCCGCTTCGGACTCGCTTAATGCATAGCTATTGGCGGAAAGAGTAAGCAGGCTGCCAAGCACTATTGTTCTGAAAAGCGTCTTCATTTTTTCTACCATTGGATCACGGACAAATAACGTTAGCATACTTCTTTATAGTACGCTGAGCTTTATTCTTACTCTTCTGCTTGACCTTCCAGCAACGGGAAGGTTTAAGCTTAAACATTCATCAGCAGAATGAAAGGATGTGAGAATGCAACGTCGTGAGTTTCTCAAATTAACCGCTGCGCTTAGCGTAACCAGCGCATTGCCGTTGTGGAGTCGCTCGGTTTTGGCTGCCGGTCGCCCGGCGCTACCGATACCCGATCTGTTGACTGGTGATGCGCGTAATCATATTGGCTTAACTATTCAGGCGGGCAAAACGCAGTTTAATTCTCACCTTACGACCACCTGGGGGTATAACGGCAGTTTGCTGGGGCCAGCGCTGCAGCTTAAACAAGGCGAAACGGTAACGATCGATATCCATAACCGCCTTCCAGAGGAGACTACCGTGCACTGGCATGGTCTGGAGGTTGCCGGGGAGGTGGATGGCGGCCCGCAGGGCGTGATTGCCGCAGGTGCCTCCCGTTCGGTGAGCTTTACCCCTACCCAGCGGGCCGCTACCTGCTGGTTTCATCCTCACAAGCATGGCAAAACCGGTCGTCAGGTGGCGATGGGGCTGGCAGGCCTGGTAGTGATTACCGATGAAGAGAGCGAAAAGCTGCTGCTGCCAAAACAGTGGGGGATCGATGATGTCCCGGTGATTGTACAGGACAAAAAATTCACTTCATCGGGCGAGATTGATTATCAGCTCGATATGATGAGCGCCGCCGTTGGCTGGTTTGGCGATACGCTGCTGACTAATGGGGCGATTTATCCCGAACATGCTGCGCCTCGCGGCTGGCTGCGTTTGCGTCTGCTTAATGGCTGTAATGCGCGTTCGTTGAATTTCTCCACCAGCGATAATCGGCCTATGTATGTCGTCGCCAGCGATGGCGGTTTGCTGGCTGAACCGGTGAAAGTTGACGAATTGCCGGTGTTAATGGGGGAGCGTTTCGAAGTGCTGGTGGATACCTCTGACGGTAAACCTTTTGATTTGATAACGCTGCCGGTGAGCCAGATGGGCATGGCGATCCCACCGTTTGATAAACCGCAGCCGGTACTGCGCATTCAACCGTTGGTGATTCAGGCTTCGGGTAAACTGCCTGATCGCCTGGCGGCTATGCCAGCGCTCCCCGCTTTAAACGGGTTAACGCAGCGGACGCTACAGCTTTCTATGGATCCGATGCTTGATATGATGGGCATGCAGGCGTTGATGCAAAAATATGGCGACCAGGCGATGTCCGGAATGGATCAGGACATGATGATGGATCACAGGGCGATGGGAAATATGAATAATATGAACCACGCGGGCACGGGGCATATGAGTCACGGTGAGGCAGGTTTTGATTTTCATAATGCTAACCGCATCAATGGTAAAGCCTTTGATATGAATGTTCCCATGTTTGCGGCGGCCAAAGGCCAGTATGAGCGCTGGGTGATTTCTGGTACTGGCGACATGATGCTCCACCCGTTCCATATCCACGGTACCCAGTTCCGTATCTTATCTGAAAACGGCAAAGCGCCCGCTGCGCATCGTAGCGGCTGGAAAGATACCGTGCGGGTAGAGGGCGATGTCAGTGAAGTGCTGGTGAAATTTGACCACGACGCGCCGAAAGAACACGCGTATATGGCGCATTGTCATCTGCTGGAGCATGAAGATACCGGCATGATGCTGGGATTTACGGTGTAGGATGTTATCGCCTGGGCCTGTCGTTCTGGTGAACGCGCCTGATGTGAACCATTAAAAAAGGCCGGATTTCCGGGCCTTCAGATTGCTGACAAAGTGCGTTCTTCCGGAATTGCCCGGCGGCGCTTCGCTTGCGCGGGCCTACGAAAAATCCATAACATGATGATATTATTGGTTTTACATGCCAGGTAAGGCGATAGCTGCCACCCGGCAGAAATGCGAGCACAATATCTAAATCAGGTTTGTCATTAGCCGCAAGGCCCGGTTTCCGGGCCTTGCGTTTACTTCTCGTCGTCAGGTAAAGCGTAAGCGACGATGTAGTCGCCCATCTTCGTGCCAAACGAACCGTGACCGCCGGCAGAAATGACAACATACTGCCTGCCATTCACTTCATAGGTCATTGGGGTTGCCTGGCCGCCAGCAGGCAGACGGGCCTGCCATAACTTCTCACCGTTGCTCATATTGTATGCGCGCAGGTAATTATCCGCTGTCGCACCAATAAACAGCACATTACCGGCGGTTGAAATGGGGCCGCCCAGCATCGGCATACCCAGGGTGAACGGTAGCTTAATCGGCATCGGGAACGGCAGACTATCCTGCGGCGTACCGATACGTTTTTTCCAGATCACTTCGTTAGTTTTCAGATCCAGTGCGGAGATATAGCCCCAGGCAGGCTGTTTGCACGGCAGGCCAAACGGCGACAGGAACGGATTCAGCGTCACGCCATAAGGAACGCCGTACTGTGGCTGAATACCGGATTCGGTGCCGGAGCCTTTGGCGTCTTTCGGCTGCTCCATTGGATTACCGGGGCCGCGAGGGATCAGTTTTGACACAAACGGCAGCGCCATCGGGTTAGCAATAGCGACCTGACGGTTCGGATCGACGGAGATTCCGCCCCATTCGAACATACCCAGGTTGCCGGGGAAGACCAGCGTACCTTGCTCAGATGGCGGCGTAAAAATCCCGTCATAGCGTAACCGATGGAAGATAACGCGGCACACCAGCTGATCGAACAGGGTGGCGCCCCACATATCTGCGCCGGTCAGATCTTTCTTCGGGCGGAAGCTCAGGTCGGAGAACGGCTGAGTTTTCGCAACATAGTCACCTTTGGCCGCGCCCTGCGGAACCGGTTTTTCCGGCGCCGGGACAACCCGTTCGCCGTTGCGGCGATCCAGCACAAAAATGTTGCCGGTTTTTGCCGGGGCGTAGATCACAGGAACGGTTTTGCCGTTAACGTCGATATCGGCCAGCGTTGGCTGCGACGGCATATCCATATCCCACAGATCGTGGTGAACGGTCTGATAACTCCACACCAGCTTACCGGTGGTGGCATTCAGCGCCACGATGGAGCTGGCATAACGTTCCTGTTCTGGCGTCCGGTTGCCGCCCCAGATATCCGGCGTGGTCACGCCCATGGGCAAATAGACCAGATCCAGCTTCGCATCATAGGCCGCTGGTGCCCAGGAGTTCGGCGAATTCAGGGTGAAATGATGTTCATCTGCCGGGATAGCGTTTGGATCTTTGGCACCCGGGTCGAATGCCCACAGCAGCTTACCGGTGTTGACGTCAAAACCGCGAATCACGCCCGACGGCTCGCGGGTTGAGAAGTTATCAGTCACAGCACCGGCGATGACAATGGTTTTGTCGGTAATAATCGGCGGTGAAGTGGGTTCATACATGCCTGGTGTGGTGACCGGCATATTGGTTTGCAGGTTGAGAATGCCTTTATTAGCAAAGGATTCACACGGCTTTCCGTTGTCGGCGTTGATGGCGAACAGCCGACCATCGTTGACCGGCAGAATGATACGGCGCGGGCAGTCTGCAAGCACATCGGCAGGCGTGTTATCTGCTTTGGCCTCATGATAAGAGACACCACGGCAGGTAACGTGCTGGAAGGACGGGTTGGCATTGAGCTGCGGATCGAAATGCCACTTCTCTTTCCCGGTGGCCGCATCAAGGGCGAACAGACGCTGATGAGCGGTACAGAGGTAGAGCGTGTCGCCGACTTTGATCGGCGTCACTTCGTTGGTGATTTCACCCGGATCGTTAGGCTGTTTGAGATCCCCGGTACGGAAGACCCACGCTTCCTTCAGGTTCTTCACGTTATCGGCATTGATCTGTTTCAGCGGCGAGTAACGCTGGCCTTCCTGATTACGGCCATATGCCGGCCAGTCGCTATCGGCAACATCGGAGATGGCTGCAGCGGGCGTCGCATCAGCGTTCAATGTACCATTGATCTCCTGCGGGTCGTTGAAGCCAGCCCAGGTCAGGATGCCGCCGCTGATCAGCAGGGCGATAACCAGTCCGGCCACCGCGCCGCTGGATGGAACAGGCAGACGACGCCAGACAAAGGGCAGAATAAGCCAGATGCCGAAGAAGACCAGGATATCGCTGCGCGGCGTCAGCGCCCAGAAATCGAAGCCAACCTCCCATACGCCCCAGATCATGGTCGCCAGCAGTAGTGCGGCGTAAAGCCAAAGTGCAGAACGCTTACCGCGGAGTAGCATAACGGTAACACCCAGCATCACCAGGCCTGCGATAGGGTAATACCATGAGCCGCCAATCGCGACCAGCCACACTCCGCCGATCAAAAGATACAGGCCACAGAACGCTGCAAAAAGTGCCGTCAGCGTCACGAGTCGCCGTGATTGTTGATTTTTTGTTTCTGCCATAAAAAAACACTCGGTTGTTTGTAAATTTTTAACTGCAATTAATTATAGGATTTAACAAGTGTGACCGATATCACAAAATTGGCTTTATTAATCCCTGCACCGTAAATTTCTTTTTACTGGTATACTGCGTGGCTTGCCGGTCAATGTCGGCTGCGATAGCAGCGGATTTGATGATTTATATTAAGAATCAAATGGTTAGTTTATGAAACATACTGTAGAAGTGATGATCCCGGAAACCGAGATCAAAGCCCGTATCGCTGAGCTGGGGCGTCAAATCAACGAACGTTACAAAGAGAGCGGTAGCGAAATGGTGCTGGTGGGGCTATTACGCGGTTCATTTATGTTTATGGCCGACCTGTGTCGTGAAGTTCAGGTACCGCATGAAGTCGATTTCATGACCGCTTCCAGCTACGGTAGCGGTATGTCTACTACCCGTGATGTAAAAATCCTCAAAGACCTGGATGAAGATATCCGCGGTAAAGATGTGCTGATCGTGGAAGATATCATCGACTCTGGCAACACGCTGTCAAAAGTGCGTGAAATTCTTAGCCTGCGCGAACCAAAATCACTGGCAATTTGTACTTTGCTGGACAAGCCAAGCCGTCGTGAAGTGGATGTTCCGGTGGAGTTTGTTGGTTTTGCCATCCCTGATGAGTTCGTCGTGGGCTACGGCATTGATTATGCTCAGCGCTATCGCCATCTGCCGTATATCGGCAAAGTGATTCTGCTGGACGAGTAAGATTTTACACGCTATCCCGGAGCGTGCTGCCGCTTATCCGGGATAGATGCAAGCGGGTGAGTTACCTGTGGCTGGCGTGCCGGCTTTTAATGTTGGAAATGCCCTGGCGATAGCGCTGTTCCAGCGTTTCACGGCTGACGGCGGTCACGTCAAGATCGCGTAACATCCCATCGTGGATACCGTAAGCCCAGCCGTGGATAGTCACTTTTTGTCCGCGTTTCCATGCCGACTGCATAATTGTGGAATGCCCCAGGTTGTAGACCTGTTCCATCACATTCAATTCGCAAAGGGTGTCCAGACGACGCTCTTCCGGCATGTCGCCCAGCAATGAGCTGTGTTTAAACCAGATATCGCGAATATGCAGCAGCCAGTTGTCGATAAGACCGAGTTCGGTATTTTCAACTGCCGCCTGTACGCCGCCGCAGCCATAGTGGCCGCAAATGATGATATGCTCAACCTCCAGTACGTCAACGGCGTATTGCACAACCGAAAGACAGTTCAGGTCGGTATGAATCACCAGATTAGCGACGTTACGGTGGACGAACAGTTCGCCAGGTTCCAGGCCAGTCAAACGTTCAGCGGGGACGCGGCTATCAGAACATCCAATCCACAGAAAGCGCGGTTTCTGCGTATGTGCCAGTTTTTCAAAAAAACCGGGGTCTTCCTCCACCAGCATTTTTGACCATAGTGCATTATTGCTGATGAGTGTATCTATATCGTTCATGGATGTTTACGGGCCTGTAACCAAGTAAGTGCGTTGCGCTAATATAGGTTAACCTTACCGTTTTTAAAACAACCCATCGCGTGTCAGGACACGAGAAGAGATATTTAATGACCATTGCTCTGGAACTAAAACAGCTGAAGAAAACCTACCCCGGTGGGGTTCAGGCGCTGCGAGGAATCGATCTGCAGGTTGAAGCTGGCGATTTCTACGCGCTCCTGGGGCCAAACGGCGCCGGGAAATCCACCACTATTGGCATTATCAGTTCACTGGTAAATAAAACCTCCGGCGAGGTCAATGTATTTGGCTATGACCTGCAAAAAGATGTGGTCAACGCGAAACGGCAGCTCGGCCTGGTGCCGCAGGAGTTCAATTTTAACCCCTTTGAAACCGTACAACAGATCGTCGTCAATCAGGCGGGCTACTATGGCGTTGAACGTAAGGTAGCCACTGCTCGTAGTGAAAAGTATCTCAAACAGCTCGATCTTTGGGAAAAACGTCATGAACGCGCGCGGATGCTCTCCGGCGGGATGAAACGTCGCCTGATGATTGCCAGGGCGTTAATGCATGAGCCTAAGCTATTGATTCTTGATGAGCCAACGGCGGGGGTGGATATTGAACTTCGCCGCTCAATGTGGGGATTTTTGAAAGATTTAAATGATAAAGGCACCACGATTATCCTGACCACGCACTATCTGGAAGAAGCTGAGATGCTGTGTCGCAACATCGGCATTATTCAGCGCGGTGAACTGGTGGAAAACACCTCAATGAAAGCGCTGCTTTCCAAGCTGAAATCAGAGACGTTTATTCTCGATCTGGCGCCCAAAAGCCCGTTACCGGTACTGGAGGGTTACCACTATCGCCTGGTTGATACCTCGACGCTGGAGGTTGAAGTGCTGCGTGAGCAGGGAATTAACAGCGTATTTACCCAGTTGAGTGCGCAGGGAATACAGGTGTTAAGTATGCGTAATAAGGCTAACCGCCTGGAAGAGCTGTTTGTCACGCTGGTACATGAAAGAAAAGGAGAATCAGCATGATACAGCTGTACTGGATTGCGCTGAAAAGCATCTGGACCAAAGAAATTCATCGTTTTATGCGCATCTGGATCCAGACTCTGGTACCGCCGGTTATTACGATGACCCTCTACTTTGTTATCTTCGGCAATCTGATCGGCTCGCGTATTGGTGAAATGCACGGTTTTACCTATATGCAGTTTATTGTGCCGGGTCTGATTATGATGGCGGTGATCACCAACTCTTATGCCAACGTGGCTTCTTCTTTCTTTAGCGCAAAATTTCAGCGCAATATTGAAGAGCTGCTGGTCGCGCCAGTGCCTACGCATGTGGTTATTGCCGGTTATGTTGGCGGCGGCGTCGCCCGTGGTCTGTGCGTCGGGATTCTGGTAACCGCGATATCGCTGTTTTTCGTTCCGTTTCAGGTTCACTCCTGGCTATTTGTTGCTTTGACGCTGATATTGACCGCAGTGTTATTTTCCCTTGCGGGCCTGTTGAACGCGGTATTTGCCAAAACGTTTGATGATATCAGCCTGATTCCGACCTTTGTACTGACGCCGCTGACCTATCTGGGTGGGGTTTTTTATTCTTTGACGCTACTGCCGCCTTTCTGGCAAGGGCTGTCGCACCTGAATCCTATCGTCTACATGATCAGCGGTTTCCGCTATGGTTTCCTCGGCATTAACGATGTGCCACTGGCCACCACTGTTGGCGTGCTGGTGGTGTTTATCATCACCTTTTATTTATTGTGCTGGTATCTGATTCAGCGTGGGCGCGGGCTCCGCAGCTAATGAATTCAGCAGTAGCGCTTCGCGGCCCATTAAGCGAAGCGCTATCAGGCAATCTTTGACTGTCATCACCGATATTCATCACTTTCCTTGTTAGATTGTTTGCTTGCTAAGGAGGGGGCGATGTTAGGTTGGGTAATTATCTGCCATGATGAACTGGCGCAGGAAATGCGGGATCGTCTGGAGAAAAAGTTTGGCCCTCTGGCGCAATGCCGGGCGGTGAATTATTGGCGTAATCTCAGCAGTAATATGTTGAGTCGCATGATGTGCGATGCGCTGCATGAGACGGACAGCGGCGAAGGGGTGATTTTTCTTACCGATAAAACCGGCGCGGCGCCTTATCGTGTGGCAGCGCTGATGAGCCATAAACATACCCATTGCGAAGTGATCTCCGGGATTAGCTACCCCCTGCTGGAGGAGATGTATCTCCTGCGCCAGACGCTGAGCAGCGCGGCCTTTCGTCAGGCCATCGTCAGCGCCGGCGGCCCTGCCGTCAGCAGCCTTTGGCATCAGCAGCAAAAAAATCCGCCTTTCCGGCTGTTGCATGAGCCGTACGGGAATTAAGCATTGGTATTGATAGCGCTTTTGTTACAATGATAACCGCCTTTGTTTACCGGTTCGATACGCATGTTTGCCCGAGTTCTTGCTTTACTTTTCCTGTTTATGTCACTTAGCGTTTCCGCCAGTCTGCTCACTCCGCAGAGTGCCTCTGTTCGTTACATGCAAACCACGGAAAATGCCGATATCTGGGCGCAGGTTGGTCATCAGGTGGTGAGCGTGGGCAACGTAAGGGCAGGGCAAATTCTGGCGGTGATGCCGTCAGCGGCTGATTACGACACGTTTAATTTTGGTTTTGCGACGGGTTTTATTGATAAAGGGCATCTGCAGCCGGTGCGGGGCAAACGGCGGGTTGAAGATAGCCTGGGTGACCTGAACAAACCGCTGAGCAATCAAAACCTCATTACCTGGAAAGATACGCCGGTCTATAATGCGCCTTCTATCGGTAGCGAGAAGTTTGGCATGCTGGCCAGTAATTTGCGCTATCCCATTATTAGCAAGCTTAAAGACAGGCTGCATCAAACCTGGTTTCAGATCCGCATCGGCAACCGGCTGGCATGGGTGAGTAGCCTGGACGCGCAGATAGACAATGGCATTCCAGTGCTCACTTATCATCATATCCTGCGTGACGAAGAAAACACCCGATTCCGCCATACGTCGACCACCACCTCCGTACGCGCCTTCAGCAACCAGATGACCTGGCTACGCGACCAGGGTTATACCACTCTGAGCATGTATCAGCTGGAAGGTTATCTGCACAATAGCGTGAATCTTCCTGCGCGTGCTGTCGTTATTACTTTTGACGATGGTCTGAAGTCGGTCAATCGCTATGCGTATCCCATACTCAAACGGTATGGTTTTCATGCGACGGCGTTTATTATTTCGTCACGCATCAAGCGCCACCCACAGAAATGGGCGCCGAACTCGTTGCAGTTTATGAGCGTTTCTGAATTAAAACAGATTCAGGACGTCTTTGATATCCAGTCGCATACGCATTTCCTGCACCGGGTTGATGCACATCGCCATCCGATCCTGCTCAGCCGCAGCTATCACAATATTTTGTTCGATTTTGAACATTCGCGGCGGGCGCTGGCGCAGTTTAATCCGCATGTAATCTATCTTTCTTACCCTTTTGGCGGCTATAACGCGACGGCGATCAACGCGGCCAACGACGCCGGTTTTCACATGGCGGTGACGACGGTGAGAGGAAAGGTCAAACCGGGAGATAATCCGTTCTTATTGAAAAGACTCTATATTTTAAGAACGGATTCACTGGAGACCATGTCGCGGATGATTAGCAACCAGCCGCAGGGGTAAATCAGGCAACCTGCACCGGAATCGCTTTTGCCTGGCGCTTCATTTCATTGTCGCCTTCAAAATAGGCGATTTTCGGCTGCCAGCTGCGGGCCTCTTCGTCAGGCATAGTCACGAAGCTGGCGATAATCAGAATATCGCCGACGCTCGCGCAGTGCGCCGCCGCGCCGTTGACGGAAATTATTCGCGAACCGCGTTCCGCGGCGATGGCGTAGGTGGAGAAACGCTTACCGTTGGTCACGTTCCAGATATGAATGGCCTCATTCTCAAGAATGCCGGATGCATCGAGAAAATCCTGATCAATAGCGCAGGAGCCTTCATAGTGCAGGTCGGCCTGCGTGACTTTAACGCGGTGGAGTTTGCCCTGCAGCATATTACGAATCATAACGTCTACCTTTAAAGCTTATTGATAACAAAGCGGATGCGGCACCCGCTTTGAGGAAATTCCAGGCAAGTATTGCCCGATTTTTAACCCCTGTCTACCGGGCGAGCGTCACGATCTGGTTGTCGATCAGTCGTGCCTGGCCGAGCCATGCGGCCATCAGGATCACTGCCCGTTTACTGGTTTCTGTCAGCTCAAGCAGCGTGTCGGCGTCGCGGATCTGAATATCATCGGCACGAAAGCCTTTCTCGTTCAACTCCTGAGCCGCGATGGCAATTAGCTCATCAGGATTACGCGCATCGGCTGCCAGTTTTTCTGCCATGTTGCTCATTACCTGATGCAGCCCCGGCGCAATTTTGCGCTGATCGGCGCTGAGATAGCCGTTACGCGAGCTCAGCGCCAGGCCATCTTTGGCGCGTATAATGGGTACGCCGATAATCTCGATGTCATAGCCCATATCGGCCACCATCTTGCGAATCAGCGCCAGTTGCTGGAAATCTTTTTCGCCGAAGCAGGCGACATCCGGCTGTACCAGGTTGAACAGCTTACTGACGATGGTGGAAACGCCGCGGAAGTGACCCGGACGGCTGGCGCCTTCAAGCATGGTCGACAGGCCGGGAACATCAACGTAAGTCTGGTTTTCGGTCCCCAGGGGATAGATTTCCGCCGGGGCCGGCGCGAAGACAAAATCGACGTTACGTTTATTCAGCTTTTCGCAATCCTCCTGCAGCGTGCGCGGGTAGCGCGTTAAATCATCGGCGCGATCAAACTGCATTGGGTTGACGAAAATACTGACTACCACAATGTCCGCGCTGGCTTTCGCCGTCTCCACCAGCTTCATATGGCCCTCGTGCAGGTTGCCCATGGTGGGAACCAGCGCAATGCGTTGACCTTCCTGGCGTAAACGACGGATATGCTGACGCAGCAGCGGCAGGGTTTCAATAATCAGCACAACAACACTCCTGTAGCGCTAAACCTTATCCCCGCCTGGCGGGCGACAGGTTCGTATGGTCTGATAACCCGGGTAAGACGATGACGCCGCCACCCGGGGATGCCTGAGAAATTTAATGGAAACTGTGTTCATCTCCCGGATAAACGCCAGCCTCTACTTCGGCAATATATTGCCGCACCGCAGCGCGCATATCGCCCGCCGTGCTAAGGAAATTTTTGGCGAATTTCGGTATATGGCCGCCGGTAATACCGAAGGCGTCATGCATCACGAGGATTTGCCCGTCGGTAACGTTGCCTGCGCCGATGCCGATCACCGGGATGCTTAGCGTTTCAGTGATGCGTTTCGCCAGCTCGACCGGCACGCACTCCAGCACCAGCAACTGCGCGCCAGCCGCCTCTAATGCCAGCGCATCATCAAGCAAAACTTGCCCGGCATCGCCGCGTCCCTGGATTTTGTAACCCCCGAAGACATTCACCGACTGGGGCGTCAGGCCGAGATGTCCGCACACCGGTACTGCGCGCTCGGTAAGCATTTTTACGGTATCAGCCAGCCATGCGCCGCCCTCGATTTTCACCATATTGGCCCCGGCGCGCATCACGACAGCGGCGTTCCCGAAAGCGTGTTCCGGTGTGGCGTAAGCCATAAACGGCAGATCCGCGAGCAGCAGGCAGTTCGGCGCGCCGCGACGCACCGCACGGGTGTGGTAGGCGATATCTTCTACTGTCACTGGCAGAGTGGAATCGTGGCCCTGTACCGTCATGCCCAGCGAGTCTCCGACCAGCAGCACGTTAATCCCTTCGTCTGCAAACAGCTTCGCAAAGCTGTAGTCATAGGCGGTGATGGTAGCGAAGCGCTTCTTCTCCTGTTTGCATTTCTGCAGCAGGGCGATAGTCGTCGGTTTCATAACGTTTCCTGATGATGAAAGTCATATTAATCGGCATTCTAACAGCAGTACTCGGGGGGGCAATGGTTTTAGGCAACCGATTACCACGATTGCCGCCATTGTTGAAAAACGGAGAAATATTACCAGAACGCGGGTTTATCCGCGGCGAGATTCGCCAGAACGGTACTTAGCGCCAGCCCGTCCGGGAAACGCAGTTCCGGGGCGATTTCAAATAGCGGCCACAGCATAAAACCACGGTTTTTCATATCGTAGTGCGGAACGGTCAGGCGCGAGGTATTTATCACCTCTTCGCCGAACAGCATGATATCGAGATCCAGCGTGCGCGGCCCCCAGCGTTCGGCTTTACGCGTGCGTCCCTGCTGGCGTTCGATGCGCTGGGTATGGTTGAGCAGCGCTTCAGCTGTAAGCGTGGTTTCCAGCGCAACGGCGGCGTTCAGGTAGTCAGGCTGATCCTGTGGCCCCAGCGGCGGCGTACGGTAGAATGAGGATACGCTGACTACCTGGCTGTCAGGAATTTCCGCCAGCGCGCTAATGGCAGCGTTGACCTGCGCCAGCGGCGAGGCGAGGTTGCTGCCGATGGCAATCCAGGCGCGGGTCATGCGCTACCTTCGCGGCGAGGCGCGCGTTTGCGCGGACGACGGTGACGGCGGCGGGGAGCAGGATCGTCCCCCAAATCGTCAAGCATATCTTTCTGATCTGGCGGTGTGGCGACCTGAAATTCGCCCCACCATTTGGTCAGACGCTGCAGTTCGCTGTTGTTTTCCGCACCCGCGCGCAGCTCCAGCAGATCGTAGGCGGCGCGGAATTTTGGATGCTCCAGCAGTTTCCATGCGCGTTTGCCCTGGCGGCGAGACATCCGTAGCTGAAGCTGCCAGATATCGCGCACCAGCGTGGTGATGCGTTTAGGGATCGCCAGCGTGCGGCAGGCTTCATCCAGCACATCGTTCATCGCCAGCGCGAAGGCATCGTAGTAGGCCAGACCGCTCTCCTGGGCGATTTTCTGCGCCGTTTCCAGCAGTGGATACCAGAATATCACCGCAAACAGGAACGCCGGGTTAACGCGCATATCGTTGCGAATACGGTTATCGGTATTTTTCAGCACCTGGCTGATGATGCGCTCCATCGGACTATCGCCGCGCTCGGTGAAATAGCGGGTAATGCTGGGGAACAGGGGCTGGAACAGATTGTATTCGCGCAGCAGGAGGTAGGTTTGATATCCGTCGCCGGCCTGCAGCAACTTTAATACCTCTTCAAACAGACGCGCCGGGGGCACATCGTGCAGCAGCGTCGCCAGGCGTGGAATCGGCTCGGCGGTTTCTTCGCTGATACTCATGTTCAGCTTGGCCGCAAAACGCACTGCGCGCAGCATCCGTACCGGGTCTTCGCGATAGCGGGTTTCCGGATCGCCGATCAGGCGGATCACGCCATCCTGCAGATCTTTCATGCCGCCGACATAGTCGCGCACGCTAAAATCAGCCACGCTGTAATAAAGGCTGTTGATAGTGAAATCACGGCGCTGGGCATCTTCTTCAATTGAACCGAAGATATTGTCGCGCAGCAGCATGCCGTTCTGACCGCGCTGAGAGGTGACGCGATCGGTGGTGTGGCCTTCGTGATGGCCGCGGAAGGTGGCGACTTCAATAATTTCCGGCCCGAACATCACGTGCGCCAGGCGGAAGCGACGGCCTACCAGACGGCAGTTGCGGAACAGTTTACGTACCTGCTCAGGTGTCGCATTGGTGGTAACGTCGAAATCTTTGGGCTTTTTGCCTAGCAGCAGGTCGCGAACCCCGCCGCCGACCAGCCACGACTCGTAGCCCGCTTTATTGAGTCTGTACATGACCTTGAGAGCGTTTTCACTGATATCTTTGCGGGAAATTGCATGCTGATCTCGCGGGATAACCGTCATATGTTGCTGTTCAACGGCGGCTTCAGTCTCGCGTTCTTCACGGCTTAGCACCTTACGGCAAAAATTAGCGACTCGGGTAAAAATGGTACACCTCGTAGTGTCAGACGGACTTCAGGACAAAAATATTACTCTATGCATTGCGGATTGCAGCAAGATGGTAAACTTGCGACGCCCGGACGCACAGAAAAGCAACGGACCGGGGGAAACAAGCGCAGCCAACGCCGGAGCAACCTGAAAGTCGACGAGTAAAAATAGCGGCTAATCATAGCTCAGGAGAAAGCGTTTGAGAATGCTGGATTTGTTCCAGCCGCCAGTTTGCTACCGCGTGCTTGAGTAAATCTTCAATACTCAACGCCTGCCATTCCTGAATAACATCCTGGTTAAGAAACGTTAACGCCCGCACAATTTCCGGGCGCGGATCGCCTTGCGAAAGCGCAGGCGCATGGTTTTGCTTCGACAGTTTATTGCCCTGCGCATTAAGGGCCAGCGGCAAATGGATATAGTCCGGCGCCTGCCAGCCAAAATGCTGATAGAGCGAAATCTGCCGCACCGTCGGCTCGATCAGATCGGCGCCGCGGACAATTTCGCTGACGCCCTGAAAGTGATCGTCCACGACCACCGCAAGATTATAGGCGAACAGGCCGTCGCGGCGATGGATAATGAAATCTTCACGCGCCAGCGGTTCGTCGGCGATAATGGTGCCGCGCAGCCGATCGTAAAATGCCAGCACCGGGCGGGTTTGCCGCAACCGCAAAGCGGCGTTTTCTGCGCCGAGCCTTAAACTCCGGCAATGGCCATCATACAGGCCGCCAATTGCGTGAATGCGCGCACGGGGACAGGTGCAGTAATAGCAAAGTCCCTGCTCATGCAGCCAAGCCAGGCGTTCGCGATAAGCGTCATGGCGCTGCGACTGCCAGAGCACTTCGCCGTCCCAGTGCAGGCCGTAATGTTCTAACTGACGGAGAATCGTCTCTGCGGCACCGGGGATTTCACGCGGCGGATCGATATCTTCTATGCGTACGCGCCAGATACCGTTCTGCGCCCGTGCCTGTAGATAGCTGCCAAGCGCGGCAATCAATGAGCCGAAGTGAAGTTCGCCGGAAGGTGAGGGAGCAAAGCGCCCGATATAGTGTGAATCTTTCATGAGGTGACAAAAACATCAGGGCGGGAGAAAACTCCCGCCGGAAAGATGCCAGCGAAGTGATTAGCCTGCCATCTGTTTTTCGCGAATTTCCGCCAGCGTTTTGCAATCAATGCACAGGTCAGCGGTCGGGCGCGCTTCCAGACGACGGATACCAATCTCGACGCCACAGGATTCACAGAAGCCGAAATCTTCGTCTTCCACTTTTTTCAGTGTTTTCTCGATCTTTTTGATCAGTTTACGTTCGCGATCGCGGTTACGCAGCTCCAGGCTGAACTCCTCTTCCTGAGCGGCACGGTCTACCGGATCCGGAAAATTAGCGGCTTCATCCTGCATATGCGTTACGGTGCGATCCACTTCATCCCTAAGTTGATTACGCCATGCTTCAAGAATGCGCTTGAAGTGCGCCAGCTGGGCTTCGTTCATATACTCTTCGCCCGGCTTCACTTGGTACGGCTCCACCCCAGCGATGGAGAGAATACTCAGGGACGATGTTTTACGGTTTTGCCCTTCTTGCATGTTGCTTCTCCTTAACACGCACTATCGATCCCCGTGTTGGGGGAAAATCAGGCCGCTATAAATAGCAGATGCTTTTCCGGATAGCAATTATCTAAACGTTACACTTGACAACCCTGTGAAGAAAAGCGTATTCGCGCTCACGATCAGAATACTATTTAGCCGTTTACTTACCGGGGGTTAACGCCACGGTAATCGGATTATTCAGAGTCATCATTTCAGTAGAAAGTTCCGCCTTGTATGCGAGAATTTCTACCCCCTTGCTTTGCGCTTCAATCAATAACTGTGCGTATCTGGCATCAATATGATGCGCGGGTGAGAAACGGTCGATTGCCGAATGCAGCACGGCGAAAAGAATCACCGCCCGTTTACCCGTCGCCGCGACGCTCATCAGCTCCCGCAGGTGCTTCTGACCGCGCACGGTGACCGCATCGGGAAAATAACCGTATTCTTTCTCCGCCAACGTAACCGATTTCACTTCAATATAGCAGTCTTGTTGGCAATCTGCCTGTAACAAAATATCAATGCGGCTGCCTTCATCACCGTATTTCACTTCGCTTTTAAGCGTTTGATAACCCAAAAGCTGCGGAATATTTCCCGCCAGAATCGCCTCTTTCGCCAGGGCGTTGGCGCGTAGAGTATTCACACAAATTACCGCGCCTTGTGCGGTTTCCGTTAATTCCCACGTATGCGCATATTTGCGCTTAGGATTCTCCGAGGTGGAATACCAGACAGTATCGCCGGGTTCGGCGCAACCGGTCATCGCGCCGGTGTTGGGACAGTGCAGGGTCAGCTCGCGGTCATCGGGGGTTACTACGTCGGCGAGAAACCGCTTGTAACGTTTAATTAAGGTGGCGGACTGTAGCGGAGGAGTAAATTGCATCAGCTTTCCTTGTCGAAAGGGTAACGTTCCAGCACGTTGTAGCGGGTACGTCCGCGGCTAAAACCGGACTCGTAGAGCACAAATTCATTGACCGCAAACGACCAGTTGAAGCCGGGCGGCGGAATAGGCACCGCGTGGCGCACGTCGCGCAGCAGGGTGATATGAGGATGGAACGGTTGCGGGCTCTGGTAGCAGCCGCTACGGGCCGCCTGGGCGCGCAGCATATTCGCCAGTTGCAGCACCCCGCGCGGCGGCTGACGAATGCCCAGCCACACCACCCGTGAGCGCAGCCACTGCCCGGCATCGTCAAGGGTCAGGGTAAAGCCCGGCTGGCGAATACGACCGGCCATCGCCGCCAGCGCCCGCTGTTTTTCCGCGCTGACTTCGCCGAGAAACGCCAGCGTCAGATGGAGGTTATCCGCTGCGACTGGCCGACCAGCATCGGCGAGAAAGCAGGCGGCGCGCCAGTGAACGATCTGCTGCTGAACCTCGTCAGGAAGTTCAAGGGCGAAAAACAGCCTTTTCGGCTCGGACATGATAGAGACTCGGTAATGAATTATCAGAATGCTACAATGCCAGCCTTCAAATGTTAACCTCCGGAGTTTTTCGTGTCTTCATTGCCGGTTGCCGCCGTTCTCCCTGAACTTCTCTCTGCCCTGCGGCATGCGCCGCAGGTTCTGCTCAATGCGCCGACAGGTGCCGGGAAATCCACCTGGCTGCCGCTGCGTATTCTCGCGGAAGGTGAAATTAACGGTCGTATTATCCTGCTGGAGCCGCGACGGCTGGCGGCGCGGAATGTGGCGCAAAGGCTGGCGGAACAGCTAGGGGAGAAACCCGGCGAGAGCGTGGGCTATCGTATGCGCGCTGAGACCTGTGTCGGACCGGATACACGTCTTGAAGTGGTGACGGAAGGCATTCTGACGCGCATGATCCAGCGCGATCCTGAACTGACCGATGTCGGGCTAGTGATCCTTGATGAATTCCACGAGCGGAGCCTGCAGGCGGATCTGGCGCTGGCGCTGCTGCTGGATGTTCAGCAGGGGTTTCGCGACGATCTCAGGTTGCTGATCATGTCGGCAACCCTGGATAACGACCGTCTGCAGCGGTTGCTGCCGGATGCGCCGGTAATTGTTTCTGAAGGGCGTGCATTTCCGGTTGAGCGGCGTTTTGCGCCGCTGCCGACCCACCAGCGATTTGATGAGGCGGTGGCTATTGCCGCCAGCGAGTTGCTGCGCGGTGAAAGCGGATCGATGCTGCTGTTTCTGCCCGGCATCGGGGAAATTCAGCGGGTGCAGGAGCAACTGGCTGAACGGGTGGCGAACGATGTTGTCCTCTGTCCGCTGTATGGTGCGCTGCCGCTGAGCGCGCAGCGTAAGGCGATACTTCCCGCTCCTGCCGGGATGCGTAAGGTGGTGCTGGCGACCAATATTGCTGAAACCAGTCTGACCATTGAAGGTATTCGCCTGGTGGTCGATAGCGCACAGGAACGGGTCGCCCGCTTTGATGCCCGGACGGGATTAACCCGTCTGGTGACGCAGCGTATTAGTCAGGCCTCAATGACCCAGCGCGCCGGACGCGCCGGGCGGCTGGCGCCGGGGATCTGTCTGCATCTGATGAGTAAAGAGCAGGCCGAGCGCGCGGCGGCGCAGAGCGATCCGGAAATTCTGCACAGCGATCTGTCGGCGCTGTTGCTGGAGCTTTTACTGTGGGGATGTCCGGAACCGTCCCAGCTTCGCTGGCTGGATCTGCCGCCCGCGGTTAACCTGGCGGCGGCCCGTCGTTTTCTGACGGCGCTCTCTGCGCTGGATGGCGAACGGTTGTCGGCGCATGGGCGCAAAATGGCCGCTCTGGGTAACGATCCACGGCTGGCGGCGGTGCTGACAGCCGCAGATGATGCTGATGGCGTGGCGACGGCAGCAAAGCTGGCGGCGATCCTCGAAGAGCCGCCGCGCGGCGGTAGTGGCGATCTCAGTACCGTGTTTTCCCGTCAGCAGAGCAACTGGCAGCAGCGGGCGCAGCAACTAATGAAACGGCTGGCGGTTCGCAGCGGCCAGCCTGATGCGGATCGTATGGCCGAGCTTCTGGTTGCCGCGTTTGCCGATCGTATCGCTCAGCGTCGTGGTCAGGAGGGGCGCTATCAACTGGCGAACGGGATGGGGGCGATGCTTGACGTCGATGATGCGCTGAATCGCCACGAATGGCTGATTGCACCGCTGTTGTTGCAGGGCAGTTCATCGCCGGATGCGCGGATCTTACTGGCGCTGCCGGTGGATATTCACGCGCTGATCGCCCGGTGCCCGTTGCTGGCCCGGTGCGCCGATATTGTGGAGTGGGATGACGCGCTGGGTACCCTGAAGGCCTGGCGACGCACCTGCATTGGTCAACTGGTGATCAAGACTCAGCCGCTGGCGAAGCCTTCTGAAGAAGAGCTGCATCAGGCGATGCTCAACGGTATCCGTGATAAAGGATTAAGCGTGCTCAACTGGACGCCGGAGGCGGAGCAACTGCGTCTGCGACTGCATTGCGCCGCGCAGTGGTTGCCGGAAGAGGCATGGCCGGCAGTGGATGATGCTTCGCTGCTGGCATCCCTTGAGGCCTGGCTGCTGCCGCAGATGAGCGGAGTCCACTCTTTGCGCGCGCTGAAGGCGCTGGATGTGCGTCAGGCGCTGCAAAACTGGCTGCCGTGGCCGCTGCGCCAGAAGCTGGATAGCGAACTGCCCACGCACTACACGGTGCCTGGCGGTAGCCGCATCGCGATTCGTTACCACGCTGAAAACCCACCGGCGCTGGCGGTACGGATGCAGGAGATGTTTGGCGAAGCCACTACGCCGGTTATCGCTCGGGGGCGCGTGCCGCTGGTGCTGGAGCTGCTTTCACCCGCGCAGCGTCCGCTGCAAATCACCCGCGATTTGGCCGCGTTCTGGCAGGGGAGCTACCGCGAAGTACAAAAAGAGATGAAAGGGCGCTACCCGAAGCATGTCTGGCCGGACGATCCGGTCAATACCGCCCCAACCCGGCGCAGCAAAAAGTATTCATAGCGTGTTGGTGACTGTCCCGGTTCCGGTGGGAATAGAATGTATTTTTATGTCATTAAAAAACATAATTATTTCCATTTTTGGCGCTGGTGAACATGTAAAATGCTGGTTAAGAATGTCGCGGTTTAGTGCTATCCTGTCTCTTTCGGGCAGGCAGGGCGATGTCATGAACTGTTTTGCTGATGATGCTTCTAATTATTTGATTTATATGTTTAATTTAAATTAAAAATGATACAAGCAAAATGATCATCCATGGCGTCATCCATGAATGGCAGCCTGAAGGCCAGGAGATTTTGGCGTCAATTTGAGAGATTTCTTCTTTCCCTGATTCGGGGAAATATTGAGAATCAGGCCTTTACGCCTGTAAGTTGCGGAGAAACAGCATGGCGGGAGATGACCGCGAGCCGATCGGACGTAAGGGGAGACCCTCGCGTCCGACAAAACAAAAGGTAACTCGCCGTCGGGTTCGGGAAGAGAACTACGACGATGATTACGATGATGATGACTATGAGGATGAAAAACCGATGCCGAGGAAAGGAAGAGGCAAAGGCGGTAAACCCCCTCGTCGTAAACGCACCTGGTTGTGGCTGCTGATTAAGATTGGCATCGTCTGTGCGGTAGTGATTGCCGCCTACGGCGTTTATCTCGATCAGAAAATCCGTAGCCGAATTGACGGTAAAGTCTGGGACCTGCCTGCCGCGGTATACGGTCGGATGGTTAACCTTGAACCGGATATGCAGATCAGCAAAAACGAAATGGTGCGTCTGCTCAACGCCACGCAGTATCGCCAGGTGAGCGCTATGACGCGCCCGGGCGAATACACCGTTCAGGCCAACAGCATCGAGATGATCCGTCGTCCGTTCGATTTCCCGGACAGTAAAGAAGGGCAGGTGCGCGCGCGTCTGACCTTTTCTGGCGGTCATCTGGAAACCATTGTGAATATGGATAACAACCGCCAGTTCGGTTTCTTCCGCCTCGATCCGCGTCTGATTACCATGCTGCAATCGCCGAATGGCGAACAACGCCTGTTCGTGAAGCGCAATGGCTTCCCGGATCTGCTGGTCGATACGCTGCTGGCGACGGAAGACCGCCATTTCTACGAACACGACGGGATTAGCCTTTACTCCATTGGTCGTGCGGTGCTGGCCAACCTGACCGCCGGCCGTACGGTGCAGGGCGCGAGTACCCTGACCCAGCAACTGGTGAAGAACCTGTTCCTCTCCAGCGAACGTTCATACTGGCGTAAGCTTAATGAAGCCTATATGGCGCTGATTGTCGATGCGCGCTATAGCAAGGATCGCATCCTTGAGCTGTATATGAACGAAGTTTATCTCGGTCAGAGCGGCGACAACGAAATTCGCGGCTTCCCGCTGGCAAGCCTGTATTACTTTGGCCGCCCGGTGGAAGAGCTGAGCCTTGATCAGCAGGCGCTGCTGGTGGGGATGGTGAAAGGCGCGTCGATCTATAACCCGTGGCGTAATCCGAAGCTGGCGCTGGAGCGACGTAATCTTGTGCTGCGTCTGTTGCAACAGCAGAAGATTATCGATCAGGAACTGTATGACATGCTGAGTGCGCGTCCGCTGGGGGTGCAGCCGCGTGGCGGGGTGATCTCGCCGCAGCCCGCGTTTATGCAACTGGTACGTCAGGAGCTACAGGCGAAGCTGGGCGATAAAGTGAAAGATCTTTCCGGCGTGAAGATCTTTACCACCTTCGATCCCGTCGCGCAGGATGCGGCGGAAAAAGCGGCGATAGACGGTATTCCGGCACTGAAAAAACAGCGTAAGCTGCCGGATCTGGAAACCGCGATCGTGGTAGTCGATCGCTTTACCGGCGAAGTGCGGGCGATGGTCGGCGGCGCGGAACCGCAGTTTGCCGGTTACAACCGGGCGATGCAGGCACGCCGTTCGATTGGTTCTCTGGCGAAACCGGCGACCTATTTAACCGCCCTGAGTCAGCCGAATTTGTATCGTCTCAACACCTGGATTGCCGATGCGCCAATCTCCATTCATTTGTCTAACGGCCAGACGTGGTCGCCGCAAAACGATGATCATCGTTATAGCGATGGCGGCAAAGTGATGCTGGTGGATGCGCTGACGCGTTCAATGAACGTGCCGACGGTGAACCTCGGCATGACGCTGGGTTTACCGGCGGTGATTGATACCTGGACAAAACTGGGGGTATCGAAAGATCAGCTTAATGCGGTTCCGTCTATGCTGCTGGGGGCACTGAACCTGACGCCGATAGAAGTGGCTCAGGCGTTTCAGACCATCGCCAGCGGCGGTAACCGCGCGCCGCTGTCGGCGCTGCGTTCGGTTATCGCCGAAGATGGTACCGTGCTGTATCAGAGCTATCCGCAGGCGGAGCGCGTGGTTCCGGCCCAGGCCGCCTACATGACCTTATGGACTATGCAGCAGGTGGTGCAGCGCGGTACCGGTCGTCAACTGGGCGCGAAATATCCCGGACTCCATCTGGCGGGTAAAACCGGGACCACCAACAATAACGTCGATACCTGGTTTGCCGGTATTGACGGTAGCCAGGTGACCATTACCTGGGTGGGGCGCGATAATAACCAGCCGACGAAGCTCTATGGTGCGAGCGGCGCGATGTCGATTTATCAGCGCTATCTGGCTAACGAAACCCCAACGCCGTTGGATCTGACGGCGCCGGAAGATGTGGTGGATATGGGGATCGACAGTAACGGTAACTTCGTTTGCAGCGGTGGGATGCGCTCGCTGCCGGTATGGACAACGTCGCCGGATGAGCTCTGTCGCCAGGGAGAGCAGATGCAACAGCAGCAGCTCCAGCAGCAGCAGGAGAATAACCCGTTCAATCAGTCTTCCGGGCAGCCGCCGCAACAGCAGCAAAATCAGCAGCCTGAGCAGGAGAAAAGCGACGGCGTCGCGGGCTGGATTAGAGAGATGTTTGGCAGTAAATAATTACTCGCTTAAGCCTTAAAGCCGCTTTTTGTTGGCGACGTTCAGAAACCCCAGTGGCATCGTTATCGATGCTGCCGGGGTTTTTTCTTTATATTGCCATATTGCCGTAATGAGTTGGGTATCTGCAGCCCGAAGTATGATGACTACAAACTGCCTAACGGAAATGTAACTCCATAATAACTGTCTGGTTATTTATTCAGCATCGCCTCCTTTTCGGGGGCATATTCCTTGCCATATATTCCATTTTTCGCCTATTATTCCATTCGGCATAATAATAATTCTCGTTTTCTTTATCATTCAATTCTATTAGAGATATCCTCATGGCGCGTCCAAAAACTGCTCAGCAAAATCACTCGCTGCGTAAACTCGCAGTGGTAGTAGCCACAGCGGTTAGCGGCATGTCTGTTTATGCGCAGGCAGCAACTGAACCGAAAGAAGACACCATCACCGTTACCGCGGCACCAGCCCCACAAGAGAGCGCCTGGGGGCCGGCGGCGACTATCGCGGCCAGACAATCCGCTACGGCGACCAAAACGGATACCCCCATTCAAAAAGTGCCGCAGTCTATTTCTGTGGTGACCGCGGAGGAGATGGCGCTGCATCAGCCTAAATCGGTGAAAGAAGCGCTAAGCTACACGCCAGGTGTCGCTGTGGGAACGCGTGGCGCGTCTAACACATATGATTACCTGATTATCCGCGGTTTCGCCGCTGACGGCCAAAGCCAGAATAACTATCTGAATGGCCTGAAGATGCAGGGCAATTTCTACAATGACGCAGTGATTGATCCGTACATGCTGGAGCGCGCTGAAGTCATGCGGGGCCCGGTTTCCGTTCTCTACGGAAAAAGTAACCCAGGTGGTTTGTTGAATATGGTCAGCAAGCGTCCGACAACGGAACCGCTGAAAGAAGTTCAATTTAAGATGGGTACCGACAGCTTGTTCCAGACCAGCTTCGATTTTAGTGATGCGCTGGATGATGACGGTGTTTATTCTTATCGCTTAACTGGTCTTGCCCGTTCTGCGAATGCCCAGCAACAAGGTTCGAAAGAACAACGCTATGCAGTCGCACCATCTTTCAGTTGGCGTCCGGATGATAAAACCAACTTTACGTTCCTCTCTTACTTCCAGAACGAGCCGGAGACGGGTTATTACGGCTGGCTGCCAAAAGAGGGAACGGTAACGACATTGCCGAACGGTAAGCGTCTTCCCACTGATTTCAATGAAGGTGCTGACAATAATACTTACTCTCGTAACGAGAAAATGGTGGGTTACAGCTTTGACCATGAGTTCAACGATACCTTTACCGTGCGTCAGAACCTGCGCTATGCGCAAAACAAGGTCTCGCAGAACAGCGTTTATGGCTATGGCATGTGTTCGGATCCTCTCTATACAAAGGATCCGAATAACAGCCCTTGTGCCAGTATTCCACAATCACAATGGGATCACACGCTGACTCGTCAATACGTGATTGATAGCGAGAAGTTACAGAACTTTTCTGTCGATACGCAACTGCAAAGCAAGTTTGTGACCGGAGCTTTAGAGCACACGCTGCTGACTGGCATTGACTATATGCGTATGCGTAATGATATCAATTCCTGGTTTGGTTACGCAGGTTCTGTCACGCCGTCTGATATTTATAATCTTGATCGCGGCGACTTTGATTTCAGTTCACATCCGGGGCCGTCTGGCGCATATCAGGTACTGAATAAACAGCAGCAGACTGGTCTGTATGTACAGGATCAAATGCAGTGGGATAAAGTACTGGTGACCCTCGGTGGGCGTTACGACTGGGCGAAGCAGGACTCTTTAAACCGTGATTCTGGCGTTCAGAATTCCCGTAACGATAAAGAATTTACCTGGCGTGGCGGTGTTAACTATTTGTTCGACAATGGGGTAACACCTTATTTCAGCTATAGTGAGTCATTTGAGCCAGCTTCACAAACGGGGGCAACCGGTAATATTTTCTCGCCGTCTAAAGGTAAGCAATACGAAGCCGGCGTGAAGTATGTACCGAACGACCGTCCGATTGTCATTACTGGTGCTGTGTACCAGTTGACCAAAACGAATAATTTGATGGCGGATCCAAACGGCACGATATTCTCCGTTGCTGGTGGTGAAATTCGTTCTCGTGGTGTGGAAGTTGAAGCGAAAGCGGCGCTGTCGGCAAGTATCAATGTCGTGGGATCTTATACTTACACTGATGCTGAATACACTACAGATACCAGCTACAAAGGGAATACGCCTGCTCAGGTGCCAAAACATATGGCGTCACTATGGGGTGATTACACCTTCTTTGATGGTTCATTGTCCGGTCTGACGCTGGGGGCCGGTGGACGTTTCACTGGCTCCAGCTATGGCGATCCGGCGAACTCCTTCAAGGTTGGAAGCTACACGGTCGTCGATGCGTTGGTTCGTTACGATCTGGCACGTGTCGGTATGACGGGTTCCAACGTGGCATTGCATGTGAATAACTTGTTTGATCGCGAGTATGTCGCAAGCTGCTTTAATACCTATGGTTGCTTCTGGGGCGCCGACCGTCAGGTCGTGGCAACCGCAACCTTCCGTTTCTAATTTCCCTTTGGGCACGGTTTACCGTGCCCGCTTGACAAGTTGGCCGCTATGCAGGAAAACATCTCTCATCACGATACGACTTTCGCCCTCCGTCATGTCGCTTTTCGCGTCCCTGGCCGCACGCTTTTACATCCTCTCTCATTAACTTTCCCTGCGGGGAAAGTGACGGGCCTGATTGGCCATAACGGCTCCGGTAAATCGACGCTGCTAAAAATGCTTGGTCGCCACCAGCCCCCTTCTGATGGGGATATCCTGCTCGGCGGGCAGCCGCTCGACAACTGGGGCAGCAAAGCGTTTGCCCGCAAAGTCGCCTACCTGCCGCAGCAGTTGCCGTCGGCGGAAGGCATGACGGTGCGCGAACTGGTGGCGATTGGCCGCTATCCGTGGCACGGGGCGCTGGGGCGATTTGGCGTGGCGGATCGGGAGAAAGTGGAAGAGGCCATCGCGCTGGTCGGCCTGAAATCCCTGGCTCATCGGCTGGTGGACAGCCTCTCCGGCGGTGAACGTCAGCGCGCGTGGATTGCCATGCTGGTGGCTCAGGATAGCCGCTGCCTGTTGCTTGATGAACCCACCTCGGCGCTGGATATTGCCCACCAGGTGGATGTCCTGGCGCTGGTTCATCGCCTCAGCCAGCAGCGAGGGCTGACGGTAATTGCCGTGCTGCATGACATTAATATGGCTGCCCGTTACTGCGACTATCTGGTGGCCCTGCGCGGCGGTGAAATGATTGCCCAGGGAACGCCGACGGAACTGATGCGTGGCGAAACCCTGGAACACATTTATGGTATTCCGATGGGAATTCTGCCGCATCCGGCGGGTGCTGCACCGGTAAGTTTTGTCTATTGATGGAAAATCTGAATGTAATCACGCGGCGACGTTTGCTGGCCGCAATGGCGTTGTCACCGCTGCTGTGGCAGATGCGCGACGCACGGGCGGCAGAGGTTGATCTGCGGCGAATTGTCGCTCTGGAGTGGCTGCCGGTGGAGTTGCTGCTGGCGCTGGGGGTGACCCCTTACGGCGTCGCCGATATTCCGAACTATACGCTATGGGTAAACGAACCAGCGCTTCCGTCATCGGTGATTGATGTTGGCTTGCGCACCGAGCCGAATCTGGAACTGCTGACGCAGATGAAACCCTCGTTCCTCGTCTGGTCGGCAGGATATGGTCCTTCGGTGGAAAAGCTGGCGCGTATTGCGCCGGGGAGAGGATTTACCTTCAGCGACGGCAAAAAACCGCTGCAGGTGGCCCGGCAATCGCTTAATGAAATGGCTGAGCTGCTCGGCAGACAGCGGGAAGCGAAGCGCCATCTGGCGGAATTTGACGCGCTCATGGCGAACCTTCGTCCGCGCTTTGCAAAACGTGGCGATCGTCCATTGCTGATGATGACCTTGCTGGATGCCCGTCATGCGCTGATCTTTGCGCAAAACTGTCTGTTTCAGGATGTGCTCAATCGTTTTGGTATCAACAACGCCTGGCAGGGCGAAACGACCTTTTGGGGCAGCGTCACCGTCGGCATCGACCGACTGGCGGCCTACAGAGACATCGACGTTATCTGCTTCGATCATGGTAATGAACGGGAAATGGCGCAATTAATGGCGACACCGCTGTGGCGAGCGATGCCCTTTGTCCGCGCAGGGCGTTTTCAGCGCGTTCCGGCGGTGTGGTTCTATGGCGCGACGCTGTCGGCGATGCATTTTGCCCGCATTCTGGCCGATGCGCAGGGAGGTCCGGCGTGAGAGCGCGAATTTCTCCTCTGTCGATGGTGTTACTCGCCATTCTATTTATCGCCGCTTTCGGGTTAACGCTTTCCAACCTCAATACGGTTTTGCCGCGAACCGCCTGGCGACAGGCGCTCTGGCGGCCGGATATCGACAATATCGCGCAAATGCTGTTCCACTACAGCCTGCTGCCGCGGCTGGCGATATCGCTGCTGGTTGGCGCCGGGCTTGGGTTGGTCGGGGTGCTATTCCAGCAAGTACTGCGTAACCCGCTGGCGGAGCCAACGACCCTTGGCGTGGCGACAGGGGCGCAGCTAGGGATTACGGTAACGACGCTGTGGGCGATTCCCGGCGCGCTGGCCACGCAATTTGCGGCGCTGGCAGGCGCGTGCGTGGTGGGGGCGCTGGTGTTTGGCGTCGCCTGGGGAAAACGCCTGTCACCGGTCACCCTGATCCTGGCGGGGCTGGTGGTGAGCCTGTATTGCGGGGCGATTAACCAACTGATGGTGATTTTCCACCATGACCAGCTGCAAAGTATGTTCCTGTGGAGCACCGGAACGTTGACGCAGACCGACTGGAGCGTGGTACAGCGCCTGTGGCCGCAACTGTTGGGCGGTGGGATCCTCACGTTACTGCTCCTGCGTCCCCTGACCCTGATGGGGCTGGACGATGGCGTGGCGCGTAACCTCGGGCTGGCGCTGTCTCTGGCGCGTCTGGGGGCATTGACCCTGGCGATAGTGCTCAGTGCGCTGCTGGTTAATGCGGTGGGGATCATCGGCTTTATCGGTCTGTTTGCGCCGCTGCTGGCGAAGATGCTCGGCGCCCGCCGGTTGCTATCGCGCCTGCTGCTGGCAACCGTGATGGGCGCATTGTTACTGTGGCTCTCCGATCAGCTTATCCTGTGGCTGACCCGAGTATGGATGGAAGTTTCCACCGGTTCGGTGACCGCGTTGATTGGGGCGCCGCTACTGCTGTGGCTGTTGCCACGTCTGCGTAGTATGAGTGCCCCGGTGATGAACGGCGGCGATAACATCCGGGCTGAACGACAAAATGTGCTGGGGTTTGCGCTCGGTGGGCTACTGATCCTGCTGCTGACAATCATCGTTGCGTTGGCCTTTGGCCGTGATGCGCAAGGCTGGCACTGGGCCAGCGGTACCTTACTGGATCAACTGTTGCCCTGGCGCTGGCCGCGCATCCTGGCGGCGCTGTTTGCCGGGATGATGCTGGCGGTTGCAGGCTGTATTATTCAGCGTTTGACCGGTAACCCGATGGCCAGCCCGGAGGTACTCGGCATCAGTTCCGGCGCAGCGTTCGGCGTGGTTGTGATGCTGTTCTTTGTGCCGGGTAATGCGTTTGGTTGGTTGCTGCCTGCCGGTAGCCTTGGGGCGGCGGCAACGCTGCTGGTTATTCTGATCGCTGCCGGGCGCGGCGGGTTTTCGCCGCATCGTATGCTGCTGGCCGGTATGGCGTTGAGTACCGCGTTTACCATGCTGCTGATGATGCTGCAGGCCAGCGGAGACCCGAGAATGGCGCAGATCCTGACGTGGATTTCCGGTTCAACCTACAGCGCAACGCCAGAATTAGTGGTGCGTAGCGGTATCGTGATGCTGATCCTGCTGGGGGTGTCTCCATTTTGTCGTCGCTGGCTGACGATTCTGCCATTAGGTGCTGAGACGGCGAGGGCCGTCGGGATGGCGCTGACGTGGTCGCGTATTGGATTATTGCTGTTAGCGGCATGCCTGACGGCGGCGGCAACCCTGACAATCGGCCCGCTAAGTTTCGTGGGACTGATGGCGCCGCATATTGCCCGCATGATGGGGTTCCGGCGTACGATGCCGCATATGGTGATGTCGGGGCTGATTGGCGGAATGTTGTTAGTGTTTGCTGACTGGTGCGGGCGGATGATGATGTTTCCGTATCAGATCCCGGCTGGGCTGTTGTCGACCTTTATTGGCGCGCCGTACTTTATTTATCTGCTAAGAAATCAGCGTCGGTAGTTTGTATCTCTCTGCACCGTAAAACCCCGATTTCAGGCCTGATGCCGTTCACACGCAAGGAATATCAAAAATATTCTCGTATTGCCAGTGAACGGAACAGGCCAGGGCTATCGCTCATCTCCCGATAGCCCGGATTTTTATTTACAGCTTCGCGAAAGCGTTCCGCGCCGCGGCGATGGTATTATCAATATCTTCTTCGCTGTGGGCGATGGACATAAAGCCCGCTTCAAACGCCGACGGAGCAAGATAGATACCTTCTTCCAGCATCAGGTGGAAGAAGCGTCTGAAACGCGCCACATCGCACTTGACCACATCCTGATAGCAGGTGACGGCTGGCGCATCGGTAAAGAAGATACCGAACATACCGCCAACGTTATTCACCACCAGCGGAATTCCGGCGTCGCCGGCGGCGTCCAGCAGACCCTGAGCCAACTGGTTAGTCAGTTCGGTAAGGGTTTCATGCACGCCTGGCTGAGCGACTTCGTTTAAGCAGGCGAAGCCCGCCGCCATCGCTATCGGATTGCCGGACAGGGTACCTGCCTGATAAACCGGCCCCGTCGGGGCCAGTGCATCCATCACTTCCCGGCGTCCGCCGAAGGCGCCGACCGGCATACCGCCGCCAATGATTTTGCCAAGACAGGTCAGATCCGGCACGACGCCGTAGTAATCCTGCGCGCCAGCCAGCGCCACGCGGAAACCGGTCATCACTTCATCAATAATCAACAGCGCGCCGAACTCGTCGCACAGTGCGCGCAGCCCCGGCAGGAACTCTGGTAGCGGCGGGACGCAGTTCATATTTCCGGCGACCGGCTCCACGATGATACAGGCGATATCCTGCGGATATTGTTCGAACGCAGTGCGAACCGATGCCAGATCGTTATAGGTGCAGGTCAGGGTGTGTTTAGCGAAATCAGCCGGGACCCCTGGAGAGTTCGGCTGGCCGAGGGTCAGTGCGCCGGAACCGGCCTTCACCAGCAGGCAGTCGGCATGGCCGTGATAGCAGCCCTCGAATTTGATGATTTTGTCGCGGCCGGTAAAGCCGCGGGCCAGGCGAATGGCGCTCATGGTCGCTTCGGTGCCGGAGTTCACCATGCGCACCATATCCATCGTCGGAACCAGTTCGGTGACCAGCGCCGCCATTTTGACTTCCATCTCCGTTGGCGCACCAAAACTTAGACCACGCCCGGCCGCTTCAATAACCGCGTTGCGGATTGCCGGATGATTGTGTCCCAGAACCATCGGCCCCCAGGAACCGACATAATCGATATACGCTTTACCATCGACGTCGTAGAGATAGGCGCCGTCGGCGCGCTCGATAAACAGCGGCGTTCCGCCGACGCCGGTGAAGGCGCGTACCGGAGAGTTCACGCCGCCGGGGATGAGTTCACGCGCAGCGTTATACAGGTTTTCAGATTTGCTCATTGCCAGGGTCCTGGTTCGTGAAAAATGTTTTGCTGGCTATTCTAAGTTATTCCCGAAAGGTTATATACCCGTCATACTTCTGTTGCATGTGCCCTGGCTTCTGAGCGACTCGTCTCATCCATGAGACTCACTCTTACGGGCCGTCGCCCGGCGACGTGCAAATCTGTTCCTGACAGATTTGTCGCTCACCCCTGTCACGCACTGGAGTACGCTCCCGGAGATTCACTGCGTCGCCGCGTGATTCGGCCTGTGGCCTCACCTCTGTGAGGCCCGCGCAAGCGCTGTTCAAAACGGTTAACCGTTTTGTCCTGCAACTCGAATTATTTAAGGTATAAAAGCTTTGCCCAAGTGAAACAGTATGGCAATTGTGCATTTTTTTGGCGACGGAACCGATTAGTGCGGCTAAAATGCCCTCTTTCCATTTGTATTACCAATAATTGATAATGGCATGAAAGCAGAAAACCCCTCTTATGCAGAACATCAGTTTGTGCGGATTCGCCGTGGCGATGCTGTGCGGCGACTGATTCAGCGTGATAAAACGCCCCTCGCGGTCTTATTAATGGCGGCTGTAGTTGGCATCCTGGCCGGGCTGATTGGCGTCGCTTTTGAGAAAAGCGTTAACTGGGTGCAAAACATACGTATCGGTACGTTGGTTGAGGTGGCGGACCACGGTTTTTTGGTCTGGCTGCTGGCTTTTGTTTTTTCCGGCTTGCTGGCGATGGTGGGGTATTTGCTGGTGCGTCTTTTTGCGCCGGAAGCCGGGGGCTCCGGGATCCCGGAAATTGAGGGCGCGCTGGAGGAACTGCGGCCCGTACGCTGGTGGCGCGTGCTGCCGGTAAAATTTATTGGCGGGATGGGAACGCTGGGCGCAGGTATGGTGCTGGGGCGTGAAGGGCCGATGGTGCAGCTTGGCGGCAATATCGGGCGTATGGTGGTCGATATTTTCCGCATGCGCAGTGCGGAAGCCCGGCATACGCTGCTGGCCACCGGCGCGGCGGCCGGGCTTTCCGCCGCGTTTAACGCGCCGCTGGCCGGTATTCTGTTTATTATTGAAGAGATGCGCCCGCAGTTTCGCTACAATCTGATCTCCATTAAAGCTGTGTTTACCGGCGTGATTATGGCGACCATTGTTTATCGCATTTTTAATGGCGAGAACGCGATTATTGAAGTCGGTAAACTGAGCAATGCGCCGGTTAACACGCTGTGGCTCTATTTGATTCTGGGGATGATTTTTGGCTGTATCGGCCCGTTGTTTAACACTCTGGTGCTGCGTACCCAGGATATGTTCCAGTATATTCATGGCGGAAATACCCGGAAGTGGGTACTGATTGGCGGCTTGATTGGTGGATGCTGCGGCGTTCTTGGCTTTATTCAGCCAGCGGCGGCGGGAGGTGGATTTAACCTGATTCCAATTGCCGCAGAAGGCAACTTTTCTGTTGGTTTGCTACTGTTTATTTTTATCGCCCGGGTGATTACCACGCTGCTGTGCTTCTCTTCCGGCGCGCCTGGCGGTATCTTTGCGCCGATGCTGGCGCTGGGGACGCTGTTGGGAACGGCATTCGGTATGGCTGCGATGCCGCTGTTTCCGGCGTATCATCTGGATGCGGGAACCTTTGCCATCGCCGGCATGGGGGCATTGCTTGCAGCCTCGGTACGTGCGCCATTGACCGGTATTGTGCTGGTGCTGGAGATGACCGACAACTATCAGCTCATTTTGCCAATGATTATTACCTGTCTCGGCGCAACACTATTGGCGCAGTTCCTCGGCGGCAAGCCTTTATACTCGACAATTCTGCAGCGTACTCTGGCGAAACAAGAGGCTGAACAGGCAGCAAAGGCGCAGCCGGTCGGTGGGGAGAATACTTGAACGAATTACTCGGGTATTGGATAATGGCTCAAAAGACCGGGTCATTCTTTAACCGGTCAGAAGTATCAATGGGAGCATAAAATGAGTGATGATGTAGCGTTGCCGCTTGAGTTTACCGACGCCGCAGCGATAAAAGTAAAAGATCTGATTGCGGATGAAGATAATCCGAACCTGAAGCTGCGGGTGTATATCACCGGTGGTGGTTGCAGCGGTTTCCAGTACGGTTTTACCTTTGACGATCAGGTTAACGATGGGGATATGACTATCGAGAAGCAGGGGGTTGGCCTGGTGGTTGATCCAATGAGCCTGCAGTATCTGGTCGGCGGTTCCGTCGATTATACTGAAGGCCTTGAAGGGTCGCGTTTTATCGTCACTAACCCGAATGCGAAAAGCACCTGCGGCTGTGGGTCTTCGTTCAGCATCTGATACTTGCCCCGGCGGATATTCCTCCGCCGGAGAAGATTTTCAGCGCCCGTTCTCATCAAGCGCAAAAGTTGGCAGCTTCAGGTGCCAACGAATTGCCGCCAGTCGAATTGTCAGTGTAACGACCATTCCGGTCATTGCCGCGTTTTCAAGCGGAACATGAAAGATGTAATACGCCGTTGCGTGTACGATACCGCCGATGATGCAGGCCGTGGCGTAGATTTCCGTGCGCAGAATCATCGGGATTTCACGCGCCAGCACATCGCGGATAATCCCACCGCCGACGCCGGTAACCACGCCCATACAGACGGCCACTAATGGCCCGCTATGGGCAAGAAACGCTTTGTTGACGCCAATGCCGACAAATACCGCCAGGCCGACGGCATCCAGTACCGGCAGCACCCATTTAGGTAACCGACGCGGCTGGCGAACCAGCAGGATAGTGAGCATACTGGTGACCATCGCCACCACCAGGTCGGTGGGATCTTTTACCCAAAATACCGGCCCGTTAGCGAGGGCCATATCGCGAATCGTGCCGCCGCCCACTGCGGTGACCACGCCTAATACCAGCACGCCGAAAGGGTCCATACGCAGCTTTCCGGCCAGCAGGACGCCGGAGATGGCAAATACGGCAGTGCCAATAATATCGAGCCAATAGACAAGCATCGTTAGTTTCCACTTAGAGCCTATCCCATTAGGCTATTTTATTTGCCATTTTGGCCTCAGGCAGCGCTCACAATCCTCACGTACTGCATGTACACTCCGGTTGTTCCGCGCTGTGCGTGTCCAAACTGGCTGCAACAATTACGCCTACCGGGATAGGCTCCTGACACCTGGTTAGCAGGTGATTATTTTATCTGCTCAAGCGCCGTACAGAGTTGTTTTGCGGCGAGGATAATACGTGGACTTGCCCGTTCAAACCAGTCGCCATGTAGCGCAATAAGCGAAATTTTTAACTGATTCCGCCAGAAGCGGGCAACGGCGGGAAGTTCACTGGCGTCGCCAGCAATGACAATCGCCTGCGGTTGCCTTGCCAGCACCTGTTCACGGCTGACCTGCGGCCAGGGGACCCGGCTGTCGGCAAAAATGTTTTCTCCTCCACACAGCGTCAGCACCTGATCCTGAATCGATCCTTTGCTGCTGGTAAAGAGAGGGTTAGCTCCGAACTGTAAAAACACGCGTTTTTTGGGCGTTCTGGCATAGCGGGCTTTCAGCGTCAGGTACGCCTCTTCCATCTTCTGCGCCGCCTGTCGCGCTTTTTCTGGCTGCGGGCTCCACTGCGCCAGTTGACGAAGCGTGGCAATGATGTCTTCGATGGTCGAAGTCTTGACCCAGATAACCTTAATCCCAAGCGAGCTTAGCTGGTTGACCTGTCGTTCCGCGTTGCCGCCGCGCCACGCCAGCACCATGTCCGGTTTGAGTGCGACGATGCGTTCCAGATTCATTCCCTGCCAGCTGGAAACCTGCTCTATCTTTGCGGCTTCGGGAGGGTAATCGGAATAGCTACTCACGCCAACAGGCGTAATGCCGGCAGCAAATGCCAGTTCGGTATTGGCGGGAGAGAGGGTAATCACTCGCGGCGCGGCGAATAGCCACGCCGGAACCAGCAGCAGAACGGCAAGCGCTGTTTTAAACGACTTAACCACGGGACAGGTGCTGCACCAGGTTTTCCACCATCAGGGTGGACTGCTTAGCGGCGACGGCGAGGAATTCATCGAAACTCAGATGAGACTGCTGATCGGCAACATCGGAGATGGCGCGAACGACAACAAAGGGCACACCGTAGCTGTGGCAGACATGTGCGATGGCGGTCGCTTCCATTTCTACCGCGACGGCCTGCGGGAAATGGTGACGGATTTTGGCCAGACCCGTGGAGCCGTTGATAAAGGCGTCGCCGCTGACAATCAGGCCGCGTACCGCGTTAAGGTTCAGCGCTTTGATGCAGGTTTCCGCGGCGGCAATCAGTTTTTCGTCGGCGTTGAAACCAACAGGGCAGCCCGGCAGTTGACCATACTCATAGCCAAACGCGGTGACGTCGGCATCATGGTAGCGCGTTTCGTCGGAGACAACGATATCACCAACCTTCAGGGTCGACGCCAGACCGCCTGCGGAGCCGGTATTAATAACCACATCTGGTTTACAGTGTTCCATCAGCAGAGTCGCTCCCATGGCGGCGGCAACTTTACCAATACCCGATTTCAGTAGCGCGACATCGGTGCCCTGAAGCTGGCCGGTGTAGATTTCGCTGCCGCCGATAGCGATAGTCTGACGGTTGTCGATTTTGTCGCGCAGGAGGGTAACTTCTTCTTCCATAGCGCCAATAATGCCGATTTTCATAGATTTACTCGCGATGTGTGGGTTTTAACGGCATAGTCTATCATGCGCTTAGAAGGAAACGTATTGCTCGCTCGGGGGAGATCATGGCAAAGATTGATTTTCGCAATAAGATTAACTGGCATCGCCGCTACCGTTCACCGCAAGGGGTCAAAACGGAGCATGAAATCCTGCGCATTTTTGAAAGCGATCGCGGGCGTATCATCAATTCACCGGCGATCCGTCGATTGCAGCAAAAAACCCAGGTTTTTCCGCTGGAGCGTAACGCAGCGGTGCGTACGCGTCTCACCCACTCCCTTGAAGTCCAGCAGGTTGGGCGCTACATCGCTAAAGAGGTGCTGAGTCGTCTGAAAGAGCAAAAGCTGCTCGAGAGCTATGGGCTGGATGAGCTCACCGGGCCGTTCGAAAGTATCGTTGAGATGGCCTGCCTGATGCACGATATTGGCAATCCGCCATTTGGTCATTTTGGTGAGGCGGCGATTAACGACTGGTTCAGCCAGCGGCTGTTTCCCGGCGATGCGGCCAGCCAGCCATTAACGGACGATCGCTGCGTGGTTGAGGTGCTGCGTTTGCTGGAAGGGGAGAGCCCGTTGAATGACTTACGCCGTAAAGTTCGCCAGGATTTATGTTGGTTTGAAGGAAATGCGCAGAGTATTCGTTTAGTTCATACCCTGATGCGTATGAATCTGACCTGGGCGCAGGTAGGCTGTATTTTAAAATATACTCGTCCGGCATGGTGGCGCGGCGAACCGCCGGTTAGCCATAATTATTTAATGAAGAAGCCTGGTTATTATTTAGCCGAAGAAGAGTATGTCGCGAGGTTGCGTAAAGAACTTGATCTGGCCCCTTACAATCGATTCCCGTTAACCTGGATTATGGAAGCGGCGGATGACATCTCATATTGTGTCGCCGATCTTGAGGACGCGGTAGAAAAACGGATCTTCAGCGTGGAACAGCTTTATCAACATTTGTATGATGCCTGGGGCGTTCACGAAAAAGGTTCCCTGTTTAATCAAATTGTCGAAAATGCCTGGGAAAAATCGCGTGCGAATTCTCTTAGTCGAGGCACTGAAGATCAATTCTTTATGTATTTACGGGTCAATACGCTGAATAGGCTGGCGCCATATGCGGCCCGTAGATTTATTGATAACTTGCCGAGAATTTTTCACGGCGATTTTAATCACGCGCTGCTTGAGGATGACAGTGACTGCAGTCAGTTGCTTGAACTTTATAAAAATGTCGCAGTGAAACATGTGTTTAGTCATCCTGATGTTGAGCAGCTGGAATTGCAGGGCTACCGCGTTATTAGTGGTTTGTTAGATATTTACCAGCCGCTGCTCAAATTATCGCTGGATGAGTTCAGTCTGCTGGTGGAAAAAGAGCGGGTGCGAAGCTTACCCATCGCATCACGCCTGTTGCAGAAACTTTCAGCCCGTCATCGGCTGGCTTATGTCGAAGCCGTAAATAAGATCCCGCGTGACAGCAAAGAATTTCCGGTGATGGAATATTATTATCGCTGCCGTCTCATTCAGGACTATATCAGCGGGATGACTGATTTGTACGCATGGGATGAATATCGACGACTGATGGCCGTGGAATAAGCATGAGTT
This sequence comes from Klebsiella sp. KE9456, assembly GCF_043832615.1. Lineage (NCBI taxonomy): Bacteria > Pseudomonadati > Pseudomonadota > Gammaproteobacteria > Enterobacterales > Enterobacteriaceae > Klebsiella > Klebsiella sp. KE9456. The sequence continues at coordinate 285,603 of NZ_JBDYQK010000002.1, forward strand.
TTGTAAAGACGGACAATAAATTTTTACTTTTTGCCGAAACATCATGCCGGAACTTCGCGCTATAAAATGACTCTGATAGTCACGTACACAGCAACTATTCATTATCTGAAATCGAGATTGAAACATATGAAAAAAACCACGTTAGCAATGAGTGCTCTGGCTCTGAGTTTAGGTCTGGCGTTGTCCCCTCTCTCTGCGAGCGCGGCGGAAACGGCTTCTTCGGCTACGAATGCACAGCAGATGCCGAGTCTGGCGCCAATGCTGGAAAAGGTGATGCCGTCGGTTGTGAGCATTAACGTTGAGGGGAGCACCACCGTTAATACCCCGCGGATGCCGCGTAACTTCCAGCAGTTCTTCGGCGATAATTCACCGTTCTGCCAGGATGGTTCGCCGTTCCAGGGTTCTCCATTCTGTCAGGGCGGCGCGTCAGGTAATAACGATGGTAGCCAGCAGCAGAAATTTATGGCTCTCGGCTCTGGGGTAATTATTGATGCCGCTAAAGGTTATGTCGTCACTAATAACCACGTTGTAGAGAATGCCACCACCATCAAGGTTCAACTGAGCGATGGGCGCAAATTTGATGCGAAAGTGGTGGGTAAAGACCCGCGCTCCGATATCGCACTGATTCAAATCCAGGATCCAAAAAACCTGAGCGCGATTAAGCTGGCTGACTCCGATGCTCTGCGCGTTGGGGATTACACCGTGGCGATTGGTAACCCTTTTGGTCTGGGTGAAACCGTGACGTCAGGGATCGTGTCCGCATTAGGTCGTAGTGGGCTTAATGTTGAAAATTATGAAAACTTTATCCAGACCGATGCGGCAATTAACCGCGGTAACTCCGGCGGAGCGTTGGTTAACCTGAACGGTGAATTGATCGGTATCAATACTGCGATTCTGGCGCCGGACGGCGGCAACATTGGTATTGGTTTCGCGATCCCCAGCAACATGGTGAAAAACCTGACCGATCAGATGATTAAGTATGGTCAGGTTAAACGTGGCGAACTGGGGATCATGGGAACCGAGCTGAATTCCGAACTGGCGAAAGCGATGAAAGTTGATGCTCAGCGCGGGGCATTCGTGAGCCAGGTTCTGCCGAATTCTGCGGCTGCTAAAGCGGGCATTAAAGCGGGGGATGTGATCACCTCTCTGAATGGCAAGGCGATCAGCAGTTTTGCCGCGCTGCGTGCTCAGGTGGGGACGATGCCTGTCGGCAGCAAAGTTGAGCTTGGGCTGTTGCGTGAGGGTAAACCGGTCACCGTGACCGTTGAACTGCAGCAAAGCAACCAGAATCAGGTTGACTCCAGCACCATCTTCAATGGTATTGAAGGGGCGGAAATGAGCAATAAAGGCCAGAATAAAGGCGTGGTGGTGAGCAGCGTAAAAGCTGGCACCCCGGCTGCGCAGATTGGTCTGAAGAAAGGCGATATTATTGTTGGCGCTAACCAGCAGCCGGTGAAAAATATTGCCGACCTGCGCAAAATATTCGATTCCAAACCGTCGGTTCTGGCTCTGAATATTCAGCGTGGCGACACGTCTATCTATCTGCTGATGCAGTAATCGTTCTCTGTCGCTGAAGCCTCTTTTCTTCTTGCGAAGGGAAGGGGCTTTTTGGGCGCTGCCGGTTATTTTCTCCGGCGTTCTGTGATGCTTCCCACAACTCCATACTTATTCTTCCGGCTTTGTGCAAATGCACAATGCGACGTGTTGCCAACTCTTCTATTCTGTTAGCCTGCTCACGGGAGGGTTACATGGCTGGCTGGCATCTTGATACCAAAATGGCGCAGGATATCGTGGCGCGCACGATGCGCATCATTGATACCAATATTAACGTAATGGATGCTCGCGGGCGCATTATTGGCAGCGGAGACCGCGAACGAATTGGGGAATTGCACGAAGGGGCGCTGTTGGTATTATCTCAGGGACGCGTTGTGGATATTGATGATGCCGTAGCCCGGCATCTGCACGGCGTGCGTCAGGGGATCAATCTGCCGTTGCGTCTGGAAGGCGAAATCGTTGGCGTTATCGGCCTGACCGGTGAACCGGAGTCGCTACGTAAATATGGCGAACTGGTTTGTATGACTGCCGAGATGATGCTGGAGCAATCACGGTTGATGCATCTTTTGGCCCAGGATAGCCGTTTGCGTGAAGAGCTGGTCATGAACCTGATTCAGGCGGAAGAGAATACGCCAGCGCTGACTGAATGGGCGCAGCGCCTGGGGATCGATCTGAACCAGCCGCGCGTGGTCGCGACGATTGAGGTGGATAGCGGCCAGTTGGGCGTCGATAGCGCGATGGCGGAGCTTCAGCAGTTACAAACCGCGCTGACAACCCCGGATCGAAATAATCTGGTGGCCATTGTTTCGCTGACTGAAATGGTGGTGCTGAAACCGGCTCTGAATGCTTTTGGTCGCTGGGATGCGGAAGATCACCGCAAACGTGTTGAGCAGCTAATTAGCAGAATGAAAGAGAATGGCCAGCTGCGTTTTCGTGTGGCGCTGGGCAACTTCTTCACCGGCCCGGGCAGCATCGCGCGTTCTTATCGTACCGCCCGGACCACAATGATGGTCGGCAAACAGAGAATACCGGAGAGCCGGAGCTATTATTACCAGGATTTGATGCTGCCGGTGTTGCTCGATAGCCTGCGTGGCGGCTGGCAGGCCAACGAGCTGGCGCGTCCTCTTGTGCGCCTGAAAGCGATGGATAATAACGGTCTGTTGCGGCGTACCTTGCTGGCATGGTTTCGGCATAATGTACAGCCGCTGGCAACCTCAAAGGCGCTATTTATTCACCGTAATACCCTGGAATATCGTTTGAATCGCATTGCTGAACTGACGGGGCTGAATCTGGGGAGTTTTGACGATCGTCTGTTGCTGTATATCGCGCTGCAGCTTGATGAGCAAAGATAGTCTGCTGTTCCCGGCAGAGCTGATCCCCGCCGGAAACAGAGCAAAACTTATTTATTGCGCGTCAGTTTTTCCAGATCGGCTTCAATTTCGCTGATCTTGTTGGTAACGACGCTTTCCAGATGACGCAGATCGTCAAGGATCTTGCGTTTCAGATCGACTTCAGTGCGATCGCGCTGACAGATTTGATCCAGCTCATCAATGATATAGCGCAGATTGGGGCTAATTTCCTGAACCTCTTTATACCCCTGGCCCACGCCGTCAGCAACAATAGTTTTGCGCTGACGCGGATATTTAAACTTAACGCTTTTGGCAAAAAACTCGCCTTTATCCTTGTGAAAATAGATTTTCAGAATGTCGTTGTTGGCTTCCTGTCGCAGGCTATAGCGATCGATTTCATCAGGATTGGTAATACCAAGACTTTTCAGATTATCGTACATAACGGTACCTTTGATGTCATCGTAATCTATGAATAATTAACGAAAAAATCTATTTCCGCCAGCGTCAAAGAGAAAAAAAGCGGGAGATATCCCGCTTTTACACTGCTTAGTCGATGGTTCGCAGGAGTTCGTTGATTCCGACCTTTCCGCGGGTCTTCGCATCGACCTTTTTCACGATGACGGCGCAGTACAGACTGTACTTACCATCTTTTGACGGCAGGTTGCCCGACACCACCACGGAGCCTGCCGGTACGCGGCCATAATGTATTTCGCCGGTTTCACGGTCATAAATACGGGTGCTCTGACCGATGTACACGCCCATAGAAATAACCGAGCCTTCTTCGACGATAACGCCTTCAACGACTTCAGAACGCGCGCCGATAAAGCAGTTGTCTTCAATGATGGTCGGGTTAGCCTGCAGAGGCTCCAGTACGCCACCGATGCCGACGCCGCCGGACAAGTGAACGTTTTTACCGATTTGCGCGCAGGAACCGACGGTTGCCCAGGTATCCACCATGGTGCCTTCGTCAACGAATGCGCCGATGTTCACATAGGAGGGCATCAGTACCGTATTGCGAGCGATAAACGCCCCCTGGCGCACGGCCGCTGGCGGAACCACGCGAAAACCTTCCTTCTGGAAACGCGCATCATCATAATCCGCAAACTTCATCGGGACTTTATCGAAGTAGCGGCTTTCCGCACCATCGATAACCTGGTTATCGTTAATACGGAAAGAGAGCAGAACCGCTTTCTTCAGCCATTGATGCGTTACCCACTGGCCGTCGATTTTTTCAGCGACACGCAGCGCGCCGGAATCAAGCAAAGAAATGACCTGGTTAACCGTTTCACGGGTTACGGTATCCACGTTTGCCGGCGTGATGTCGGCGCGACGCTCGAAAGCGGACTCAATAACGTTCTGTAACTGCTGCATTGTTAAACTCTTTCCATATGAATAAACACACTACCCTTTATCGTTTGGATTGAGGGCCTCTGTCAACCGTTGTTGCACTTCTTGTTGCAGCTCATTATTAAGGGCACGCCGGTCTGCGGTGGCGATTATAAATAAATCTTCTACTCGCTCACCGATTGTCGTAATTCGCGCGCCGTGGAGTGAGATCCCGAGGTCGGCAAACACCTGGCCGACGCAGGCTAGCAGACCCGGCTGATCGAGGGCGATAAGCTCAAGAAAGGATTTCCGCTCAGTATGCGTCGGCAGGAAATTAACCTCGGTCGGGACCGAAAAGTGTTTGAGTTTCGATGCCTGGCGACGAGGGGCCGGCGGTTGCCAGCTGCGCTGGGTGATGGTCTGTTCCAGGCCCACGCGAATCATCTCGTGCCGGTCGGTGGAAAGCGGGCTGCCATCCGGCTCAAGAACGATGAAGGTATCCATCGCCATACCGTCGCGGGTCGTAAAGATTTGCGCATCGTGGACGCTAAGGTTACGGCGATCCAGCTCGCCGCAGACCGCCGCGAACAGGTATGGGCGATCCGGGCTCCAGATAAAAATCTCGGTGCCGCCGCGCGTAGCGTGGGAACTCAGCAGGATCATCGGTTTGCTGAGATCGTGTTGCAGCAGGTTGCGCGCATGCCAGGCGAGCTGGTTTGGCGTGTGACGCACAAAATAGTTGGCGCGACAACGGTTCCAGATCTGGTGCAGCGCCTGTTCATTAATATTTTCCATTCGCAATAGCGCCAGCGCCTGTAGCTGGTGGTGGCGAACCCGCTCGCGCATATCCGGGATGTTTTGCATGCCGCGACGAAGCTGTTTTTCGGTGGCGAAATAGAGCTCGCGCAGTAGACTTTGTTTCCAGCTGTTCCACAAATTTTCGTTGGTGGCGCAGATATCGGCAACGGTCAGACAGATCAGATAGTGAAGTCGGTTTTCCGTCTGTACCTCTTCGGCAAACTGCTTGATCACTTCCGGGTCCTGAATATCCCGGCGCTGGGCGGTTACCGACATCAACAGATGATGGCGTACCAGCCAGGCGACCAGCTGGGTTTCGCGGGAATTAAGGCCATGCAGTTCGGCAAATTTGAGCACGTCCTGGGCGCCGAGAATCGAATGATCGCCGCCGCGCCCTTTGGCGATGTCGTGGAAGAGGGCAGCGATAAGAATCAGTTCTGGATGCGACAGGCGTGGCCAGAGTTCCACGCAGAGTGGATGAATGCCGCGGTTCTCCTCTTTGGCGAAACTTTCGAGCTTGAGCAGCACGCGAATGGTGTGTTCATCCACGGTATAGGCGTGAAACAGGTCGAACTGCATCTGGCCGACAATATGCGACCACTGCGGCATATAGGCCCACAACACGCTATGGCGGTGCATTGGCAGCAGTCCCCGGCTCACCGCGCCCTGATGGCGCAGCATACTGAGAAAAATGGTGCGCGCTTCCGGAATGTAGCACAGCGGCTGCGTCAGATGACGCCGGGCGTGGCGCAGGTGGCGAAGGGTGGTGGAGTAGATGCCAGTAATACTGCTGTTGCGTACCATCGTGAAGAACATGCGCAGGATAGCCTGCGGTTCGCGGATAAACAGCGTGTCATCACGTAAATCGATAAGCGTCCCACGTAGTTGAAAATCATCATCAATTGGCCGCGGCTTTTCATCCTCAGTGAGCGCGAGAATCGCCTCTTCGAACAGCTGGATCAGCATATGGTTCAGCTCACTCACCCGTCGCGTGACGCGGAAGAAATCCTTCATCATGTGCTCGATAGGCTGATTGCATTCGCCTTCATAGCGCAGTCGGCGGGCGACGCTGAACTGCCTGTCAAATAGCAGTCGGTTGTCATAGCGATTTAGCTCAAGATGAAGGGCGAAGCGAATGCGCCAGAGCTGGTGCAGACACTCGTTAAGCTCGTTCCGTTCGGCTTCTGTGAGGAAGCCGAAGCCGACCATTTCATCCAGCGAAGTGGCGCCGAAATGACGACGGGCAATCCACTGCAGTGTGTGGATATCGCGCAGGCCGCCGGGGCTGCTTTTGACGTCCGGCTCAAGATTATAGCTGGTACCGTGATAGCGCTGATGACGTGCATTCTGCTCTTCGACTTTTGCCGCAAAAAACGTTTCCGATGGCCAGAAATCATCGCTGAATATATGCTTTTGCATCTCAAGGAAGAGCGCGACGTCGCCGATAAGCAGGCGGGACTCAATCAGGTTGGTGGCGACGCTGAGGTCTGACAGCCCTTCCTGCAGGCACTCTTCGAGCGTGCGCACGCTGTGGCCGACTTCCAGCTTGATATCCCACAATAAGGTTAACAATTCGCCGACTTTTTGCGCCTGCCCATCGGGCAGCTTGTGACGGCTCAGAATCAGCAGGTCGATATCGGAGAGCGGGTGAAGCTCGCCGCGACCGTAGCCGCCGACCGCCACCAGAGCGATATGGTTAACCGAACCGAAACCGTACTCAATCCACAGTCGCTGGAGCAACTGATCGATAAATTCGGTACGCGCTTCGATCAACTTTTCTGCGGCGATACCGTTATCAAAAGCCTCTCCCAGCCAGTGCTGGAAAGTGTCGAGATGCGCTTTAATGTCGGCACAGTTAAAGTCGCTCTGCGGCCAGTCTCCCGGATTATCCGGTTGAGCGGACAGGTCGGGGGGGACAGCGTCAGGTAAAGAGTTGCTCATTGCGTCACCATAAAAAAACTATCGCCCATAAAAAATCGCCGGGAGCGATTTTTAACGTCGCTTGCGGCGGCCCAAGGGGGGACGGGCAGGGCGCCCGTCATCAACAATCGCTTGTGGCTGCCCGAAGGTATCGGGCGTGCCCGTCATAAAAAAACCGGCTGGCGCCGGCTTCTCATCATTCGTTGTGCGAGATTATCGCCGGGATGGTGTCATCCTTACGTAACGTCAGGATTTCGCAGCCGTTATCTGTTACCACAATAGTATGCTCGTATTGCGCAGACAAGCTCCGGTCTTTGGTTTTTACCGTCCAGCCGTCTTTCATGCTGCGGATCTCTTTTTTACCCGCGTTGACCATCGGTTCAATAGTGAAGGTCATACCCGGTTTGAGCACCACGTTGGTTTCCGGGGAGTCGTAATGCAATACCTGCGGCTCTTCGTGGAAGCCGCGGCCGATACCGTGACCGCAATATTCGCGTACGACGGAGAATCCTTCGGCTTCAACGAATTTCTGGATTGCCGCGCCGATGGCTCGCAGGTTGATGCCAGGCTTGACCATTTTTAGCGCCAGGTAGAGGCTTTCCTGGGTGATACGGCACAGACGCTCACCAAGAATGGTTGGTTTGCCGACGATAAACATTTTTGAGGTATCGCCGTGGAAATCATCTTTAATCACGGTGACGTCGATGTTGACGATATCGCCATCTTTCAGCCGCTTTTCGTCGTCAGGGATCCCGTGGCATACCACTTCATTGATAGAGATACAGACGGATTTGGGAAAACCGTGATAGCCGAGGCAGGCAGAGACGGCTTTTTGTTCGTTAACGATGTAATCGTTGCAGATACGATCTAACTCGCCGGTGCTGACGCCCGGTTTCACATAGGGTTCGATCATTTCCAGCACTTCAGCGGCCAGACGGCCAGCAACGCGCATTTTTTCGATGTCTTCAGGTGTCTTGATAGAAATAGCCATGGATAGTGTCCAGCTGCGTCGTTTTTGCGACAATAATAAATGATGTGCGATCAATGTTAACAGTCCGGGTGTCCTGCTGCCAAATTGAGAATCATTAACGGCAAGGCCGCGTCAACAACTGTTGGTTTCCGGTCCTGTTTTGTGGTATAAAGCGCGCCGGACTTCTGCTCCATTCGAAGACTACACAAGATGGACGGAAGCGATAAATCTCACTTTGTGTAACAACACACACGTATCGGCACATATTCCGGGGTGCCCTTTGGGGTCGGTAATATGGGATACGTGGAGGCATAACCCCAACTTTTATCTATAGAGGTTTTAAACATGGCAACTGTTTCCATGCGCGACATGCTCAAGGCTGGTGTTCACTTTGGTCACCAGACCCGTTACTGGAACCCGAAAATGAAGCCTTTCATCTTCGGCGCGCGTAACAAAGTTCACATCATCAACCTTGAGAAAACGGTACCGATGTTCAACGACGCGCTGGCTGAACTGAACAAGATTGCTGCTCGTAAAGGTAAAATCCTTTTCGTTGGTACTAAGCGCGCTGCAAGCGAAGCGGTAAAAGACGCGGCTAACAGCTGCGACCAGTTCTTCGTGAACCATCGCTGGCTGGGCGGTATGCTGACTAACTGGAAAACCGTTCGTCAGTCTATCAAACGTCTGAAAGACCTGGAAACGCAATCCCAGGACGGTACTTTCGACAAGCTGACCAAAAAAGAAGCGCTGATGCGCACTCGTGAGCTGGACAAGCTGGAAAACAGCCTGGGCGGTATCAAAGATATGGGCGGTCTGCCGGACGCACTGTTCGTTATCGACGCTGACCACGAGCACATCGCAATCAAAGAAGCAAACAACCTGGGTATCCCGGTATTTGCTATCGTTGATACTAACTCCGATCCGGACGGCGTTGATTTCGTTATCCCGGGTAACGATGACGCAATCCGCGCAGTTAGCCTGTACCTGAGCGCTGTTGCTGCTACCGTTCGTGAAGGCCGTTCCCAGGATCTGGCTTCTCAAGCGGAAGAAAGCTTCGTAGAAGCTGAATAATAAGGCATACCCTTATTTAGTACCGTGTATAAATAGGGGCCTCTTCGCGGCCCCTTTTTCACTTTCAAGTTTGTCTGGTTCCCTGAACCGGGCAGATTACATCTCCCGAGGATTAAAGAATGGCTGAAATTACCGCATCCCTGGTAAAAGAGCTGCGCGAGCGTACCGGCGCAGGCATGATGGATTGCAAAAAAGCGCTGACTGAAGCGAATGGCGACATCGAACTGGCAATCGAAAACATGCGTAAGTCTGGTGCGATTAAAGCAGCGAAAAAAGCAGGTAACGTTGCTGCTGATGGCGTGATCATTACTAAAATCGACGGCACCTATGGCATTATTCTGGAAGTTAACTGCCAGACTGACTTCGTTGCTAAAGATGGTGGTTTCCAGGCGTTTGCTAACAAGGTTCTGGATGCAGCAGTTGCTGGCAAAATCACTGATGTTGAAGTGCTGAAAGCACAGTTCGAAGAAGAACGTGTTGCGCTGGTGGCGAAAATTGGTGAGAACATCAACATCCGTCGCGTTTCTTCTCTGGAAGGCGAGGTTCTGGGGTCCTACCAGCACGGCGCGCGTATCGGCGTTCTGGTTGCGGCTACAGGCGCGAGTGAAGAGCTGGTTAAACAGCTGGCGATGCACATTGCGGCAAGCAAGCCTGAATTCGTTAAACCGGAAGATGTGTCTGCTGACGTGGTAGAAAAAGAGTACCAGGTTCAGCTGGACATCGCCATGCAGTCTGGCAAGCCGAAAGAAATCGCAGAGAAAATGGTTGAAGGCCGCATGAAGAAATTCACCGGCGAAGTTTCTCTGACCGGCCAGCCGTTCGTTATGGAACCGAGCAAATCCGTTGGTCAACTGCTGAAAGAGCACAACGCTGACGTCACTGGCTTCATCCGCTTTGAAGTGGGTGAAGGTATCGAGAAAGTTGAGAGTGATTTTGCAGCAGAAGTTGCTGCGATGTCCAAGCAGTCTTAATTTTCTAAAGGAGCCGCCTGAGGGCGGCTTCTTTTTGTGCTTAATGTGTAAAATCAGCCAGTCGCTCTAGTGGGCATGCTGAAAGTCGACATACAATGTCGCCGGAATTAACTCATCTCAATCGTTGACAGTCTCAGGAAAGAAACATGGCTACCAATGCAAAACCCGTCTATAAACGTATTCTGCTTAAATTGAGTGGCGAAGCTCTGCAGGGTTCGGAAGGCTTCGGTATTGATGCAAGCATACTGGATCGTATGGCTCAGGAAATCAAAGAACTGGTGGAACTGGGTATTCAGGTTGGTGTGGTGATTGGTGGCGGTAACTTATTCCGTGGTGCTGGCCTGGCGAAAGCGGGTATGAACCGCGTTGTGGGCGACCACATGGGCATGCTGGCCACCGTAATGAACGGTCTGGCGATGCGCGATGCGCTCCACCGCGCCTATGTGAACGCCCGTCTGATGTCCGCCATTCCGCTGAATGGCGTGTGTGACAACTACAGTTGGGCAGAAGCCATCAGTCTGCTGCGCAATAACCGGGTGGTTATTCTGTCTGCGGGTACCGGTAATCCCTTCTTCACCACCGACTCTGCGGCCTGCCTGCGTGGTATTGAGATTGAGGCCGATGTTGTGCTGAAAGCAACAAAAGTCGATGGTGTGTTTACCGCAGATCCGGCTAAAGATCCCTCAGCCACCATGTACGATCAGTTGACGTACAGCGAAGTGCTGGATAAAGAGCTGAAGGTGATGGATCTGGCCGCATTCACCCTGGCGCGTGACCACAAATTGCCTATTCGCGTTTTCAATATGAATAAGCCTGGCGCACTGCGTCGTGTGGTGATGGGTGAAAAAGAAGGAACATTAATCACGGAATAATTCCCGTGATACACTTCATCCTTCAAGCTGTCTCTGCGTTGGCTGTCTTCGCTCACCCCTGTCGCTTACGGAAGTCAAATGCCTGGGGGGTAAATGAGGGGCGTCTTTGTTCCTCACCGGGGGCAATCTCTGGCTGTTCAAATTCGTTCCTGGCGAATTTGTTACTCAGTCGCCGTCTTGATACAACTTGAATGATTTTGTGTAGAAATAAGAGTAATATTCTGCGTCAGAATCGCGGGGCTTACCCGCACTATTTTAACAGGGCTATACTTAGCACACTGCCGTTGTGTGCGACCGTCTGGTCTGACTGAGACAAGTTTTCAAGGATTCGTAACGTGATTAGCGATATCAGAAAAGATGCTGAAACACGCATGGAAAAATGCGTAGAAGCGTTTAAAAACCAAATCAGCAAAATTCGCACGGGTCGTGCTTCTCCCAGCCTGCTGGATGGCATTGTCGTGGAATATTACGGCACCCCGACTCCGCTGCGTCAACTGGCGAGCGTGACGGTAGAAGACTCCCGTACGCTGAAAATCAACGTCTTTGACCGCTCCATGAGCCCGGCGGTTGAAAAAGCGATTATGGCTTCCGATCTCGGTCTGAACCCGAGCTCTGCCGGTAGCGATATCCGTGTTCCGCTGCCGCCGCTGACTGAAGAGCGTCGTAAAGACCTGACTAAAATCGTTCGCGGCGAAGCAGAGCAGGCGCGCGTGGCCGTTCGTAACGTTCGCCGTGATGCCAACGATAAAGTGAAGGCTCTTTTGAAAGAAAAAGAGATCAGCGAAGATGACGATCGCCGTTCTCAGGACGAAGTACAAAAACTGACTGACGCCGCGATTAAAAAAGTCGATGCGGCGCTGACGGAAAAAGAAGCGGAACTGATGCAGTTCTGATTCTTTGCCGATACGTAGCCGTAATCGTCTGCGTAAAATCTGAAACGCCGTACAGGAGACCGTACGCTCAATTTTCGGGATTGCGTATATACCCTAATTCATTCGCGTTGCAGGGCAAAATGGTTAACCGTTTTGAACTGCGCGGGCGTTAACGCTAAAAGGGCGAGTATTGTCAACGCACATGCAACGTGAAGCATGACGGGTATAGATGGCGGGTTTTGCCGCTTTTGGTTATATCAAAGGCTGGCACCGCCGTCCGATAACCTGATGATTGATGCCAGCGGGCGCTGACGGCGTTTTGCTTTTTTATCCTGTCGTTATTTCTTCTGGACGCCTCATGAAGCAATTAACCATTCTCGGTTCAACGGGTTCTATCGGCTGTAGCACGCTGGATGTGGTGCGTCATAACCCCGGCAGCTTTTCCATCGCCGCGCTGGTCGCGGGGAAAAATGTTGACCGTATGGTTGAACAATGTCTGGAATTCTCCCCTCGTTACGCGGTAATGGATGATGCGCACAGCGCTGAATTGCTGCGGACAAAACTGCGTGAGCATAGCAGCCGTACTGAGGTCATGAGCGGTCAACAAGCCGCAGCTGATGTTGCGGCACTGGACGACGTTGATCAGGTGATGGCGGCTATTGTTGGTGCGGCAGGCCTGGTACCAACGCTTTCGGCGATTCGTGCCGGAAAAACGGTGCTATTGGCGAACAAAGAATCGCTGGTGACCTGCGGTCGTCTGTTTATGGAGGCCGTGCAGCAAAATGGCGCACGTTTGTTGCCGGTGGATAGTGAACATAATGCGATTTTTCAGAGTATGCCGGAAACCGTTCAGCATCATCTCGGATATGCTGATCTAACGCTTAATGGCGTGGCGTCGATTCTTCTCACTGGCTCCGGCGGTCCGTTCCGGGAAACGGCGATCTCTGAACTGGCGGCAATGACGCCGGATCAGGCCTGCCGTCATCCAAACTGGTCAATGGGGCGCAAGATTTCCGTCGATTCCGCGACCATGATGAACAAAGGTCTGGAGTATATTGAAGCGCGCTGGCTGTTTAATGCTTCCGCGCAGCAAATGGAAGTCCTGATTCATCCGCAATCGGTGATTCACTCGATGGTGCGTTATCAGGATGGCAGCGTCCTGGCGCAGCTCGGCGAGCCGGATATGCGTACGCCGATTGCCCACACGATGGGCTGGCCAACGCGTCTTCGTTCCGGGGTGAAACCGCTGGATTTCTGCCAGTTGAGCAATCTGAGCTTCTCGGCGCCGGATTATGCGCGTTATCCCTGTCTGAAGCTGGCGATGGACGCCTTTGACGTCGGTCAGGCGGCGACAACGGCACTGAATGCGGCGAATGAGGTTTCGGTGGCGGCCTTCCTGAATGGCGATATCCGCTTCACCGATATTGCGGCGATAAACCAGGCGGTCCTCGATCAACTGGCGCTGAACGACCCGCAAAGTATTGATGAGGTGCTCACCATTGACGCGATGGCCCGGGCCTGCGCGCGTCAGTTGCTGACGATGAGGGGCTAATCTGATACGCGCTGTGATATTTGTGGGCGCTGGGCTTCGGTGATATAGTCTGCGCCATCCGATCGTTGCATGTTGTTGTGAAAGATTACGGTGGCCGTGGCAAGACACGGCTTTTTTGCGTAAAGCATTTGGTTGTTCTCTGCGATTGGCCGTAGCACTGGCACCGGATGAAAATGCGTATCCAGCGCTGACCTGTGGCCGTGTTTGGTAGCTTAGCTAATCCTTATTATGGACTTAAAACGCGTGATGTTGTCTGCTAATCAAACTGTCAGCGAAATGTCGCCTGCACATGGCTGTCGCCATGTCGCCATTATTATGGACGGCAACGGTCGTTGGGCGAAGCGCCAGGGGAAGATTCGTGCCTTTGGTCATAAAGCCGGGGCGAAATCTGTTCGTCGCGCAGTCTCTTTCGCGGCAAATAATGGGATTGAAGCGTTAACGTTATACGCGTTCAGTAGTGAAAACTGGAGTCGACCGGCGCAGGAAGTCAGTGCGCTGATGGAACTGTTTGTCTGGGCGCTGGATAGCGAAGTGAAGAGTTTGCACAGGCATAATGTGCGGCTGCGTATTATCGGCGAGACGACGCGTTTCAACGCGCGTTTACAGGATCGTATCCGTAAAGCGGAAGCGTTGACGGAGAACAATACGGGGTTGACCCTGAACATTGCGGCGAACTACGGGGGTCGTTGGGATATTGTCCAGGGCGTTCGCCATCTGGCAAGGCAGGTTCAGGATGGGGGGCTGCAACCCGATCAAATTACGGAAGAGATGCTGAGTCAGCAAGTCTGTATGCATGAACTGGCGCCCGTCGATTTAGTTATCAGGACCGGGGGAGAGCATCGCATCAGTAACTTTTTGATTTGGCAAATTGCCTATGCTGAACTCTATTTTACGGATGTTCTTTGGCCCGACTTTGCGGAAGAGGACTTTGAAGGTGCACTCCATGCCTTTGTTAATCGAGAGCGTCGATTTGGCGGTACTGAACCGGGTGGCAACAATGACTGATGGGGGTCACTTTTGCTGAAGTATCGGCTGATTTCTGCTTTCGTCTTAATTCCCGTCGTTATTGCGGCGCTTTTTCTATTGCCGCCCGCGGGGTTTGCCATCGTCACGCTGGTTGTCTGTATGCTCGCCGCCTGGGAGTGGGGGCAATTTAGCGGTTTCACTTCAACGGCCCAGCGTGTCTGGCTATCATTGCTTTGCGGTCTGCTGCTGGCGTTGATGCTTTTTCTGATGCCAGAATACCATTATGACGCTCATCAACCGCTGGTGGAAGGCGCGCTATGGGCGTCATTTGGCTGGTGGATCGCTGCACTCTTTTTAGTCCTCACTTATCCCGCTTCAGCGGCCTTCTGGCGGCATTCAAAAACATTACGTTTGATTTTTGGCTTCCTGACCATTGTCCCTTTCTTTTGGGGTATGCTGGCGCTGCGGGCCTGGCATTATGCTGATGACCACTATAGCGGCGCGCTGTGGTTACTGTATGTGATGATCCTGGTCTGGGGCGCGGATTCCGGGGCTTATATGTTTGGTAAGATGTTTGGCAAGCATAAGCTGGCGCCGAAGGTTTCTCCGGGTAAAACCTGGCAGGGTTTTTTCGGTGGGTTATTAACGGCGGCGGTGATTTCGTGGGTTTACGGTTGGTGGGCGCAACTGGATGTTACGCCTGCGGTGCTGTTGGTTTGTTCTGTTGTCGCGGCCCTGGCCTCAGTGCTCGGCGATCTAACCGAGAGTATGTTTAAGCGGGAGGCCGGCATCAAAGATAGCGGAAATCTGATACCTGGACATGGCGGTATTCTGGATCGCATCGATAGCCTGACGGCTGCGGTACCTGTGTTCGCATGCCTGCTATTGTTAGTATTCAGGACGATTTGACGGAAGGTGTTATGCTGAGCATTCTCTGGAATCTGGCTGCTTTTATTATTGCGTTGGGCGTGCTGATTACCGTCCATGAATTCGGCCATTTCTGGGTTGCCCGCCGCTGTGGCATCCGCGTTGAGCGTTTTTCTATTGGCTTTGGTAAGGCGCTGTGGCATCGCTATGATAAGCAGGGAACAGAATTTGTCATCGCGCTTATCCCGTTGGGCGGTTATGTCAAAATGCTTGACGAACGCGTCGAGCCAGTGGCGCCAGAGATGCGCCACTATGCGTTCAACAACAAATCTGTTGGTCAGCGTGCGGCGGTGATTGCTGCCGGGCCAGTTGCGAACTTCCTTTTTGCTATTTTTGCCTGGTGGTTAGTCTTCATTATCGGTGTTCCAGGCGTTCGTCCGGTTGTTGGCGATATATCGCCCAACTCGATCGCCGCGCAGGCACAAATTGCAAAAGGTATGGAACTTAAAGCGATAGATGGTATCGAAACGCCTGATTGGGATGCGGTACGTATGGCTCTGGTGGCGAAGATAGGCGATCGGCAGACAATTGTTACCGTCGCCCCTTTCGGGAGTAACCAACGCCAGGATAAAATCCTCGATCTGCGGCACTGGGCGTTCGAGCCGGATAAACAAGATCCGGTCACGTCGTTAGGTATTCGGCCGCGTAGCGCGCAGATCGATACGGTTCTGGCGGAAGTACAATCTCACTCGGCGGCGCAGAAGGCGGGTTTGCAAGCGGGCGACAGGATCGTGAAAGTCGATGGTCAACCGTTAACACAGTGGATGACGTTTGTTAATCTGGTGCGTGATAATCCGGGCAGGGCGTTAGTTCTGGAGATCGAACGGCAGGGGAGTCCTTTGTCGGTAACCTTGACGCCAGATACGAAGTCCACCCGGGGCAAAGCTGAAGGGTTTGCAGGGGTGGTACCGAAGGTCATCCCGCTGCCTGATGAATATAAGACAGTGCGTCAGTACGGGCCGTTTACCGCCATCGCTGAAGCCACGGATAAAACCTGGCGATTGATGTCGTTAACGGTCAGGATGCTGGGCAAATTGATAACCGGTGATGTCAAACTGAACAACCTCAGCGGGCCGATCTCTATCGCCCAGGGGGCTGGGATGTCAGCGGAGTTTGGGTTGATTTATTATCTGATGTTCCTTGCGCTGATTAGCGTGAACCTCGGAATAATCAACTTGTTCCCGCTTCCCGTTCTTGACGGGGGACATTTACTGTTTTTGGCGCTTGAAAAGCTGAAAGGCAGACCGGTATCCGAGCGAGTTCAAGACTTTAGTTATCGCATTGGCTCTCTGTTGCTGGTGCTGTTAATGGGGCTTGCACTTTTCAATGATTTCTCTCGGTTGTAAGAGAGTTTGTTAGGAAGAACGCATAATAACGATGGCGATGAAAAAGTTGCTCATAGCGTCGCTGCTGTTTAGCAGCGCAACCGTATACGGTGCTGACGGGTTCGTGGTGAAGGACATTCATTTCGAAGGCCTGCAGCGTGTCGCTGTTGGTGCGGCCCTCCTCAGTATGCCAGTGCGTCCTGGCGATACCGTAACCGATGATGATATCAGTAATACCATTCGTGCTCTGTTTGCCACTGGCAATTTCGAGGACGTCCGTGTTCTGCGCGATGGTGATACCCTGCTGGTGCAGGTGAAAGAGCGTCCGACGATTGCCAGCATCACTTTCTCCGGCAACAAGTCGGTGAAGGACGATATGCTCAAGCAAAACCTTGAGGCATCTGGCGTACGCGTAGGGGAATCCCTCGATCGCACCACGCTTGTTGATATCGAAAAAGGGCTGGAGGATTTTTACTACAGTGTTGGCAAGTATAGCGCCAGCGTGAAAGCTGTGGTGACGCCGCTGCCACGTAACCGTGTCGACCTGAAGCTGGTGTTCCAGGAAGGGGTCTCGGCGAAAATCCAGCAGATTAACATTGTCGGCAACCACGCATTCAGCACCGATGAGTTGATTTCAACCTTCCAGCTGCGCGATGAAGTGCCGTGGTGGAACGTGGTTGGCGATCGTAAATATCAGAAACAGAAACTGGCAGGGGACCTTGAAACGCTGCGCAGCTACTATCTGGATCGCGGTTATGCCCGTTTCAATATTGATTCCACGCAGGTTAGCTTGACGCCGGACAAAAAAGGTATCTACATCACCATCAACATTACCGAAGGCGATCAGTATAAGCTTTCCGGTGTGCAGGTGACGGGCGATCTGGCGGGCCATTCGGCAGAAATTGAAGCGCTGACCAAAGTCGAACCGGGCGAGCTGTATAACGGCACCAAAGTGACTAAAATGGAGAATGACATTAAGAAACTCCTTGGTCGCTACGGGTACGCCTACCCGCGAGTTCAGTCTCAGCCGGAAATCAATGATGCTGATAAGACCGTTAAGCTGCATGTCAACGTTGATGCGGGCAACCGCTATTACGTGCGTAAAATTCGCTTTGAAGGCAACGATACCTCGAAGGATTCCGTTCTGCGTCGCGAAATGCGTCAGATGGAAGGTGCCTGGCTGGGTAGCGATCTGGTCGAGCAGGGTAAAGAGCGTCTGAATCGCTTAGGCTATTTTGAGACGGTCGATACCGATACGCAGCGCGTACCGGGGAGTCCGGATCAGGTTGATGTCGTCTATAAGGTTAAAGAACGTAATACCGGTAGCTTTAACTTCGGTATCGGCTACGGTACCGAGAGCGGCGTGAGCTTCCAGGCTGGCGTTCAACAAGATAACTGGTTAGGTACCGGCTACTCCGTTGGGATTAGCGGCACGAAAAATGATTACCAGACCTATACTGAACTGTCGGTGACGAACCCGTACTTTACCGTGGATGGCGTCAGCCTCGGTGGTCGTATTTTCTATAACGACTTCGATGCCAGCGATGCGGATCTCTCTGACTATACTAACAAAAGCTATGGTACAGATGTTACGCTGGGCTTCCCGGTTAACGAATACAATACGCTGCGCGCGGGTCTTGGCTATGTGCATAACAAGTTGTCGAATATGCAGCCTCAGGTAGCGATGTGGCGTTATCTGCATTCGATGGGGCAATACCCGGACGATACGAACGACAGAAACTCGTTCAGCGCGGATGATTTCACCTTTAACTATGGCTGGACCTACAACAAACTGGACCGTGGTTTCTTCCCAACGGAAGGTTCGCGCGTCAACCTGAACGGTAAAGTAACCATCCCGGGTTCCGATAACGAATACTACAAAGCGACCCTTGATACGGCGACCTATGTGCCGATCGATGACGATCATAAATGGGTCGTTCTGGGGCGTACTCGTTTTGGCTACGGTAATGGTCTGGGCGGTAAAGAGATGCCGTTCTATGAGAACTTCTATGCTGGCGGCTCAAGCTCAGTACGAGGTTTCCAGTCTAATACCATTGGTCCTAAAGCTGTGTACTATCCGGCGACCAGCCGTCATGACGACGACGATAGCTATGATAATGAATGTAAGAGTACGGAAACCGCGCCATGTAAGTCTGATGATGCGGTGGGCGGTAACGCCATGGCGGTCGCCAGCCTTGAGCTGATCACCCCGACGCCATTCATCAGTGATAAATATGCGAACTCGGTTCGTACTTCCGTCTTCTGGGATATGGGGACCGTATGGGATACTCACTGGGATTCTGGTGCGTATGCTGGTTATCCGGACTACAGCGATCCAAACAACATTCGTATGTCTGCGGGTATCGCAGTACAGTGGATGTCGCCGTTAGGGCCGTTGGTATTCTCCTACGCTCAGCCGTTTAAAAAGTACGATGGAGACAAAGCTGAACAGTTCCAGTTTAACATCGGTAAAACCTGGTAATTGTGTTTGGCGACAATGGAATGTGCGTGCAGTATAGCGCTGGCTATTGGCGATAACCGAGGTTATCGCCTGGCCACGCAAAGAACGGTACCCCAGGGTACTCATGGGATGGTAAGGAGTTAATTGTGAAAAAGTGGTTATTAGCTGCAGGTCTGGGGTTAGCAATAGTAACGTCCGCTCAGGCGGCAGATAAAATTGCAATGGTTAACATGAACAGCCTGTTCCAGCAGGTTGCCCAGAAAACTGGCGTTTCTAACACGCTGGAAAACGAGTTCAAAGGCCGCGCCAGCGAGCTGCAGCGAATGGAAGGCGATCTGCAGTCTAAAATGCAGCGTCTGCAGTCGATGAAAGCGGGCTCTGACCGGACCAAACTGGAAAAAGACGTGATGGCGCAGCGCCAGACTTTCTCTCAGAAAGCCCAGTCTTTCGAACAGGATCGCGCCCGTCGCTCTAACGAAGAGCGCGGCAAACTGGTGACGCGTATTCAGACTGCGGTGCAGAAAGTTGCCAAAGATGAGGATATTGATCTGGTTGTCGACTCCAATGCCGTTGCATACAACAGCAGCGATGTGAAAGACATCACCGCTGATGTGCTGAAACAGGTTAAATAAGTAATGCCTTCAATTCGACTGGCTGATTTAGCCCGGCAGTTGGATGCAGAACTACACGGTGATGGCGATATCGTCATCACCGGCGTTGCGTCCATGCAGTCCGCGAAAACGGGCCATATTACTTTCATGGTAAATCCTAAGTACCGTGAACGCCTGGCCGCTTGCCAGGCATCTGCCGTTGTGATGACGCAGGATGATCTCCCTTTTGCTCATAGTGCCGCGCTGGTCGTGCGCAATCCCTACCTGACCTATGCGCGTATGGCTCAGATTCTTGATACCACGCCGCAGCCGGCGCACGATATTGCGCCCAGCGCGGTCATTGATGGGACAGCGAAGCTGGGAGTCGGCGTTGCTATTGGGCCGAATGCCGTTATCGAATCGGGCGTGGTTCTCGGTGAAAACGTCATTATCGGCGCAGGGTGTTTCGTTGGGAAAAATACGAAAATAGGTGCAGGCTCGCGTTTATGGGCCAATGTCACCGTTTATCACGATATAGAGATTGGCGAAAATTGCCTGATTCAGTCCAGTACGGTGATTGGCGCGGACGGCTTCGGTTATGCCAACGATCGCGGCAACTGGGTGAAGATCCCGCAGCTTGGGCGCGTCATCATTGGCGATCGTGTGGAAATCGGCGCCTGCACAACAATTGACCGCGGCGCGCTGGACGATACCTTGATCGGTAACGGTGTCATCATTGATAATCAGTGCCAGATTGCGCATAACGTGGTGATTGGCGACAATACCGCGGTTGCCGGTGGTGTAATCATGGCGGGTAGCCTGAAAATTGGCCGCTACTGCATGATTGGTGGCGCCAGCGTGATTAACGGGCACATGGAGATCTGCGATAAGGTCACCGTGACGGGAATGGGGATGGTGATGCGTCCTATTACCGAGCCAGGGGTTTACTCTTCGGGTATTCCGCTGCAACCAAACAAGGTTTGGCGTAAAACCGCGGCATTAGTGCTGAATATTGATGATATGAGCAAGCGTCTCAAAGCCATTGAGCGCAAGGTTAATCAACAAGATTAGTGTCCCCCTGCCCGGCACATTAAATTTTCGGCCTGTTGCGTCCATGGGATTGCTGCAGGCCGTGTTATTATTGTCTTTTAGTATATTTGACAGGAAGAGTATTTTGACTACTGACACTCATACTCTGCACATTGAAGAGATTCTGGAACTTCTGCCCCACCGTTACCCGTTCCTGCTGGTCGATCGGGTGCTGGATTTTGAAGAAGGCCGTTTTCTGCGCGCAGTAAAAAATGTTTCTGTAAATGAGCCGTTTTTCCAGGGGCACTTCCCTGGTAAGCCGATTTTACCTGGTGTACTGATTCTGGAAGCAATGGCTCAGGCTACCGGTATTCTGGCGTTCAAAAGCGTCGGAAAACTGGAACCGGGCGAGCTCTATTATTTTGCCGGGATTGATGAAGCGCGTTTTAAACGCCCGGTCGTGCCAGGCGATCAGATGATTATGGAAGTCACTTTTGAGAAAACCCGTCGCGGTTTGACGCGTTTCAAAGGCGTTGCGCTGGTGGACGGGAAAGTGGTTTGCGAAGCAACGATGATGTGTGCCCGTAGCCGGGAGGCCTGATACGTGATTGATAAAACCGCCTTTATTCATCCAACCGCTATTGTGGAAGACGGCGCTCGTATTGGCGCAAATGCTCATATTGGCCCGTTTTGTATTGTTGGCGCTGACGTCGAAATTGGCGAAGGCACCGTACTGAAATCTCATGTTGTTATTAACGGTCATACCAAAATTGGCTGCGATAACGAGATCTATCAGTTCGCTTCCATTGGTGAAGTTAACCAGGATCTGAAATATGCTGGTGAACCGACACGTGTGGAAATTGGCGATCGCAACCGCATCCGCGAAAGCGTCACCATTCATCGCGGCACAGTACAGGGCGGTGGATTAACGAAGGTGGGCAGTGATAACCTGCTAATGATCAACGCCCATGTGGCACATGATTGTACGCTTGGCGACCGCTGTATTCTGGCGAATAACGCCACGCTCGCGGGTCATGTTTCGCTGGATGATTTTGTTATCATCGGCGGAATGACCGCTGTGCATCAGTTCTGCATTATTGGCGCGCACGTCATGGTTGGCGGCTGCTCTGGCGTCGCGCAAGACGTTCCGCCATTTGTTATTGCGCAGGGTAACCACGCAACGCCGTTTGGCGTCAATATCGAAGGGTTGAAGCGCCGTGGTTTCAGCCGTGAAGCGATCACCGCGATTCGCAACGCGTATAAGCTGCTGTATCGCAGCGGCAAAACGCTGGATGAAGCGAAGGCAGAGATCGCCGAACTGGCGGCACAGCACCCAGAAGTTCAGACATTTACCGACTTCTTTGCGCGTTCAACGCGCGGTCTGATTCGTTAATGGCTGGACAGCGTCCCTTAACGATTGCCCTGGTCGCCGGAGAAACCTCCGGCGATATTCTTGGTGCCGGCCTTATCCGCGCACTCAAGGCTCGCGTACCTGATGCCCGCTTTGTTGGCGTAGCGGGGCCGCTAATGCAGGCCGAAGGCTGCGAAGCCTGGTATGAGATGGAAGAGCTGGCGGTCATGGGCATTGTTGAAGTGCTCGGTCGCCTGCGTCGTCTGTTGCATATTCGCGCCGATCTGACCCGACGATTCACCGAACTTAAACCCGATGTGTTTGTCGGTATTGATGCCCCTGATTTCAATATCACGCTCGAAGGCAACCTGAAGCAACAGGGTATTAAAACGATCCATTACGTGAGCCCATCGGTTTGGGCATGGCGGCAAAAACGCGTTTTCAAAATTGGCAGATCCACCGATCTGGTGCTGGCATTTCTGCCTTTTGAAAAAGCGTTTTATGACAAATTCAACGTTCCGTGCCGGTTTATCGGCCATACAATGGCCGATGCGATGCCTCTGGACCCGGATAAAGGTGCGGCGCGCGATCGCCTGGGAATCGCCCGGGAGGCGCACTGCCTGGCGCTACTGCCCGGTAGCCGCGGCGCGGAAGTGGAGATGCTCAGCGCAGATTTCCTGAAAACGGCGCAGATCCTGCGAAATGATTATCCTGACCTGGAGATTGTCGTGCCGCTGGTTAATGCAAAGCGTCGCGAACAGTTTGAGCGCATCAAAGCGCAAACAGCGCCGGATCTGGCTGTGCATCTGCTTGATGGCCAGGCGCGGGATGCGATGATCGCCAGTGATGCCGCGCTGCTGGCTTCCGGGACGGCGGCGCTGGAGTGTATGCTGGCGAAATGCCCGATGGTCGTTGGCTATCGGATGAAGCCGTTTACCTTCTGGCTGGCGAAGCGACTGGTTAAAACCGACTATGTGTCGTTGCCGAATTTGCTTGCCGGACGCGAACTGGTGAAAGAGTTGCTGCAGGATGAATGCCAGCCACTGGCGTTAGCCGATGCGCTGAAGCCGCTGCTGGACGATAGCAAAGCCAGCCACGATATGCATGAGACTTTCCGTACGCTGCATCAGCAGATCCGTTGCAACGCTGATGAGCAGGCGGCGGATGCAGTACTGGAGTTAGCAAAATGATGGAATTCGTTTATCCGCACGCCCGTCTGGTTGCCGGCGTTGATGAAGTTGGCCGCGGTCCGCTGGTTGGCGCTGTGGTGACTGCGGCGGTTATTCTCGATCCGGAAAGGCCGATCGTCGGTCTTAATGACTCAAAAAAGCTAAGTGAAAAACGCCGTCTGGCGCTATTTGACGAGATCAAAGAAAAAGCGCTGTGCTGGAGCCTTGGCCGTGCGGAACCGCATGAAATCGATACGCTGAATATTCTGCATGCGACTATGCTGGCAATGCAGCGCGCCGTCGCTGGCCTGAGTATTCCTCCTGAGTTTGTCCTGATTGATGGTAACCGCTGTCCCTCACTACCCATGCCTTCGCTGGCGGTTGTTAAAGGAGACAGCCGGGTGGCGGAAATTAGCGCTGCGTCGATTCTGGCGAAGGTGACACGCGATGCTGAAATGGCTGAACTTGATCGGGCCTTTCCCCAGTACGGCTTTGCGCAACATAAAGGTTATCCCACCGCTTTTCATCTGCAAAAGCTGCTGGAACATGGTGTCATCGAGCAATACCGGCGTAGTTTCGGCCCGGTGAAACGTGCGCTGGGCCTGGCATCCTGAATTGATATGCAAGCAATTAAGTAACGCAGGATCTGAAGATGGCTGAACCACGTTTCGTACACCTGAGGGTGCACAGCGACTATTCCATGATTGATGGGCTGGCGAAAACCGGTCCGCTGGTGAAACAGGCTGCCGCGTTAGGCATGCCTGCGCTGGCGATTACCGATTTTACCAACCTCTGTGGTCTGGTGAAGTTTTACGGAGCGGGTCATGGCGTCGGGATTAAACCCATCGTTGGCGCTGACTTTAATGTTCAGAGCGAGTTGATGGGCGATGAACTCACGCATTTGACGGTACTTGCCGCCAACAATAGTGGCTATCAGAACCTGACGCTGCTGATTTCCAGAGCTTATCAACGCGGCTACGGGGCGGCGGGGCCGGTCATTGATCGCGACTGGCTGATCGAGCTGAAAGAAGGTTTGATTCTTCTCTCCGGCGGCCGGATGGGCGATGTCGGGCGTAGCTTGCTGCGCGGCAACAATGCGTTAGTCGAAGAGTGCGTCGCGTTTTATGAAGAACACTTTCCCGATTGCTACTTCCTGGAGCTGATCCGTACGGGGCGCCAGGATGAAGAAACGTATTTGCACGCCGCGGTTGAGCTGGCGGAAACGCGTGGCTTACCGGTTGTCGCGACGAATGATGTCCGCTTTATTAACAGCGATGACTTTGACGCGCACGAAATCCGCGTCGCGATTCACGATGGTTTTACGCTCGACGATCCGAAACGCCCGCGTAATTATTCTCCTCAGCAGTATATGCGTAGCGAAGACGAGATGTGCGAGCTGTTCTCCGACATCCCGGAAGCGCTGGAAAATAGCGTTGAGATCGCCAAACGCTGTAACGTAACGGTGCGTCTTGGCGAATATTTTCTGCCACAGTTCCCTACAGGGGATATGACCACCGAAGACTTCCTGGTACAAAAATCGAAGCAAGGTCTGGAAGAGCGTCTGGCGTTTTTATTCCCGGATGAAGAGGAGCGTAAAAAGCGCCGCCCTGAGTATGATGAACGTCTGGATATTGAACTGCAGGTGATTAACCAGATGGGATTCCCGGGTTACTTCCTCATCGTGATGGAATTTATCCAGTGGTCAAAAGATAACGGCGTACCGGTAGGGCCGGGACGCGGTTCCGGTGCAGGGTCGCTGGTGGCCTATGCGCTAAAAATTACCGATCTTGATCCGCTGGAGTTCGACCTGCTGTTCGAACGTTTTCTTAACCCGGAACGTGTCTCCATGCCTGACTTCGACGTTGACTTCTGTATGGAGAAACGCGACCAGGTTATCGAGCACGTCGCGGATATGTACGGCCGCGATGCGGTATCTCAGATTATTACCTTCGGTACGATGGCGGCGAAAGCGGTTATCCGCGACGTGGGGCGCGTGCTGGGGCATCCGTACGGTTTTGTCGACCGTATCTCCAAGCTGGTACCGCCAGATCCGGGCATGACGCTGGCGAAAGCGTTTGAGGCGGAACCACAGCTGCCGGAAATTTACGAGGCGGATGAGGAAGTTAAAGCGCTGATCGATATGGCGCGCAAGCTGGAAGGCGTCACGCGTAACGCCGGTAAGCATGCGGGTGGGGTGGTTATCGCGCCAACTAAAATCACCGATTTTGCGCCGCTGTATTGTGACGAAGAAGGGCGCCATCCGGTTACCCAGTTTGATAAAAGCGATGTGGAATACGCCGGGCTGGTCAAATTCGACTTTCTGGGGCTGCGCACGCTCACTATCATTAACTGGGCGCTGGAGATGATTAACGCCCGCCGCGAGAAAAACGGCGAGCCGCCGCTGGATATCGCCGCGATCCCGCTGGATGACAAGAAAAGCTTCGACATGCTGCAACGTTCGGAAACCACGGCGGTTTTCCAGCTTGAATCCCGCGGCATGAAGGATCTGATTAAGCGTCTGCAGCCTGACTGCTTCGAAGATATGATCGCCCTGGTGGCGCTGTTCCGCCCCGGCCCGCTGCAGTCGGGGATGGTGGATAACTTTATCGACCGTAAGCACGGGCGCGAAGAGATTTCTTACCCGGATGTGCAGTGGCAGCATGAGAGCCTGAAACCGGTACTGGAGCCGACCTACGGCATCATTCTGTATCAGGAACAGGTTATGCAGATTGCCCAGGTGCTCTCCGGTTATACCCTCGGCGGCGCGGATATGCTGCGTCGAGCGATGGGTAAGAAAAAGCCGGAAGAGATGGCCAAGCAGCGCTCTGTTTTTGAAGATGGCGCAAAGAAAAATGGCGTCGATGGCGAGCTGGCGATGAAAATCTTTGACCTGGTGGAGAAATTTGCCGGTTACGGGTTTAACAAATCGCACTCCGCCGCCTATGCGCTGGTCTCTTATCAGACGCTGTGGCTGAAAGCGCACTATCCGGCTGAGTTTATGGCGGCGGTAATGACTGCCGATATGGACAACACCGAGAAGGTGGTAGGTCTGGTGGACGAATGCTGGCGCATGGGGCTGAAAATTCTGCCGCCGGATATCAATTCCGGGCTGTATCACTTCCATGTTAATGACGACGGTGAGATCGTTTACGGTATCGGCGCGATCAAAGGCGTGGGTGAAGGCCCGATCGAGGCGATTATTGAAGCGCGCAATAACGGCGGTTATTTCCGTGAACTGTTTGACCTGTGCGCGCGAACCGACACCAAAAAGCTTAACCGCCGGGTGCTGGAAAAACTGATCATGTCCGGGGCGTTTGACCGTCTGGGTCCGCACCGCGCCGCGCTGATGAACTCGCTCGGCGATGCGCTAAAAGCCGCCGATCAGCATGCCAAAGCGGAGGCCATCGGTCAGGCCGATATGTTTGGCGTACTGGCGGAAGAGCCGGAGCAAATTGAACAATCCTATGCCAGCTGTCAGCCGTGGCCAGAGCAGGTGGTGCTGGACGGGGAACGTGAAACGTTGGGGCTTTACCTGACAGGGCACCCCATCAATCAGTATTTAAAGGAAATTGAGCGTTATGTCGGAGGCTACCGGCTGAAAGACATGCATCCAACAGAACGTGGCAAAGTGACCACGGCTGCGGGGCTCGTGATTGCCGCAAGGGTTATGGTCACCAAGCGCGGCAATCGTATCGGCATCTGTACCCTGGATGACCGTTCCGGACGTCTGGAAGTTATGCTGTTTACCGACGCTCTGGATAAATATCAGCAACTGCTGGAAAAAGACCGCATACTTATTGTCAGCGGACAGGTCAGCTTTGATGACTTCAGCGGGGGACTTAAAATGACCGCCCGCGAGGTCATGGATATTGACGAAGCCCGGGAAAAATATGCTCGCGGGCTTGCTATCTCGCTGACGGACAGGCAAATTGATGACCAGCTTTTAAACCGACTCCGTCAGTCTCTGGAACCCCACCGCTCGGGGACAATTCCAGTACATCTCTACTATCAGAGGGCGGATGCACGCGCGCGGTTGCGTTTTGGCGCGACGTGGCGTGTCTCTCCGAGCGATCGTTTGCTAAACGATCTCCGTGGCCTCATTGGTTCGGAGCAGGTGGAACTGGAGTTTGACTAATACAGGAATACTATGAGTCTGAATTTCCTTGATTTTGAACAGCCGATTGCAGAGCTGGAAGCGAAAATCGATTCTCTGACAGCGGTAAGCCGCCAGGACGAGAAACTGGATATTAATATCGATGAAGAAGTGCATCGTCTGCGTGAAAAAAGCGTAGAACTGACGCGCAAAATCTTCGCCGATCTTGGCGCATGGCAGGTTGCCCAACTGGCACGCCACCCGCAACGTCCATACACGCTGGATTATGTTCGCCTGGCGTTTGATGAATTTGACGAACTGGCGGGGGACCGCGCTTATGCCGACGATAAAGCGATCGTTGGCGGTATCGCGCGTCTGGATGGTCGCCCGGTGATGATTATTGGTCATCAGAAAGGCCGTGAAACGAAAGAGAAAATCCGTCGTAACTTCGGCATGCCGGCACCAGAAGGGTATCGCAAAGCGCTGCGTCTGATGGAAATGGCCGAGCGTTTCAACATGCCGATTATTACCTTTATCGACACCCCTGGCGCTTACCCTGGCGTGGGGGCGGAAGAACGCGGTCAGTCCGAAGCGATCGCCCGTAACCTGCGTGAAATGTCGCGCCTGAGCGTACCGGTGATTTGTACCGTTATTGGCGAAGGCGGTTCCGGCGGCGCGCTGGCGATTGGCGTGGGCGATAAAGTGAATATGCTGCAGTACAGCACCTATTCCGTTATCTCCCCGGAAGGTTGCGCATCCATCTTATGGAAAAGCGCGGACAAAGCGCCGCTGGCTGCCGAAGCGATGGGGATTATCGCGTCGCGCCTGAAAGAGCTGAAGCTGATTGATTCCATCATTCCTGAGCCACTGGGTGGCGCGCATCGTAATCCGCAAGCGATGGCGGCATCTCTGAAAGAACAGCTGTTGGCCGATCTGGCCGATCTCGATGTTCTGGATAATGACGAGCTGTTGAACCGTCGCTATCAACGTTTGATGAGCTACGGTTACGCCTGATTATTTATCTGATTTCTTATCGCTAATGGCCGGATTCTCCGGCCTTTTTTATGTGTCATTCGCGAAGATGCGATGAAATGAGCAAGCGGATGATATTGTCGCGTAACGCGATGCAACAAGAGAAATACGCCAGTGCTAAGCGCTGGCGTGGTTGTTATGATGCTTTCATCGGGTAAATTTCAGGAGGAAGGCGTGAATATCATCGCGATCATGGGTCCCCAGGGTGTCTATTATAAAGACGAACCGATTCAAGAGCTGGAAGCCGCGCTGCAACGGCAAGGCTTCCAGACTATCTGGCCGCAGAACAGCGCCGACCTTTTGCTGTTTATCGAGCATAATCCGCGGATCTGCGGCGTTATTTTTGACTGGGATGAATATAGCGTTGATCTGTGCAGCGATATTAATCGTCTGAATGAATACCTGCCCCTGTACGCTTTTATCAACGCACATTCGACGATGGATGTCAGCGGCCAGGATTTGCGTATGACGCTGTGGTTCTTTGAATACGCGCTGGGGCTGGCGGAAGAGATCGCTACCCGCATTGGTCAGTACACCCGCGAATACCTTGATAACATTACCCCGCCGTTTACCAAAGCATTATTCAACTATGTCCAGGAGGGGAAATATACTTTCTGTACCCCCGGCCATATGGGCGGATCTGCCTATCAAAAAAGCCCGGTGGGATGCCTGTTTTATGATTTTTTCGGTGGCAATACCTTAAAGGCGGATGTCTCGATTTCGGTGACGGAACTGGGGTCGCTGCTCGATCATAGTGGTCCACATCTGGAAGCGGAAGAGTATATTGCCCGCGCATTCGGTGCCGAACAGAGCTACATGGTCACCAATGGCACTTCGACGTCGAATAAAATTGTCGGCATGTATTCCGCCCCGGCGGGCAGCACGCTGCTTATCGATCGCAATTGCCATAAATCGCTGGCGCATCTGCTGATGATGAACGATGTGGTGCCACTGTGGTTAAAGCCGACGCGTAACGCACTGGGGATACTCGGCGGTATTCCGAAGCGTGAATTTACCCGCGATGCGATACAGCAAAAAGTCAATACCGTTGGGGGCGCCGGATGGCCCGCCTATGCGGTGATCACCAACTCCACTTACGACGGACTGCTGTATAACACCACCTGGATCAAAGAGACCCTTGACGTGCCGTCGATCCACTTTGATTCCGCCTGGGTACCTTACACCCATTTTCACCCGATCTATCAGGGAAAAAGCGGAATGAGCGGCGATCGCATCCCGGGAAAAGTGATCTTTGAAACCCAGTCGACGCATAAAATGTTGGCTGCGCTCTCGCAGGCTTCGCTTATCCATATTAAAGGCAACTACGATGAAGATACCTTTAATGAAGCCTTTATGATGCATACCTCAACTTCCCCGAGCTACCCGATTGTCGCCTCCATTGAAACCGCGGCGGCGATGCTGCGCGGTAATTCCGGCAGGCGACTCATCGAGCGTTCAATTGAACGAGCGCTGGATTTTCGTAAAGAAGTGCAGCGGTTACGCGAAGAGTCTGACGGCTGGTTCTTTGATATCTGGCAGCCGGAGGAGATCAATGATGCGCAGTGCTGGCCGGTGGCGCCTGGTGAGCCGTGGCACGGTTTTCAGGATGCCGATGCCGACCATATGTTCCTCGATCCGGTGAAAGTCACGATCCTGACGCCAGGTATGGATCAACAGGGTCATATGGATAACGAAGGCATACCGGCCGCGCTGGTGGCTAAATTTCTTGATGAACGCGGGGTGGTGGTCGAAAAAACCGGGCCGTACAACCTTCTGTTTCTCTTCAGCATTGGTATTGATAAAACCCGGGCGATGGGGCTATTACGCGGGTTAACCGAGTTTAAGCGCTCCTACGATCTGAATTTACGGGTCAGGAATATGCTGCCGGATTTGTACGCCGAAGATCCGGATTTTTACCGCAATATGCGCATTCAGGATTTGGCGCAGGGCATTCATCGTCTGATCCGCCAGCATCAGCTTTCGCAGCTGATGCTACGCGCCTTTGATGTCCTGCCGGAGATGAAAATGACGCCGCATCAGGCATGGCAGCGGCAGATTAAAGGCGAAGTGGAAACCATTGAACTGGAGAATCTGGTCGGACGCATTTCAGCGAATATGATCCTGCCGTATCCGCCTGGCGTGCCGTTGCTGATGCCCGGGGAGATGATCACGGAGGAGAGCCGCGCAGTGCTCGATTTCCTGTTAATGCTGTGTTCAATTGGCCGCCACTATCCTGGTTTTGAAACCGATATCCACGGGGCGAAGCGTGATGAAGATGGCGTATATCGGGTCCGGGTGTTAAAAAATGACTCAGCGGCTTGCGCAGTCATCAACTGAGCGAGTAACGTTATCGGCTTCAACGGGAGGAATTTTAATATGCTGGGTTTAAAACGGGTTCATCATATTGCCATCATCGCGACAGATTATGCGCAGAGTAAGGCTTTCTACTGCGATATTCTGGGTTTTACTCTGTTGGCGGAGTTTTACCGTGAAGAACGTGATTCATGGAAGGGCGATTTGGCGCTGAATGGTGAATATGTTATTGAACTGTTTTCTTTCCCGTTTCCGCCTTCGCGTCCGAGCCGTCCCGAAGCCTGCGGGTTACGCCATCTGGCGTTTAGCGTTGAGGATATTGACGACGCTGTTGCCCATCTTGAGCTGCACGGCATCGCTTGCGAAGGTATTCGTATTGACCCGTTTACCGATAAACGCTTCACCTTTTTTAAGGATCCGGATGGCCTGCCGCTGGAGATTTATCAACAGTAATTCTTGTCAGGTCGTGTCCTGCCGGGTAACGTGCCGGATACGCTTTCTTCAGTCAGAACGCTCATCATGATGATCCCGGATATTGCTCAAACGCTCCAGCCGCATCGCCAGTTTTTGCTGGCCTTCAGCGGTGGGCTGGATTCGACCGTGCTCCTGTATCGGCTGGTGCTCTGGCGCCAACTGGACCCAACAATTCATCTGCGGGCGATGCATATTCACCACGGGCTCAGCGCTAACGCCGACGGTTGGGTGGCGCACTGCCAGCAAATTTGCCAGCAGTGGCAGGTGCCGCTGCTGGTCGAACGGGTGACGCTCGGCGATGAGGGCCTGGGGATTGAGGCCCACGCGCGGCAGGCGCGCTATCAGGCATTCCGTGAGGCGCTTTTGCCAGGTGAAGCGCTGGTGACCGCGCAGCACCTTGACGATCAGTGTGAAACTTTCCTGCTGGCTCTTAAACGGGGGAGTGGCCCAACCGGACTATCGGCGATGGCCGGCGAATCCGACTTTGCCGCGACGAAACTGCTGCGCCCGTTACTGAATGAAAGCCGCGAGTCGCTGCAGCAGTGGGCGCTCGCCCATCAGCTCACCTGGATTGAAGATGAAAGCAACCAGGACGACGCTTACGACCGTAATTTTCTCCGTCTGCGTATTGTCCCGCAGCTCCGGGCTCGCTGGCCGCACTTTGTCGATGCTGTTGCGCGCAGTGCCAGTTTGTGCGGCGAACAGGAACAACTGCTGGACGAAATGCTGGCGACGGAACTGGCGACGCTGGTGGCTGAAGACGGCTCGCTGGCTATTGCGCCATTGCGAACAATGAGCGCACCGCGTCGGGCGGCGCTGCTGCGCCGTTGGCTGGCAGGACGCAATGCGCCGATGCCTGCCCGCGAGGTGCCGGAACGTATCTGGCGTGAAGTGGCGCTGGCGCGTGAAGATGCTTATCCCTGCCTGCGTCTTGGCCATTATACCGTTCGTCGCTATCAGCAGCGGCTGCATTGGGTGAAATATATTCCCGGCCAGAGTGAGACGGTGCTGGTATGGGATGATATCTTTAAGTCGCTGCCGTTACCGGATGGCCTCGGTGAGCTGGCGATACTGCCCGCCGGGCCGTTGCGCAGGCCAAATCCGGGGGAAGCGGTAACAATCCGCTTTCGCGCCAGCGGGAATCTGCATATCGTGGGTCGTCAGGGAGGACGCAAGCTGAAGAAGCTCTGGCAGGAGCTGGGCGTTGCTCCCTGGCGTCGCAATACTACGCCGTTACTGTTTTATGGCGAAGCGCTCATTACCGCGGCAGACAGTCTGTTTATTACGGAAGATGGGCGCGTTCGGGAAGGCGAAGGCGTACAGATGGAATGGAGGAAAACGGGCGGCTGAGCCACCCGTTTGGGTTCAGGACTCGCTGACCACCACGGTACCGATTTCCGGGTGGCTGAAGCTGGCGATTTTATCCAGGCGTAGCTCGCGGACGTTACCGGCGAGTTCCACCACCAGATACTCGATATTTTTGCGTGAGATAAGATCGTTGGCCTTCGCCTGCAACTGCTCGCCATCTTTAAGCGCCAGTGCCAGGACAAGATGGTGCTGGCAGGCAAGCTCGAGATTGTCATAATCATCGCAATTGATGGGTTGATAAGTATCATTCATTGACATAATCGCTCACCAGTAAGTTTGCCGCCGCATACGCGGCCTTTTCCTTGACTGACTCAGAAAGAGCCTGATCCACCGCAATCTCATTCAATACTTTCAGTACGCAACCGAGCGCATCCGGGATATATCCCAGGTCCCCGCTGGCTATTTCCGCATACCGCTTGCGTATTAACTCACAATATTTGTCCACATGCCCTCCTGTCAGCGCTCTGACTCAACCGTGGGATGTAAGTTTAAGCCTACGAAGATAAACTCTGTTTAGCAAGGTGACTATACCATAGGCATTTAAACAATATCAGCAGGATGAAACAGGAGCCGTTGAATGCTGACAGCCTTTTGTTGCCAGTTTCGCTACAATGTACGCCATTTTTATCAGGAGATGATTCATGGCGCTGAAAGCGACGATTTATAAAGCAACGGTGAATGTAGCCGATCTAGACCGCAACCGGTTTCTGGATGCCAGTCTGACGCTGGCTCAGCATCCGTCAGAAACCCAGGAGCGCATGATGCTACGTCTGCTGGCGTGGATTAAATATGCCGATGAGCGTCTGGTGTTCACCCGCGGTTTGTCCTCTGAAGATGAAGCGGAGCTCTGGCTGCTGAACGATCATCTGGGCGTAGACCTGTGGGTTGAGCTGGGGCTGCCGGATGAACGGCGAATTAAAAAGGCTTGCTCACGGGCGCAAGAGGTTGTGCTATTTGCCTATAATAGCCGGGCGGCTGAAATTTGGTGGCAGCAGAACAAGAGCAAAATGACGCAGTTTTCGAAGCTGACGGTATGGTATTTAGATGATACTCAACTGGCTCAGCTCAGTACCTTTGCCGATCGCACGATGTCGCTCCAGGCGACCATTCAGGATGGCAGTATCTGGTTATCTGATGCTCAGAATAATCTGGAAATTCATTTGACGGCCTGGCAAACACCCGCATGATTACGATTAGCCATCGCGTGGCCATTGCGGATGAAGAAGTTGTGCTCTCCGGGATACGCGCGCAGGGGGCGGGGGGACAGCACGTAAATAAAGCATCAACGGCTATTCATTTGCGCTTTGATATTAGGGCCTCAAGTCTGCCAGAATATTATAAGGAACGTCTGCTTACCGCCAGACACCACTTAATTTCTGCCGATGGGGTGGTTATTATTAAGGCTCAGGAATATCGTAGCCAGGAAATGAATCGCGAAGCGGCGATTGCCCGTCTGGTTGCCTTAATACAAGAATTAACCGCAGTGCAAAAGTGTCGGCGGCTATCGCGGCCGACCCGGGCGTCAAAAGAGCGCCGACTCGCTTCGAAGGCGCAAAAGTCGTCAGTCAAAGCGCTGCGTGGGAAAGTTCGCCATTAATTAAGGGAATGGCAAACTGGTTGAATGGATGATAAGGAATTTACAGTGAAGACCGCTATATTTTCAGTTGTCGCAGTCTGCTCGCTTTTTGTGCTATTTGGCTGTAATAATCGCCCGGAGGTTGAAACGCTTCAGGCCGCACCGATGGCAGAAATGAAACCCATGCAGCAAAGCTGGCGCGGCGTGCTGCCTTGTGCCGATTGCGAAGGTATCGAAACGTCGCTCTTTCTGGAAAAAGACGGTACCTGGGTGATGAATGAACGCTATCAGGGCGTGAGTCGCGAACCTTCTTCTTTTGCGTCATACGGTACCTGGGCGCGAACGGCGGATAAGCTGGTGCTGACCGATAGCAAAGGCGAGAAGTCTTATTATCGGGATAAAGGCGACAGGCTTGAAATGCTCGATCGTGATGGTAACCCAATTGAATCGGCGTTGAACTATACGCTGGCATCAGTAAAAGCCAGTCTGCCCATCACGCCGATGGCGATGCGTGGAATGTACTTCTTTATGGCGGATGCCGCGACCTTTACCGATTGTGCAACCGGCAAACGCGTCGTGGTAGCCAGCAATGCTCATCTAGAGCGCGATTATGCCGCTGCGCGTGGTACGGATAGTCGCCCGGTGCTGCTACAGGTGGAAGGACATTTTACCCTTGATGCCAACCCGGATAGCGGCGCGATGGTCAAAACGTTGGTGGCGGATAAGAATATTAAATTTATTCCGGGAAAAGAGTGTAACCAGTAAAAATTGTCGGCGTAAAAAAGAAAGGCCTCTTATTTCCGAGGCCTTTTTGCATTTGAAGGTGCTAATTAACCTTTAATGGCTTTCACCAGGAAATCGACGATCTCGCCAGTTTTAATCAGCTGCTTCTCGCCGTTACGACGGTATTTGTATTCAATATCGTCGTTGTCGAGGTTACGGTCGCCCAGCACGATAGTGTGCGGGATGCCGATCAGTTCCATATCCGCAAACATCACGCCCGGACGCTCTTTACGGTCATCCATCAGCACTTCAATACCCAGGGCGCGCAGTTCGCCGTACAGTTTTTCCGCCAGTTCCTGCACGCGGAAGGATTTGTGCATGTTCATCGGCAGAATGGCAACCTGGAATGGCGCAATGGCGTCAGGCCATACGATCCCGCGTTCGTCGTGGTTCTGCTCAATCGCCGCCGCCACCACGCGCGTTACCCCGATACCGTAGCAACCCATCGTCAGGATCTGGTTACGACCATCTTCGCCCTGTACGGAGGCTTTCAGCGCTTCGGAATACTTGGTGCCCAGCTGGAAGATATGACCCACTTCGATGCCGCGTTTAATCAGCAGCGTGCCCTGGCCGTCCGGGCTTGGATCGCCTGCCACGACGTTACGGATATCGGCGACGTCTGGCGTCGCGACATCGCGATCCCAGTTGATGCCGAAGTAGTGCTTGCCGTCGATATTCGCGCCAGCGGCGAAATCGCTCATCGCGGCTACGGTACGGTCAATGATCACCGGAATCGGCATATTCACCGGCCCCAGAGAACCAGGGCCGGCTTTCACTAGCGCACGAATCTCGTCTTCGGTTGCGAAGGTCAGCGGGCTGGCAACCTGCGGCAGTTTTTCCGCTTTCACTTCGTTCAGCTCGTGATCGCCACGTACCAGCAAGGCAACCAGCGGAGACTGGCTCTCTTCAACCGCTTTCACCAGCAGCGTTTTGACGGTTTTCTCAATCGGCAGATTGAACTGCTCAACCAGCTCTGCGATGGTTTTCGCGTTTGGCGTATCAACCAGCGTCATCTCCTGGCTGGCAGCCGCGCGCGGCGCTTTTGGCGCAACGGCTTCGGCGAATTCGATGTTAGCCGCGTAGTCAGAAGAATCAGAGAAGATCACATCATCTTCGCCGCTTTGCGCCAGTACCTGGAACTCGTGGGATGCGTTACCGCCGATTGACCCCGTGTCTGCCTGTACCGCGCGGAAATCCAGGCCCATACGGCTGAAGATTTTGCTGTAAGCGGCATACATGGCGTCGTATGTTTCCTGCAGGGATTCCTGAGAGGTATGGAAAGAGTAAGCGTCTTTCATCAGGAATTCGCGAGAACGCATCACGCCAAAGCGCGGACGGACTTCGTCACGGAATTTGGTCTGGATCTGATAGAAGTTCAGCGGCAGTTGTTTGTAAGAGCTCAGCTCGTTACGAATCAGGTCGGTGATGACTTCCTCATGGGTTGGGCCGAGTACGAACGGACGCTCGCCACGGTCAACAAAACGCAGCAGTTCCGGGCCGTACTGTTCCCAGCGACCACTCTCTTGCCACAGGTCAGCGGGCTGAACCACTGGCATCGACACCTCGATGGCACCGGCGTTGTTCATCTCTTCACGCACGATGTTTTCGACTTTTTTCAGGACGCGCACGCCGGTCGGCAGCCAGGTGTATAACCCGGAGGCCAGCTTGCGGATCATCCCGGCGCGCAGCATCAGCTGATGGCTGATAACCTCGGCGTCGGCAGGCGTCTCCTTCAGAGTGGAGAGCAGGTATTGGCTAGTACGCATGTTGTTACGGTTCCAGTTGAACGATCGATACAGGCTGAAAACCAGCCTGACACAAAAAAGTGGTTTAGTTTACCAGCGTGGCAAAGATGCCAAAAGAGAGGAAAATAAAATTAGCGTGGTTCGAGAGAAAAGACTTCAAAACCAGACGAAATCACCCGCCAGCGCACGTTAAAATCGAGTAGCCAGACGGCGTATGTTTTCCCTTCCTCTTCTTGTTTACGATATGCCGGACGCGGATCTTGCGCCAGAACCTCGGTAATGAACGATTTGAGCCGAGGATAACGTTTTTCGAGGGTTAAAAGCTGCGCGTCTGTTTCCGGCGTAAAGCGCACCGCCATTTCCGCCGACGGTGCCTGCTGAGCATAGCTGGCGCTGGCATCCGGCAACGCCTCGGCAAAGGGCAGGTAAGGTTTGATATCCACGACCGGAGTGCCGTCCACCAGATCCAGACTACCTAACTCCAGAATAACCTGCTCTTTATGACAGCGAACGGCTTTGAGCTCGACCAACGACATTCCGATGGGATTAGGACGAAAGGTCGAACGGGTGGCGAAAACGCCCATTCGCACATTGCCGCCGAGGCGGGGGGGACGCACGGTCGGGCGCCAGCCGCCTTCCATTGTCTGATGGAAGACAAACAGCACCCAGAGGTGGCTGAAGTTCTCCAGGCCGCGCACCGCTTCAGCCTGGTTATAGGGGGGCAACAGCTGTAATTCACCGCCGCCATTTTTGATAATTCCCGGCTGGCGAGGGACGGCAAACTTTTCTTTATAGGGTGAGCGAATCACGCCTATTTGTGCAAACTGAAAAGCACTCATTGCGCCGAAACGTTAAGCGCTGAACCCAGGCAGACGGCCTGTCGGTAGCAGCCTGGGGTACCGCTTGTCACTTCGCAACGGTGCAGCAGAACCGCATTGGCTCTCATTTTTGCCGCATTAATTTGTAGACGCTTACGGGCCGTAGGGATATTCGGCGGAGAGTCCTGGTTTGAGGCCTGACATGATTCACCGGTGACTTCCCCCAGATCGCGGAAAGGTTTACCTACCAGTTCTGCTGCATCGGTATAGATTCTTACCGGTGCCGGGCGCGTCGCTCTTGGTTTTGCCGGTTCCGATTTGGCTGGCGGAGTTGCAGTGCTTTGTTCAGACTCGACGGGAGATCTGCTTAGCATAGAACAACCACTTAACATGAGTGCTAACAAACAGACCGGTAAAGCACGCATAGTATTTCCTCGAAAAATAATAAAACAGGGCGCTATTGAATCAGGTGATTGCATAAATGACAAGACGGGCATAAAGCCCGTCCTGAATGATATTACGCTGAAAAAAGATTACCAGCCTTTCACCGCACCGCCGTTAAAGATTTTGTTGGCTGCTTCGTAAACTTCGTCACTCTGGTAAGCCTGGACAAATTTCTTAACGTTTTCCGCATCTTTGTTGTCTTCACGCGCGACAATCAGGTTGACGTACGGAGAATCTTTGCCTTCCACAAAAATACCGTCTTTGGCCGGCGTTAAGCCAATCTGGCTGGCGTAAGTGGTATTGATAATCGCCAGAGCGATTTGTGCATCATCCAGTGAACGCGGCAACTGCGGGGCTTCCAGCTCAACAATTTTCAGGTTTTTCGGGTTTTCAATAATATCCAGAGCCGTAGGCAGTAAACCAACGCCCTCTTTCAGTTTGATCAGGCCAACTTTCTGCAACAGCAGCAGGGAGCGACCGAGGTTGGTCGGATCGTTAGGAATGGCGACCTGAGAACCCGGCTGCAGTTCGTCCAGGGATTTGATTTTTTTCGAATATCCGGCAATCGGATAAACAAAAGTGTTTCCGACTGGAACCAGTTTGTAGCCGCGGTCTTTAATTTGTTGATCAAGATACGGTTTATGCTGGAAGGCATTAACATCAATATCACCTTTGCTCAGCGCTTCGTTCGGCAGCACATAGTCGTTGAAGGTGACCAGTTCAACATCAAGGCCGTATTTTTCTTTTGCCACTTTCTGCGCGACTTCAGCAACCTGCTGTTCCGCCCCGACGATAACGCCAACTTTGATATGGTTCGGATCTTTTTCGTCCTGACCGCAACCCGCCAGCGCTAGCGAACCGATTAACGCACCTACCGCCGCAAAGGTTTTGAAATTAAAGGCCATGATATTTCCTTCCTGTAATATTTTGTATTGTGTGCAATGTTATTTGTGAGTCACTGCCCGGACGATACGATCGCCAGAGAATTGAATCAAATAAACCAGAATAACCAGTAATACCAGTACGGTATTCATCACGGTTGCATTGTAGCCGATGTAGCCGTACTGATAGCCAATCTGCCCCAGACCACCAGCGCCGACAGCGCCGCCCATCGCGGAATAGCCGACCAGCGTAATGAGCGTAATGGTTGCCGCATTGACCAGTCCCGGCAGCGCTTCCGGCAGAAGAACCTTACGGACGATCTGCATTGGCGTCGCCCCCATGGCTCGAGATGCTTCGATAAGGCCGGTTGGGATCTCCAGCAGTGCGTTTTCGACCATCCGCGCGATAAATGGCGCCGCGCCGACCGTCAGCGGAACGATAGCCGCCTGCAGTCCAATGGATGTTCCTACGATCACGCGGGTGAAAGGGATCATCCAGACCAACAGGATAATAAACGGAATCGAACGGAAAATGTTTACTACCGCCGACAGTGTACGGTAAAGCTTCGCGTTAGCGACAATTTGCCCTGGACGCGTGACGTACAGGAGTACACCAACCGGCAGACCGAGAACAAAACCGAAGAAGCCGGCGACAAATGTCATAGCCAGCGTTTCCCATACGCCGCGAATCAGCAGCCAGATCATGGGTTCAGACATATCCCAGTACCTCTATTTTTACATGGTGTTCCTGTAGCCAGGCGATTGCGGCCTGGGTATCTTCCTGTGCGCCGTGCATTTCGGTCAGCATAATGCCGAATTTCACGCCGCCGGCGTAATCCATCTGCGCGCTGATAATATTGTTGTTCACATTGAAGCGACGCGCGGTTTCAGAGAGCAGCGGCGCATCAACGGAATGGCCGGTAAACTCCATGCGCAGCATCGGTACGCTATCGGGATATGCCTCAGGCTTCAGGCGAGCCTGATAATCATCCGGAATATCCAGATGCAGCGTTGACTGAATAAACTGCTGCGCCAGCGGCGTTTTGGGATGAGAGAAGACTTCACTCACCGTATCCTGTTCAATTAACTGGCCGTTGCTGATCACGGCGACGCAATCACAGATGCGTTTCACAACATCCATTTCGTGGGTGATCAGCAGAATGGTCAGCCCCAGGCGACGGTTGATATCTTTCAGTAGTTCCAGAATCGAACGGGTAGTGGCTGGATCCAGAGCGCTGGTGGCTTCGTCGCAAAGCAACACTTTTGGATTGCTGGCCAGAGCGCGGGCGATGGCTACGCGCTGCTTTTGTCCGCCAGAAAGATTAGCGGGATAACTGTCATGCTTATCGGCAAGGCCCACAAGCTCCAGTAGTTCGCTCACCCGGCGTTTAATTTCTGCCTGCGGCGTGTTATCCAGTTCCAGCGGCAACGCGACATTACCGAATACGGTACGCGAGGCAAGCAGGTTAAAGTGCTGGAAGATCATGCCGATTTGACGGCGAGCGCGGGTCAGCTCTTTTTCGGAAAGTGCCGTTAGCTCCTGACCGCCAACCTGTACGCTGCCCTGAGTCGGACGCTCAAGCAGGTTAACGCAGCGGATTAATGTACTCTTACCCGCACCAGAAGCGCCGATGACGCCATAAATTTGTCCGGCAGGGACATGCAGGCTGACATCATTCAGCGCCTGTATGCTACGGTTCCCCTGCTGGAACACCTTGGTGATATTTGAAAGTTTTATCATCAGTTATTTATTATCGTTTAGCCGTTTGCCGTGGCATTTTCTTCTGCCGTGTTCAGGCGATGCCTGTCAATGAAATGGATGTTAAGGCATCCAGACGTCTAAATCAATCTGACTCTGTATAATGAGCACTTTCTTGCGTCTATAAACATGCGATACTACGCGCACTAGCCTTTATCAGGAGCAAACCGGTGGCAAAGTCAGTACCCGCAATTTTTCTTGACCGTGACGGCACAATTAATGTCGATCACGGCTATGTCCATGAAATCGACAATTTTGAATTTATCGATGGCGTTATCGACGCAATGCGTCAATTAAAGGAGATGGGCTATGCGTTGGTGCTGGTGACTAACCAGTCCGGTATTGCCCGCGGTAAGTTTACTGAAGAGCAGTTTGAAACGCTGACGGAGTGGATGGACTGGTCGCTGGCCGATCGCGGCGTTGATCTGGACGGTATCTATTATTGCCCGCATCATCCGCAGGGAACCGTTAAAGAGTTTCGCCAGACCTGCGACTGCCGCAAACCGCATCCGGGAATGCTGATCTCGGCGCGCGATTACCTGCATATCGATATGGCGGCTTCCTATATGGTGGGCGATAAAGTAGAAGATATGCAGGCGGCTCAGGCTGCGGGAGTGGGCACAAAAGTATTAGTGCGCA
Source organism: Klebsiella sp. KE9456 (assembly GCF_043832615.1). Taxonomy (NCBI): domain Bacteria; kingdom Pseudomonadati; phylum Pseudomonadota; class Gammaproteobacteria; order Enterobacterales; family Enterobacteriaceae; genus Klebsiella; species Klebsiella sp. KE9456. Next base: position 326,601 of record NZ_JBDYQK010000002.1, read on the forward strand.
CCGGCAAGCCTGTCACCCCGGAAGCAGAAAGCGCTGCGGATTGGGTGCTAAATAGCCTGGCAGAGCTGCCGAATGCGATTAAAAAGCAGCAAAAATAAGCGTTACGTATAAAAGATGAGCGGTTGAAATAAAATTGCATTTTACCGCTTGTCACCGCCGAATAACTCCCTATAATGCGCTCCCACTGACACGGAGAAACGGCATGCAAGCCGCCGGGTCAGCGGGGAAGACTCTGAAAAACAGGGTTGACTCTGTAAGAGGAAAGCGTATTATACGCCACCTCGCGACAGAGCGCTGAAGCGCGTCGCAACTGCTCTTTAACAATTTATCAGACAATCTGTGTGGGCACTCAAAGTGACATGGATTCTTAATGTCTTCGGACAATAAATGAATACCAAGTCTCTGAGTGAACACGTAATTCATTACGAAGTTTAATTCACGAGCATCAAACTTAAATTGAAGAGTTTGATCATGGCTCAGATTGAACGCTGGCGGCAGGCCTAACACATGCAAGTCGAACGGTAGCACAGAGAGCTTGCTCTCGGGTGACGAGTGGCGGACGGGTGAGTAATGTCTGGGAAACTGCCCGATGGAGGGGGATAACTACTGGAAACGGTAGCTAATACCGCATAACGTCGCAAGACCAAAGAGGGGGACCTTAGGGCCTCTTGCCATCGGATGTGCCCAGATGGGATTAGCTTGTTGGTGAGGTAACGGCTCACCAAGGCGACGATCCCTAGCTGGTCTGAGAGGATGACCAGCCACACTGGAACTGAGACACGGTCCAGACTCCTACGGGAGGCAGCAGTGGGGAATATTGCACAATGGGCGCAAGCCTGATGCAGCCATGCCGCGTGTATGAAGAAGGCCTTCGGGTTGTAAAGTACTTTCAGCGGGGAGGAAGGCGGTGAGGTTAATAACCTTACTGATTGACGTTACCCGCAGAAGAAGCACCGGCTAACTCCGTGCCAGCAGCCGCGGTAATACGGAGGGTGCAAGCGTTAATCGGAATTACTGGGCGTAAAGCGCACGCAGGCGGTCTGACAAGTCGGATGTGAAATCCCCGGGCTCAACCCGGGAACTGCATTCGAAACTGTCAGGCTGGAGTCTTGTAGAGGGGGGTAGAATTCCAGGTGTAGCGGTGAAATGCGTAGAGATCTGGAGGAATACCGGTGGCGAAGGCGGCCCCCTGGACAAAGACTGACGCTCAGGTGCGAAAGCGTGGGGAGCAAACAGGATTAGATACCCTGGTAGTCCACGCTGTAAACGATGTCGACTTGGAGGTTGTGCCCTTGAGGCGTGGCTTCCGGAGCTAACGCGTTAAGTCGACCGCCTGGGGAGTACGGCCGCAAGGTTAAAACTCAAATGAATTGACGGGGGCCCGCACAAGCGGTGGAGCATGTGGTTTAATTCGATGCAACGCGAAGAACCTTACCTGGTCTTGACATCCAC